>NZ_CP049015.1:3408468-3718329 GCF_011064845.1 Citrobacter freundii ATCC 8090 = MTCC 1658 = NBRC 12681 | reverse complement strand
ATCTTAGCTGTCCTCATCGCCATGACATCCGGGGCAGCCATTGCTGAAAACGAGCAAATTGTTTTCAGTACGCCAAACCTGGCGATGCCATTTGAAGTTCACATGCAGCGCACGGCGGTGAAAGCCGCAAAAGAGATGGGCGTGAATTTACAGGTCCTGGACGGGCAGGGTAGCTCGCCAAAACAGGTCGCTGACCTGGAAAACGCCATAACTCGTGGCGCACAGGGCTTTATTGTTTCGCCGAACGATGTCAACGCGGTATCCAGCGCGGTAGATGAAATTCAGGATGCGAAACTGCCCGTGGTCACGCTCGACCGCTCCGTTGACAGCCAGAAAAAAGTGCCGCACTTCGGCGCGAACAACTACAAAGGCGGCCAGGCGATTGGCGACTTTGTCAAAACCAAATTCCCAGACGGGGCAGACATTATTCTGCTGACCGGCCAGCCAGGCTCCTCCTCCAACATTGAACGTACTAAAGGTATTCGCGACAGCCTGAAGGCGGGCGGTGAAAAGTACAAGATCGTTGCCGATCAGACGGGTAACTGGATGCGTTCTGAAGGGATGCGCATTGTTGAAAGCGTGCTGCCTTCGCTGCCGAAGCGTCCGCAGGTGATCCTCTCCGCTAACGACGATATGGCGCTGGGCGCGATTGAAGCGTTACAGGGGCAAGGACTGAAGCCGGGTGAAGTTCTGGTCACGGGATTCGATGCCGTGCCGGAAGCACTGGCGCGTGTGCGCGACGGTTGGCTGGCAGTGACGGCGGATCAACGTCCTGGCTTTGCGGTGAAAACGGCCATGAGCCAGTTGGTGAATAACGTCCGTGAGAAGACTGCGATCACCGGGGCTGACTACCCGCCAACGCTTATCACCAAAGAGAACCTGCAGCAGGCCGAGCGTATTAGTGAGGCCGGTAACTGATATGTCCGCAGCCGCCGCGCAAGTGGCGGCTCTCTATGAGGAGGAGCAGACCGATGTCGCAACCCTTACTGAAAGTGACCGACCTGGCGAAAAGCTTTTCCGGCGTTTGGGCGCTGAGCAGCGCACAACTGACTGTCGGAGCAGGCGAAATTCATGCGCTGTTAGGTGAGAACGGTGCCGGAAAATCGACCCTGCTGAAAGCGCTGGCGGGCGCACAGCCGCAAACACGCGGGGATATTTGGTTCAACGGCGAAACATTGCCGGTAGAAGACTCTCCGGTTGAGCGGCAGAACAAGGGCATTATCACGATTTATCAGGAATTTAATCTGCTGCCCAATATGACCGTCGCCGAGAATATGTTCCTCGGACGTGAACCGCGTAAACGCAATCTGATTGTGGACGAAAAGGCGGTAAATCAGGAGGCGCAGGTAATTCTGGATTACCTGCAACTGAACGTTGCGCCAACCACAGCCGTGGCCCGACTGAGCGTGGCGCAGCAGCAAATGGTGGAAATTGCGCGGGCGCTGACGTTGAACGCGAAGCTGATCATCATGGACGAACCTTCCGCCGCGCTGAGCGACAGCGAAGTAGAAAGTCTGCACCGGGTGGTGCGGGAACTTAAAGGGCGTGGCGTGAGCATTATCTACGTCACCCATCGCCTGCATGAAGTTTTTCAGCTCTGCGACCAGTTCACCGTTTTCCAGGATGGGCGATTCACCGGGAATGGCGCGGTTGCACAGACCACCGTAGAACAGCTGATCCGTCTGATGGTGGGGCGCGATGTGGCCTTTAATCGCCGCCCGGCCAGCGAAACTCACCATGAAGATAAACCTGTGCGTCTGGCGGTGAAGGGGCTTAGCCGCGAAAAACCGCCGCTGGATCCGCATGGCATCGCGCTGCACGACATTAGCTTCCACGTGCATGCTGGCGAAGTATTAGGTATTGCCGGACTGGTGGGTGCCGGGCGCACCGAAGTGGCTCGCTGCCTGTTTGGCGCCGACGGTTTTACCTCCGGCAGCTTTGAACTTGATGGCGTGCCGTATCAGCCGCGCGATCCGCTGTTTGCGCTGGATCAGGGGCTGGCGCTGGTACCGGAAGATCGTAAAAAAGAGGGCGCAGTGTTGGGACTGTCGATCCGCGACAACCTGTCGCTCTCCAGCCTGTCGTCACTGCTGCATTGGCGCTGGTTTGTGAATACCCGCAAAGAAGATGCCCTGATTGAGTCTTACCGCCAGGCGCTGCAGATCAAAATGGTCAACAGTGCGCAGGAGGTGCGCAAGCTCTCCGGCGGAAACCAGCAAAAAGTGATCCTCGCGCGCTGCATGGCGCTTAACCCTCGGGTGTTGATTGTGGATGAACCGACGCGCGGCATCGATGTTGGCACCAAATCAGAAGTCCATCAGGTGCTGTTTGATATGGCGAAAAAGGGCGTGGCGGTGATTGTGATCTCCTCCGATCTGCCGGAAGTCATGGCGGTTTCCGATCGGATCATCACGTTGAGTGAAGGTCGGGTGACTGGCGAGATCCACGGCGATGACGCCAACGAAGAGCGGCTAATGACGATGATGGCCATCAACCATAACGCCTTGAATGCGGCATAACGGAGTGACTCATGACGCAGATTATTTCTAAAACGCAGGTTCCAGCCAAACGCGGTGGACGTCTTGATCCCATTGCCTTTTTTGAGCGCTTTGGGGTGCTGATTTTTATGATCCTGCTGCTGATTTTCTTTCAGTTGCAGAACAGCAATTTTCTTTCTGAACGCAACATTTTCAACATTCTGACCGAAGTCTCCATCTACGGAATCATGGCGGTGGGGATGACGTTTGTCATTCTGACTGCCGGCATCGATCTGTCGGTGGGCTCTATCCTGGCGGTCTGCGCTATGACCGCTGCGTATGTGATCAAGGGCGACAACTTCACCACCGTCGATCCGAACGCCTGGGGCGGCATGAGCTGGCTGATTGGCCTTGGTATCTGTATGGCGATGGGCACCGCGATTGGTTTTCTGCATGGCCTCGGCGTGACCCGCCTGCGTCTTCCGCCGTTTATCGTCACCCTCGGTGGGATGACCATCTGGCGCGGCCTGACGCTGGTGATCAACGACGGCGCGCCGATTGCCGGTTTCGACGCGGGATACCGCTGGTGGGGACGCGGCGAACTGCTCGGCATTTCGATTCCTATCTGGATCTTTGCTCTGGTCGCTATTGGCGGTTACCTGGCACTGCATAAAACCCGCTGGGGGCGCTTCGTATACGCCATCGGCGGCAACCCGGAGGCGGCGCGTCTGGCAGGGGTCAACGTGAAGCGCGTGCTGGTGAGCGTCTACGTGCTGATTGGCTGTCTGGCGGGGCTGGCGGGCTTCATCCTCAGTGCGCGTTTAGGCAGTGCGGAAGCGGTCGCCGGGATCTCCTTTGAGCTGCGGGTCATCGCTTCGGTGGTGATTGGCGGCACGTCGCTGATGGGGGGCTACGGACGCATCGGCGGCACCATTATCGGCTCGATCATCATGGGCATCCTGATTAACGGTCTGGTGCTGATGAACGTCTCGGCTTACTACCAACAAATTATTACCGGCTTAATTATCGTTCTGGCGGTGGCGTTCGATACCTACGCCAAGAGCCGTCGCGGCGCACTGTGAGGATCATGATGAAAGAGGTTCGTATTGGATTGATTGGCACCGGGTATATCGGTAAGGCGCACGCTATCGCCTATGCCCAGGCCCCGACGGTGTTCAACCTGCGCGGCAAACTAGTGCGCGAGATGGTGGCGGAAGTCACGCCGGAACTGGCGGCAGAGCGGGCGCAGGCGTTTGGCTTCAATCGCTCAACCGGAGACTGGCGGGCGCTGGTGGCCGACCCGGCCATTGATGTGGTGGATATCTGTTCTCCTAATCATCTGCACAAAGAGATGGCGCTGGAAGCGATTCGCCACGGCAAGCATGTGTATTCGGAAAAACCGTTGGCGCTGAACGCCCACGACGCGCGTGAAATGGTTGAGGCTGCACAGCGGGCAGGAGTGAAAACCCTGGTGGGGTTCAACTATATGAAGAACCCAACGGCGCAGCTGGCGAAAGAGATCATTGAGCGCGGCGAAATTGGCGAGGTGATCCATTTCTACGGCACCCACAACGAAGACTACATGGCCGATCCGCTTGCACCGATCCACTGGCACTGTTTTAAAGAAACGGCGGGTCTGGGGGCACTTGGCGATCTGGCGGCGCATATCGTCAATATGGCGCAGTACCTGGTTGGCGATATTCATCAGGTCTGCGGCGACCTGAAGATCGTGGTGCCACAGCGTCCGGCGCAAGCCGGTTCCTCGCAAATGGTGACGGTAGAGAACGAAGATCAGGCCCACGCAATGGTGCGCTTTGCAGGCGGTGCGCAAGGGGTGATTGAAACCTCCCGCGTCGCCTGTGGCCGCAAGATGGGGTTGTCGTATGTGATTACCGGGACCAAAGGAACCATCAGTTTTACCCAGGAGCGCATGGCTGAGCTGAAGCTCTATTTGCATGACGATCCGGTCAACCGCCAGGGGTTTCGCACTTTACTGGTTGGTCCTTCGCATCCGGACTACGGCGCGTTTTGCATGGGAGCCGGGCATGGTATCGGTTTTAACGACCAGAAAACTGTGGAAGTGCGCGACCTGGTGGACGGCATTGCCGCCGATGCGCCGATGTGGCCGGACTTCGAAGAGGGCTGGAAGGTGTCGCGTGTGCTTGACGCTATCGCACTCTCGCACCTGGAAGGCCGCTGGCTGAATGTGAACGATATTGTCTGAAGAGGTATCAACGTGGAAAAGCAGTTTGATGTGATATGCATGGGCCGCGTGGCGGTTGACCTCTACAGTCAGCAGATTGGCGCACGCCTGGAAGATGTGTCGAGCTTTGCCAAATATCTTGGCGGATCGTCCGGCAACGTGGCCTACGGAACGGCGCGGCAGGGACTGCGTTCATCAATGCTGGCGCGGGTTGGCGACGAACATATGGGGCGTTTCCTGCGTGAAGAATTAAATCAGGTAGGCTGCGATACCAGCCATCTGATTACCGATAAAGACCGCCTGACAGCGCTGGTGCTACTCGGCATTAAAGACCGGGACACCTTCCCACTGATTTTTTACCGTGATAACTGCGCGGATATGGCGATTACCGCCAGCGATGTTGATGAACAGTACATCGCTTCTGCTCGTTGTCTTGCCATCACCGGGACGCATCTTTCTCATCCGCAAACCCGCGAGGCGGTGTTGACGGCGCTCGCCTACGCCCGGCGTCACGGCGTGCGCACGGCGCTGGATATCGACTATCGCCCGGTGCTGTGGGGGCTTACATCCTTAGGCGACGGCGAAACACGTTTTATCGCCGCCGATCAGGTCACCCGTCAGTTGCAGGAGGTGTTGCATCTTTTTGATGTGATTGTCGGCACCGAGGAAGAGTTTCATATCGCGGGCGGCAGTACCGATACGCTGCAGGCGCTGTCGCAGGTTCGCGGCGTGAGTAACGCGACGCTGGTCTGCAAGCGCGGTGCGCTCGGTAGCTCGGTGTATACCGACGCGATCCCGGCCCGGCTGGACGATGGCCTGACGGTGACCGGCGTACGCGTGGAGGTGCTGAACGTGTTGGGGGCGGGGGATGCGTTTATGTCCGGCCTGCTGCGCGGCTACCTCAACGATGAGGGATGGGAGCAGGCGTGCCGCTATGCTAATGCCTGTGGTGCGCTGGTGGTATCGCGTCACGGCTGTGCCCCGGCGATGCCGAGCAAAATCGAGCTGGATGATTATCTCTCCCGCGCTGCGGAGGTTCCGCGTCCGGATCTTGATCCGCATCTCAACCATTTGCATCGCGTGACGACTCGCCGTCGCACATGGTCGGAACTGTGCGTGATGGCTTTCGATCACCGCAGTCAGCTTGAAGAGATGGCGCTACAGTGCGGCGCGTCTTTGAAGCGTATTCCGGCATTGAAACAGCTTATTTTGCAGGCCAGCCGTGAAGCGGCCAACAGCGCCGGGCTGGAGGGCAAGGCCGGGCTGCTTTGCGACGGTACGTTTGGTCAGGATGCGCTGAATTCGATAACCGGAGAGGGCTGGTGGATAGGTCGCCCTATCGAACTGCCGGGATCTCGCCCGCTGGAGATGGAACACGGCAATATTGGCTCGCAGCTCATCAGTTGGCCGCAGGAACATGTGGTGAAGTGTCTGGTTTTTTTCCATCCGGAAGATGCCCACGCGTTGCGTCTGGAGCAAGAACAGAAAATCGCCGAGGTGTACCGCGCCTGTTGCCAGTCTGGTCATGAGCTGCTGCTGGAGGTGATTTTGCCGGCCAGTATGCCGCGCAGTGATGAACTGTATTTGCGCGCTATTTCCCGCTTCTACAACTTAGGGATCTACCCCGACTGGTGGAAACTCCCACCGCTGACTTCTGCTGGCTGGACGGCGTTGAGTGACATTATCGAACGGCGCGATCCGCACTGCCGTGGCGTGGTGATCCTTGGTCTGGACGCACCGGCAGAGCAACTGCGCGCGGATTTCAAAGCGGCTGCGGGTCATGCGGTGGTGAAAGGATTTGCCGTGGGACGCACGCTGTTTGGCGACGCTTCCCGCGCGTGGTTGAAACACGATATTGACGATGCGCAACTGGTGGCGCGCATTAAAGATAACTACCTGCAGCTTATCGCCTGGTGGCGCGAGCGCGGACAAGCATAATTCAGGAGAAGATAATGACGGTACAATTAGGTATTAATCCACTGACATGGACGAATGACGATCTTCCTTCACTGGGTGCAGAGACGTCGCTTGATACTTGTCTGAGCGAAGGCAAAGAAGCCGGATTTGCCGGTTTCGAACTGGGCAATAAATTCCCGCGCGAAGCGCGACTGCTCGGCCCCATTTTGCAGCGTCACGACCTGCAACTGGTGTCCGGCTGGTACTCCGGACGTCTGTTGGAACGCAGCGTGGAGGAAGAGATTGCCGCCGTGCAATCGCACCTGACGTTACTGCGCGAACTGGGTGCCAAGGTGCTGGTCTTTGCCGAAGTCAGTGGTTGCATTCACGGCGAGCAGCAGACGCCGGTACATCTGCGTCCGCGCTTCCCGCAAGAGCGCTGGCAAGAATACGGTGAAAAACTTACCGAGTTTGCGCGCTACACCCAGCAGCAGGGGGTACAGATTGCCTATCACCACCACATGGGAACGGTGATTGAATCTGCTGAAGATGTGGGTAATCTGATGACGAATACCGGTGATGAAGTTGGATTGTTGCTCGACACGGGACACTTGACCTTCGCCGGGGCCGATCCGCTGGCGGTGGCGCAGCGCTGGGCATTGCGTATCAACCATGTTCACTGTAAAGACGTGCGTGCCGACGTGCTGGCGGATGTCAAAAATCGCAAAACCAGCTTTCTCGATGCGGTACTGAGTGGGGTCTTTACCGTGCCGGGCGATGGCTGCGTTGACTATCCGCCGATCATGGCCTTGCTGAAGGCGAACCAGTATCAGGGGTGGTTAGTCGTGGAGGCGGAGCAGGATCCGGCCATCGCGCATCCGCTAACGTATGCGCGTCTGGGCTATAACAACCTTAGCCGTCTGGCGCGTGACGCTGATCTTATCTGAGGAGGTGATATGTCACGTTTATTATCACGCTGGCAGCAGCCGGACGCGCAGGGGCGTACGCAGTCAGTGACGCCGGAAAGCGCCGGTTGGGAATATGTTGGCTTTAAAGCGTACGAACTGGAAGAGGGGCAGCAGCTTACGCTGCCCGCCGTCAGCGAAGAACGTTGTCTGGTATTGGTCGCCGGACGCGCGACCGTCACCACGCCGGGTGCAACCTTTACGGATATCGGCGAGCGGATGAGCCCGTTCGAACGGATCAAACCGTGGGCGGTCTATGTCACCGCTGGTGAAACCATACAGGTTGAGGCGGTGACCAGACTGGAGCTGGCGGTCTGCGCTGCGCCGGGGAAAGGCACACACCCAACACGGCTGATCGCACCTAAGGATATCGACGGGGAAGCGCGCGGCAAAGGTCACAACCAGCGTTATGTGCATAACATTTTACCGGAAGATAAACCTGCTGATAGCCTGCTGGTGGTGGAAGTGTGGACCAACGAAGGCTGTACCAGTTCCTGGCCAAGTCATAAGCATGATACCGACAATCCGCCGCAGGAGACCTATCTGGAAGAGACTTACTACCATCGCCTCAACCCGCCGCAGGGATTCTGTCTGCAGCGGGTATACACCGACGACCGGTCGCTTGACGAGTGTATGGCTGTCTATAACCGCGATGTCGTGATGGTGCCAAAAGGGTATCACCCGGTGGCAACCCTGGCAGGATATGACAGCTACTACCTCAACGTGATGGCGGGCCCGGTACGCAAATGGATGTTCACCTGGGAAGATGAACATGCGTGGATTAATCGCGAGTATCCAGTTGATAAGTAAGGTTTTGAATGGCTTTGTTAAAAGCGAGTCGTTTTTTCCCTCTTCTTGATCAGTAAAATGGGAGGGATGGGATGACGGTTGGTACTATTTAAGTGCTCATTATTCTCATAGCTCGCCTGGCTATGAGAATAATGCAAGCGTCGATATATTTGGGGTTATGGCAGTAGCCAGGGTGCTGTCGAAAACACCCCGGCTATCTTTTGTTGCGGGCTGATTAGAAATGATATTTCAGTCCTAACGTTGCCGCGCTGTTGTTGTAACCGTTGTCTCCAATCTGGACGCCCACATTACCCCACAGATTTAAATCTGGCGTAATCTGGCCTTCGACACCCAGTTTAATCTCTCCCAGATTGCGTGCACCTTCCTGGCTGACGCTAACGTCGTCCATTTTTGTGCTAAAACTGCGTGTATTATGGAGCCAGTTAGCTTCAATAAATGGCTGGAATTCGCGGCCTTTGCCCTCATCCATTTTATTAAAGCTTTTCAGATAGGCTCTGGCTCCAAGACGGGTTTGAATATTACCGTTACCATTCATCTCGATACGCGTTCCGTTAGCTTCCCGATGGTCATCAGATTTGACCCCCATCCAGGTAACCTGCGCCTGCGGTTGAACATACCACTCATTAACGGTTCCTTTGCTGCCAGAGAATTCGCCAACTTTAAAGGTATACCCCGTTTCAACAGATGCCGTCAGACCTTTGGATTTATAGGACTCAGAAGCCAGTCCTTCACCTTTGACATGGTTATCAAACCATCCATATTGTGCCCAACCGTCGAAGTACAGGCCTTTATGATCAGTGTTATCGGCAAACCACGTGGCATAAAGGCCAGTGCTGTAGCCATTGACGCTACCTCGCGAGGCGTAACCCGTTGCTGATGAGCGGGTCTGATTATTGTCATGGCCATATCCGGCCATGATCCCGAGACGCCAGCTATCATGCCCGTTGGTTGAGCCCTGCGCGATATCGCTGCCGAGCTGCATCACATAGCGATTACTTTGAGTACGCAACTGGCTGCTACCGTCATACCAACTTTGGTGGCTACCTGCCTGACGCATCCACATACCGGTGGTTTTCATCTCTCCGGTTGACACATCTGTGTACTGAGCTTTGCCCGAGCGATCGTGTAGCTGCATGTTGAACATGGTGTTTACTGCAGCATGGTTCGCGGTATAGGTTCCTCCTTCCGGGCGAAGCATATGCTCTGTGGGCGAAACCGGTTTTTCGGGATTTTCAGGCTTAATCAACTGACTGGTCAGATACCAGTGATTATTGTTAGCCCCCTGACCTCGAACCAATGAATAATCATACGCACCCGCAGTGATACGCCCGCTCTGAGCAAAATCACCATCAGAACGGCCATCAACATGAATAAGCTCAATCCCCTCCAGAGTTTGTGAGCCCTGGCCTCCTGCATTGGTGACACTTACTTGAGTATTGCCAGTAGTATCACCTTTTACAATAAGCTTATCGGTGGCCGAACGATCGTCCCCCAGAACCGTATCAAAATTAATATGACCATTGTTGCCGTGGTAATTTCCTTCAACAATCAGCTGGTTGCCGGCGGACTGTCCAATATTCCCCAAAGATATCGCACCCTGATTGGTGAGATCTCCGCCAACAGTAAAGTGGCCTGATGCTCCATTTCCGGCAACAAACAGTCCGGCATTATGGATACTGCCTAGTACCGTTCCCGCGCCTGAAAGCATACCGGCAGAAGATATATTGACCTGCTGGCTCGCTAAAGTAACAGGCGCATCCTCCTGACCCAGCATCAGCCCCCCTTGTTGAATATCCGTGGTGCCGGTATAGGTGGAATTCGCAGTCAGAGTGACAGTGCCCTGGCCTTGCTTGATGATATTACCGCTGCCATCTACCTGGTTTTGCATGGTCCAGTCATCCATGCTGTTAAGGATCATGTCACCCTGATTGTGAATCGTCGCCTCCCCCAGATGTTCGGCGGCTGATGCCACTAATTGTGTGTTTTTATCCAGGTTTAACTGGCCGCTAAATCCATTGTTATCCCCCTTAAGAGCGACGTTAGATTCGCTGAATGAAACTTCACCCTTACCGCTAAGGTTGTTGGACAAGTGTCCCTCAACAGCATTGAGGTTGAGATGACCATCGGCAATAATCTTCCCGGTTCCCAATCCCTGAGCATTATCCAGAGTGACCTCTGCGCCGGAGGCAATGGCCGTTGTTGCGTTTAAGGACGCATTACAGCCCTTCACGCTAAAGACACCGTTATCTATATTCAGATTACCGCTGCCGACCAATGCCCCCGCGGATGTTCCGCCGTTAGAAATCGTCAGGCTACCGCTATTAATATTCAGAACTGATCCCGCTGCGCTGGTTAGCTGCCCAATCGTCTGGCTATGCCCATTCATATCCAAAACGGTCTCTTCTGCCATCTGCAGACCTGCTGTATGGCCCAGAACATTATCATTGAGCATCAGTAGATTACCGCTGCGCAAATCGGTCAGACCGGTGTAATCATTATTCAAACCAGATAGTGAAACTGTGTGGCCTTTCTGGCTGTCGAGCGCCAGATCCCCGGAGCCGGTCAGGCGGGAACTCAATTCCGCAGCCGCCCCGACTTTTCCGTTGGCGTTCAGGCTCAGTGCATTCTGACCCTGTCCTTGTAGTTCAATCTGCGTCAGACCGTAGCCCACATAAAGGCCGTCATGGTTTTGCCCGCTGGTCAGGCGATAGTCGTATGTTCCCTTTGCTACAACCTGCCCGTCCTGGCTGATGTCATGCTGAACAGCGTCGGTTATCGCGTTACCGTTCAGATCCTGCAGTTGCAGGTTTCCGGCATCTCCTGTTACAACGGTTGCTGAATTGGTGGAAACCAGTTTAATTTCCGCATTGGCGTCTTCCTGCTCCATTAAGGAGAGACCGGTATCAATACCTTGAGATATGGCGTCCACTACGCCCACAGGATTCACCTGCACAGCACCAGACCCTGTCAGGTCTAACCGGTCTTTAACATTCACCATTTTGTCGGTTTGGTGTATGCCGGGGGTAATGTTACCAAACTCAATGGTACCGCCAGAAAAGGCCAGACTTCCGATGGACTGTGTGCCTGTACCCAGTGAAATTTCACTCCCTTTTCCTGCAATCAGCCCTGCTTTTGCAAGAGCATCGGTGTTGGTTCCCTGCAGGTTGAATGTCGTATTTTGTAATGCCAGAGCACCAGTGAACCCAGAGGTCGCTGCGCTATTTTTAAAAGAGAAAGCGTGATTTCCCGTATCGACCCCCAGGATGCCAGACCCAGAAATCTGGTGGCTAAACAACCAGTCGCTGGTGCTATTGAGCTGCAGTTTCCCGTCAACGGATAACCCGGCAGAGCCCAAGTTTTTCTGATCGGACACGGTTGCAACGGCACCCGATTCAACATTGATCTTTCCTTTAAAGGCGGTGTTATCACCTAATAACGCCACATTTCCGGCGCCGACGGAGATAATGCCGTTCCCCGAAACCTTATTGGTAAACGCCATGTTGTCCTGGGCGTTCAGTAAGAGTTTGCCGCTATTGCTAATATCAGCGGTTCCCAGGTTCTGCGTAACCCCAAGGGTGGCATTCCTGGCAATTTTTACGTTGCCGCTAAATTTTGAGTTATCACCAGATAAAAACGTTGTACCATTTAGCGCATTGATATTACCCAGCCCCTCACTGCCGCTTGATATATCAGCTGTTATATTTGCGTTATCACTGGTGTGGTTCAATGTGATTTTTTTATTGTCCGTGCTAGCCCAGACAAACTCTATTTTCTTGGCGTCAATAACCCCTGCAGATTTAGCTTTCTCACCTTCTTGAGCGCCTAATGCTAATTCTGAGTTCGTACTCAAGCTAATTTCTGGGGAAGATATTTTCCCCATGTCAGATACCACCAGCGTAGTATTTGAATCTTGATTATAATACCCCAGGCTTAATTTCTCACTGGCGTTAATTTCACCCTTGTTATTAACCGACAGGAATTGATCGCCACCGTAGCTCTTGAAAACACCCATAAAGAATGTTTGTGTATTTACCTGGCTACCTTCACCGCTAATGTTTCCCCTTTCGTAGGTAAGACGACTGGTCCCTTTAACATGAATCTTACCGCCATCAGACACGTTAAAATAACCGCCAGTTCGCCAGTTGTCTGATGCGCTGTCATATAAGTCGTCAGCATAGAGTTCGCTGCCTGCATTGGACACGTTAAGGTAACCCGTACCTCTCAGCAGAACGTTTAGCTCACCATTGATACGCACTGTTCCTTGGGTAATATCCAGCCCACCACCTGATGTGAAGGTCAGGCGGGGGCGAGAGTCCGGCGCATTGATTACCAGGTTAGCATTATCTTTTACATTGATATGGTAATTAATAGACTGGTTTTTTTCGCCGAAATCAACGGTGTTATCTGTGCTGACATCAATATCATTAGCAAAGGCCATTGATGAACATAGCGCTACAGCACCGGCTAATAACGCCCAGGACTTTTTTTTCGTGTTCTTCCTTCCCAGTTCGGAGCACACACACCAGCAATTACGGACTTTACTCCATTTTATTTGATATATTTTGTTCATAAACTCTCCGCAAAATAATCATAATAAAAATTTAACACTTTTGGGGTAAGGTATTTATCGGGCCACATTTTGAGAGTGAAAATGCAGATCTCCGAATTGATGATATATGTCATGTGTCATTAATGTGGTGTAAACATCAGTACTGGATACTTGATTCAAGTCTCCCTGCGTAGTTTGTCACGTGATAAATTAATTTTGATAATGTAGCCATAAGTCTTAAAATATTTTACCTGAGGCTTTGCCGATATTTCCAGCCCCTTTATTATATTGCTGCTTGTTTTAAAATCAACGGGGGAGGGGGAATCGTCGAGAGTGAACTTAGCTTTGCTATACCTATTACAGTTCTGAGTCTTAGTGGGTAGAAGACGTGTGGACAATATATAGAAAGGGAGATAGCCGCCATGCTGCGGCTATCTCCTGTTTATATCCCGATCAGGAATTCGGTTGATGATTCTCAACTACCCAGACGGTGAGTTCTTTTTCCAACGTTTTATCTCCCGTCGTTGCCTTCACTTTCACCCAACTTTCACCAGCAGTATCCGTTCTCAGTTCAGAGTAGGCATTTCCTAACTTAAAGTTGGTTTTATCCGGTGTCATCGTAAAGGTTCCGCTGTCGGGTTTGGCTCTGCTGCCTGCGCTAAATTCGACACTGCCGTTTAACGGATTGCCAAATTTATCTCGCAATCGGGCCATAAAGCCCATCGGCTCAAGGTTGGCAACGACGTAGCCAAAATCCTGCTCCAGAGTGAGTACTGGATTCTGGGCATCAGCATTCAGTATCAGCGAAGCATTTGCCGAGACGTTGCTACCGTGTTCAGCCAATGTGGCGGTCAGCGTGTAACGACCCGCCTTTTGACCGTGGACATTTACGGTCGCAGTACCGGAAGCATTGGTGGTGACAAGCGTATTATCAATCACCAGAGGATCGCGTGGCGATGGGCCTGTGGCCGTAATCTTCAGCTTACGGTTGCTGACGCTGTTCCCCGATGTATCGCTCAGATGCAGGGTAAACGCCACGTTATCCACATCACTCACTACGGCGGATGTGGTTGACGGTTCGATCGTCAACGCTGCATTTTGCAGATCTGATACCACCTCAATCGCCTTACCCGCCGTAACGCGTTTACCCTCTTTGATAAAGGTTGCCTGCAATTGATAGTGCCCGGCTTCTGTGGCAACAAAGGTTGTTGATGCCATTCCTTTCTCATCCAATGTCAGTTCTGACTGGCCCAGTTTTAATCCACTGGCAGGGGTACTGGTCAGGTGCACGTTGCCACTAAATGGGTTGTTCTCACCGTCGACAACCTGTACCTGAATTTCATGCGTAGCTGATGCGTTTGCCACGATGCTCTCAGCAGGTGCCGCCAAATTCAGCACTGCGCTGTTAATATCAGGTACGAATTCCAGGTCAACGCTTGAGGACTCAACGCTGTGCTGCCCATCTGTAACCCTGGCATTAACGGTGTAATGACCCGCCTTAACCGTTGTTAACGTTACCGTCGCGTAACCCTCTTTATTGGTGGTGATTTTGTCCGGATACACGAGACCTTGTGGCGTTACGATAAGCTCCACTTTCTGTCCTTCAACCGACGCGTTGGTATTGTTGAGCATGATCTCAAGCGTGGCACCATCGCGACCGTTTGCTGCAATATCGGTGATTGCGCCATTGTCTTTGGCTGTCAGAGACAATGTTGCCCCCTCCATTGCAGAGGCAAATGTGACGCTTAGGGATGAGCTGATGTTCCCCACGTTCAGCGTAACCTCATAGGTTCCCGGCGTTGAACTGGTCAGTGAGAATCTTGCTTCACCTTTGGCATCGGTGGTGGCAACGTTCTCGCCATTCGCAACCTTGACCTGTGACGGTAACGCCAGGGTGACCGTGTATCCGGATAGCGCGTTACCATAAGGGTCGGTCAGGGTAACGACCGCGACATTACTCTGTTTGCCATCCGCCAGCGCATTGTCTCTGGTCAGGTTAAACGCCTGCACCACCGGCTGCGTTTTGTCTGCAATCCAGTTGGCTTGTTTTTCCAGCCCGGAGAAATCATGTTTTTGTGACGTCACACCAATGCGTGTCGCCTGAGCCAGTTCAGATGTTGCCTTAGCGCTGTACACGCCGTCTTTCTCTTCTACTGCAGTAAAACGGATCTCGCCGCTGGCTGAAACAGCATAAAAACGTAAGCTGTCGTCGCCGGTGATGGCAGTCCCGTCTTTATCTTTTGCTTCTAACGCCAGGTTAATCGGGTGCCCTACGACCTGCTCCATGGGCATTACCGTGAATGTCGATTTTGCCGACTCGGCGGAAACCGCTTTTAGTGTCACTGTCAGGGTTTCTGTTTTACCCAGGACTTTAGCGGTTATGCGTGCCGTCCCCGCCGTTAAACCCGGCGTCAGCATAGCGGTATACACCCCGGAACGGGTTTCCTGTACTTCACCAAGCTTTGGAGCCAGTGCCGAACGCTCACGATTTCTCTGTGCGTCAGGCGTAAATGCCAAAGACAACTCAATGTCATGTGCAAGCCCTGTTAACGGATTGCCATTGGTATCTTTAAGCACCAGCTTAACCGGATGCTGTGACTTCCCATCAGCCGCGATGATCGGTTGCTGCTCGTCGTTCAATGTAAAATCCATTGTGCCGACAGTGGCTGAATTCCCCGTCACCATCACGCTCATCACCGCATAGTTAGAGACGTTTCCTTTAATATCTCGCGCCGTTGCGCCGATCTGCCACTGATTGGTGCCGCCTGGTGTATAAGCGGGTAACGTCAGTTGCCATGACGTGCCGCTACCGGAAATGCGCCCGCCAGCGGCGGCAAATGCGCTATCGTTCCACTCTACCGACTGAATGCCCCAGTGGGATTTATCCAGTGAAATAGTCACCGGAACAACGGTGCCACCTTCCCCCTGTACGCTTTCAGGCAGGCGGATTTTCAGAACCGATTTTTTGCGGTATTCCAGAACAATATTGTTATTTCGTTCGACAAAATCGTAGCGTCCGTGCTGAACTTCGCGCATCAACGCAACATTGTCGCTGTCCAACTGCTTCGCCAGCGAGATGCCGGGGCGATAGTTAATCTCTACGCCGAAGCGTGAATCATGAGTATTGCTCTGCCCCTGCTTGTGTTCAGCGGAAAGCGTAACTAGCGGAACCGGCGTATAGCTGATCCCGCCTGTAAAGGCGTACGGATTTTCCTGAAGATGATCGCTGCCAAAGAGGCCGACATTCTTGCCGTAATACTTTTCATATTTAAGCGATGCGCCCAGTTGCGGATACGATGGCAACCAACCTTGGGTATAGATATCCCATCCATCCGCTGGACGTTCCTGATAATCATCCAGATCGTGGGAATCCTTCCATTTTGATAATCTTAAATAAGCATTTGCGCCTGCATGTAAATAATCTCGCCAATACTCAACGCCTGCACCCATACGTGCGTGATGACGACTTAAATCGTAGTCATAAAATAAGTTTGCGCCCAGCATTGAATTATCCGCCGTGAAGTAGCGATAACCCATACCGATATTAGTTTGGGTTCTGTCATCGGTACGGTGAAGCGATGTCTGGCTAAATAAAACATGCTGCTTTGTATCAATCCACGGATAAAGGAAATCGAACGACGAATCTTTCAACGAGAAAGCGTCATCGACGTTGAGTTGAATACGCGCATTACCGTACTTCTGTAGCCACTCTACCACCTCCTTCGTTGCCTGTGCTGAGACGGTATTGGCAGCAAAACTGCCCGCATGGCCGTTTTCAATACTTCTGCCAGCTTGCGCGGCGAGAGAAGACAGGCCGCGCAGTTCTTGCTGTTCTGCGGCGGTCTGCGATGCCTTAACGGCTGACGCATGGCTAATGGTTGGCGTGAAGCTAAGAAGGGCAGGATACAGGGCCTGCAAAGCGATTGTTGACCATGCGACAACCTTATTAACGGGGCCTGTTGCCCCATTGCTCCGCGAAATTTTCTTATTTGACATTCGTAACTCCAATATCAATTAAAAAAATCAAAGGTTATTCTATGTACTGAACGGGATGCGTAATATATGTATTTAGTAGGAAAATTCAAGAGTTGTTCATGGAGAAGTTAACTGGATATTTTTACACTATGTGGCGTGGGGGGGGCTAACTATGTCGAATGTTTAAATGACAAATATATTTAAAAAATATGTTTCTTTTTATCGTGACGATTTTAAGTTTGTAGGGGTGTTATTTAACCATGGTCGTTCACTGTTAAATATAAAGGGGTGTCAGGAAATTAATCTGCTTGTTCGTATTCAGCTATCATCACGTTCTCCGGATTTAAGTCTGGAACGTGCCAACGCTATTCAGGACGGGTCAAAGAGCATAAAAAAACCCGCATAAGCGGGCTTTTTTTGTCACTCGGGAGCCGCGGCTCCCTTGCGTATCCTTTTTTGTCCCCTCACCGTCTGGTCGGTGTCCTGCTGAGACTGCTAACTTCCTGTTTTTGCTAGTACCGTCCTGGCACTGTCCAATCATGATTGGCTGGCGGGAGTTGAACCCGCGCCAACTCTCGGTAACTAACTGTAATTTCTTGTTTTATTTTGAAGTTGATCACATACGTACCATTTGAGGATACTTTTTTTGTATGATATTTTCAGTATGTTGTTTTATCAATCGAATGGATGTAGAGAATGACACTTCAGGAATTAATTCAACAACGTAATATTACTAGACTGTTTCATTTTACACATAGCGACAATCTATCTTCTATTTTAGAAAATGGTCTTTTATCACGTTCAGAGCTTGATGATGAAGTGAATGAATATAACTATGATTTCAACGATGAAGATAGGATTGATGGGCATTTAGATGCGATATGTTTGTCGATAAGTTTCCCTAATGCAAAAATGTTTTGGAAATATAGGAGCTTAAAACCTGGTAACTGGGTCATATTAGAGATTAATCCATCCATTCTTTGGACTAAGAATTGCGCATTTTACCCCACTAATGCAGCATCAAATAATGTTCGTTTTAACGATCTTGAGTTAATGAAAGGGAATGTGGCATTTAGTGCTTTGTTTTCAGATGAGGTGTTTGGCATTCAGAGAGATGCAAACCTTCCTGCTGAATATACAACGGATGTTCAAGCTGAAGTGCTGGTGTTTGAAAAAATTGACCCATCATTTATTGTAAATACATTTCACCCTAACAAACAATCTGCCGAACATTTCAAAGGACTATATCCCCAGACACATCAGAGATACTATGCTAATCTTAATGGTAGAACACTCTACTCTCAGAGGCACTATTATTTAGGATAAGTTATGGCCGTTAGACCTGTTTTCATCCCTACAAATGCCGGTAACGTACTATCCGTTACGAAGGATGTAGACTTCCCTTGGGCACCAGGGATGTCTAAAACGCAAAAGCAAAAATCGATCAGGGCATTACATGCAGCTGCGAATGAGCAGGGGGTGAACTCTTTGTTGGAGATTTCTAGTAAATCTGAGGATGAGTTAGGAGTAGAACTTAGTGCCTTTAATCTAAGAATAAAGACAAAAAAACTTGGTAAAGAGTTTACAGTTGAATCTGCATTTCAGGCAAGTAAAGTATTTGAAATGGGAGGACCATATGTCGATATCTTAGACAAAAGCTCTGTAGAGGCCAAGAAAGATATGAGATTGAAGGAGTCAGGGAGTCTGGTTAATTTCAAATTTTATAATACTATATGGCCCCTTATTCCCAGAACGGCTTTCTATGATTGGTTATATTTAAGTGCGCTTAACCAAAATAAAACATTAGCTCTCCATTTGTTAAATTTTGATGGCTTTACTGATATTGAATTTAATCCAGCGAAGTCTATTAATTGCCAAGCTAGAGCAGCAGCTCTTTTTGTCTCTTTAGTGCGGCGAAATATGTTGGATGATGTTTTATCTTCAAAAGATAAGTTTTTATCAGTATTAGTAACTCATTATGGTATTGAGAATTACGCTTTTCAAAAAACATTGATATAATTAATGGCCTATGATGGCCATTAATTATATCTAAATTACTTTTTGTTTTTATATTTAAAGATGTATTTCCATTATATCTCTTTGAGATATGAACACATAATGTCGAAATAACATTTCTGGACCTTTTGTCACATTTTC
Source organism: Citrobacter freundii ATCC 8090 = MTCC 1658 = NBRC 12681 (assembly GCF_011064845.1). Taxonomy (NCBI): domain Bacteria; kingdom Pseudomonadati; phylum Pseudomonadota; class Gammaproteobacteria; order Enterobacterales; family Enterobacteriaceae; genus Citrobacter; species Citrobacter freundii. The sequence goes on along the minus strand of NZ_CP049015.1, from coordinate 3,699,297 downwards.
GTTGCCAACCAGAATAGGTTAACCCCCGACTTTTCAGGCTAGTAGCGAAGGTATGACGTGTCTGATATGGATTACGGTAACGAATCCCAGCCTTTCGTAGTTTTGGAACCCATGCTTTTTTCTAATTGCGTCAGCACTAGCCCATGGTTTGTTACTTTTTGGATCTTCGAATATCGTTTCATCCTTCATAAAAGTGAACAGTTTCTGGCTGCCTAAAGCTGCCAATGCCTCTTCAGTCAGTTCTACTTTCCGCGTACCGGCCTTTGTTTTTGTTCCTTTGATGACACCAACTACGCTGGCGTTCTGAACGTGGACTGTCTTCCCTACAAAGTCGATATCACGCCAACGAAGAGCGCACAGTTCAGAGTTACGCAACCCGGTTTGTATCGCGAACCAGAAAAGATACTCCCATTGTTTATCGGCAGCAGCAGAGAGTAAAGCGTCTACTTCTGCGGGTGATAGCGAATCAACCACATAACTACTTTCTGCCTCTGATTTATCACTTTGGTACTGAATAGCTGAAACTTTACGGTAAAGTCGATGTTTTGTTTCGGGGTTTTTCCCCGATTATTCCCCGTTCAGAAAACAGGTATAAAAAAACCAACCGTAGAAGGTTGGTTTTTCGGGAATTTTGGTCGACACGAGAGGATTTGAACCTCCGACCCCCGACACCCCATTATGGTTATGATAGACCGTAGTATTTTTTCAGAGCAGCTGTTGCTGCTTGAGTTGCAGCAGCTATTCCTATGCCCAAAGTACCATGGGCTGCTTTACTCGCAATATTTGCCAACCATTTACTAACAGAATGACCATATTCACCACGTTTGTTAGCTATCGGGCCATCTTCACCAATAGCAATTTCTAAATCGTTAACATCAGATTTAGGGAACCCCTGAGCGGAGAGATACTCTTTTAATGATTCAGTGTCGTTTTTTACGACGTGGTTATTCACAGAAAATGAGTTTTCATTTCCGAAGTTTATGACAGTATTATCTCCAAAAATTGAGTTATGGAATAATGAAGACGTGTCGATATTTTTAAGTTTTTCTGTCATGTTTTTCTCATCTGGTATTTCAGAAACTTGATCAGAAAGTTCAAGTATAAAATCAAGTAGTCGTGACCTGACCTGAGTTAAGATGGAAGTGAAGTTATGAAGCGCGATCTCTTTATAACAGCGTGTTAACTCATAGCCTCTATCGATACCTTTGCAATATTTAACTAACGCGTAATCTAAAGGAATTGGCTGCTGAAGAGCATGGCTATCACCAGCATTGGTAACTAGGTCTTCGATTTGACTGATTGAAAGTCTAACTTCACTGGTTGTAGCATCTTCATAGTCATCTTCACTTAGGTAGCCAATCGGTAACGGAAAAGCTCTATATAGGCGAACGCCGTTGTTCAGATCTGCAAGAATTCTTGTGCCAACAATTCTATAATCGGGAAGGGAAACTGAATCAGGATAACCGTTGATCTCATGATTTACCCATGCAGCAAGCTCCTTTTTCCCGATAGAGAAAAGAAGGATCTTCGTTTTTATGAGAGCATTTGTTGTGCCTTCGTCACCAGTACTTAGTATCTGAATGATTTCTTGCAGTTGGTTCATATGTCTTATCCCATAAAAAAAGCCCGCATCAGCGGGCTTCTGTGTCATCAAAGAGCCGCGGCTCCTTTGCGTATCTTTTTTGTCCCCTCACCGTCTGGTCGGTGTCCTGCTGAGACTGCTAACTTCCTGTTTTTGCTAGTGCTGTCCTGGCACTATCCAATCATGATTGGTGGAGCTGGCGGGAGTTGAACCCGCGTCCGAAATTCCTACATCCTCGGTACTACATGCTTAGTCAGTCTTTACATTCGCCTGGCACCTGCGGACAGACACGCCACTACCAGACTAGCCTGATTAGATTTAACGCTTCAACCCCAGGCAGGGCATCCACGCGATCTCTTTTGGGTTTGACCTCTCTTTGATCCCCGTCTTAAGAGCGGAAGCTAGGGAGAGAGGGCTCAGAGCAGGTTATTAAGCTGCTAAAGCGTAGTTTTCGTCGTTTGCGACTATTTTTTTGCGGCTTTTTACGAGGCCAACCGCCCCTCGGCATGCACCTTGGGTTTCGCGAATCCCGTCGAATCCAGAATCAGCCCCAATGTGTTAGAGCAAGTATAACAGACTTGTGACACGCGTGACCAGCCCCCGCAACCCCTAATCCTCAAGGATTTAGCGCTCACGCAGCGCTTCTTTTGCGCGATTAAACGGTTTGATTAAATAGTCGACGATGGTTTTTTCACCTGTTTTTATATCCACTGTTGCAATCATGCCCGGTACGATGGAGAAATGGCGTCCCAGTTTGTTCTGTAAGAAGTCCTGATGGGTGCGGATAAACACGCGGTAATAGAAGATTTCCGGTTTCACTTTATCCTGAATGGTGTCCGGTGAGATGGTTTCGACTACGCCTTCCAGACCGCCGTAAATGGCGTAGTCATAGGCGGTTATCTTCACCAGCGCCCGCTGGCCGGGATGGATGAACGCGATATCACGCGGCGACAGGCGGGTTTCTATCAGCAGATGATCGTCCAGCGGTACAATCTCCATCATCTCGCCATTAGGCGGAATAACGCCGCCAATGGTGGTGACCTGGATATTTTTCACAATACCGCGCATCGGCGCGCGTACGGTCAGGCGGGTGACGGAATCCTCGCGTCCTTTTAAAATAGCCGCCAGCATATCCACTTCGGCGTTGGCTTTTGACAGCGCTTCCCGCGCCTGCACGAAATATTGCGAGCGCAGGTCGGTGATTTTTAATCCCAGATCGCTTTTTTGGCGTTGCAGGCGCAGCACTTCTACGTGGCTGGCGGCACCGCTTTTCTCCAGTCGCTGAGTAATGGCCAATTCTTTATTTACCGAGACCAGCGCATCCTGCAGTTCCGCCATTGAATCCGCAAGCTGTGCGCGGCGGCTTTTATACAGGCGAGTTTCGGAGGCGATGAGATCCGGCCAAGCGCGCAGTGAATCGGGAAAGACCAGCGGCAGATCGTTAACTTCGGCATTGAGCCTTGCGCTGGAGGCCAGTGAGGCGCGATAACGGGCGGCGCTCTCCCCAACGTTGGACTCTGAACGGGTAGGGTCGAGGCGAGCAACAATTTGATTAGCCTGGACTTTATCTCCCTCGCGGACCGTCAGTTCGGCGAGAATACCGCCATCCAGTGATTGCAAGACTTGTTCACGCGAGCTGGGGATCACTTTCCCGCTGCCGGTTGAGACTTCATCCAGCTTGCCGAAATATGCCCAGATACCCAGGACGGCAAACAACAGCGTGCTGAGCAGAATAATGCGGCTGGCCCCGGAAAAACGGTGCTCGCGGCGAATATCGAGGTCGTCCATGGCGGCATCATGCGGATTGGTTTTCATTTTTCCACTCCCGACCGTGAGTTGGGGCAGGTGCCCGGCTCGCATTCAACGCCTGCGCTTTCGGGGCATCCATGACCAGTTGACCTTCTTTCAACACCACCACGCGCTCGACCAGTTCCAGAACCGGTACGCGATGGGTGGCGACAATCAATGTGCGGTTACCCAACCACTGGTTGAGGCGCTGAATAAATTCCCGCTCGGTATGTTCATCCAGCGAGGCGCTGGGTTCATCGAGCAGCACGATATTGGGCGATCGCAGCAGCATTCTAGCCAGCAGGATCGACTGCCGTTGTCCACCGGACAAACCGTTGCCGCCTTCCATAATGGGATGCGCCAGCCCTTTGGCGAGCTGTTTAACGAAAGCAGCCGCGCCGCTGACCTCCAGCGCTTCGAAGATCTGCGCGTCGCTGGCGTGCGGTGCGCCGAGGGTCAGGTTCTCGCGTAGGGTGCCGAAAAACAGTCGCGCATTCTGGCTGAGAAAACCGATGTTGCGGCGTAAATCGGCCATATCGATTTGCACCAGACTCAGGTTATCGAGCCGGACATCGCCCTGGATAATCTCCACACCACCCGCCATGGCCTGCAGCAGCGTTGATTTCCCGGCGCCGTTACGCCCGAGGATCGCCACCCGTTCGCCGGGCATGACCTCCAGGCGCGAGATCCGTAGTGGAACGCGCTGATCATCACTGTGGTAGCGAAAGTGTGCGTTCTCAAACAGATAATGGCCGTGAAAAATCTCCTGATGCACCCGGTCTTCGTCGTACTGCGTTTCGGTGGGAAGCTGCATGATGCTGTCTAATCCCATCTTTGCCGCCTTAACCTGTTGCCAGCGGGCCAGCACGCCGCACAGATTAGCCATCGGGGCAATCATTCTGGAACCGAGCATTGAAGCCGCCACCACGGCGCCGGTGGTCATCGTGCCTTCAATGACCATCGGCGCGCCAAACATAATGATGGCGGCGTAGACCAGGCTTTGTACCGACATGCCCCAGCCAATCAGCCCTTGAGTCAGCTTACGCGTGCGTAGCCCTGACTCTCCGGTAATACGGATATAGCTGTTCCACTGCTGTAAAAAGCGGTTTTCCGCCTGCATCAGCTTGATGTCTTCCAGCCCCTGAACGCTTTCGACCAGCACCGCGTTGCGCAGGGTGGATTCATGGGCAGCCTGGTTGGCAAGCACAGCCAGCTTCTTCTGTAACAGCAAGCCAGGCAGGATCATCAGCAGGGCCGCGACGGGTGCAATCCACGCCAGCGGCGGGGCGATAAATGCCAGCACCACGATAAACAGAAAGAAAAACGGCAGATCGACAATGGTCGACATGGTCGAAGAGGTGATCATCTCGCGAACTTGTTCCAGCTCGCGCAGTTGAGAAATAAAGCTCCCCGTCGAGCGGGGGACGGCGCTGTTGCGCAGCCGCAATGCGTGGCTAAACACGCGATCGGAAATGCGCATATCGGCGCGTTTGCCGAGCAGGTCCATTATGTGGGTACGCGCTTCGCGCAGCAAAAAGCCAAACAGCACCGCTACCAGAACACCGGTAGAGAGAACATACAGCGTTGGATAAGACTGGGCGGGGATCACCCGGTCATAGACCTGCATGGAAAAGATAATCCCGGCGAGCGACAGGACGTTAATCAGAAAGGCAGCAATCATGACCGGCAGGTAAGGGCGGATGTCCTTTAACACCAGTTCGCGCATCCAGTCGGGCTTGAAGCGCGAAATATAGCGGTCTACCCGACTGTCCTTCAGCGCCGACAACGGGCGCAGCGCGGTAATGCTCACGATCTCCGGCAGAAGTTCTGCAATCGTTAACCTGTTACGCTGGCCCTCTTCGGCGATGATGAAAACATCTAACGTATCTTCGCCGTTAAAATGTTCTATTACCATCAGTTGGCCGTCGCGCAGTTCCGCCACCACCGGCAGGCGCCATTGACCGAACGCCTGCGTGGCGGTATTCAGCGCATGAAATGACAGTCCCACCTGACGCGCCAGTTGCGACAGGGCCGTGGCCCGGCTTTTTCCCGCAAACCATGGGGCGTTGGCCTGGATTGCGCCGGGAGAACAGGCCACGCGATAGTGATTGGCAATATGCGTCATCGCCTGCGCCCACTGGCTCAGGGCGTGTTCGCCAATTACATCATCCGCATGTGAATCGAGGTTGCTCATAGCTTGATCTCCACCGATTGAATGCTGCGATTATTTAAGGCGAACGCCTGGCGAAGCGAGCCGGTGTTATAGAGACAGTTCAACTGGAGCTGGCGCAGCTGGTTTTGAGTCTGGAGTTCAGCAAAACGGGCCTGATACACCTCTTGCTCGGCGTTAAGCACGTCGAGCAGCGGGCGCGAGCCAAGGTCCAGATATTGCTGTTGATAAAGCTCGCGCGTTTGTTCGCTCAGCCGCTGTTGGCGACGTAGAATCTGCAGGGCGGTGGCGAGGCTCATCGCCTGGCTGCGGGACTCCAGTAATTTCTGCCGTACTTCGAGTCGGGTGCGCTGGATGGAGTATTGTGCAGATTCTACCGCATGGCTGGCGGCGTTGCGTCTGGCGGTGAGTCCGCCGCCCTGATACAGCGGCATTTCAACTTTTACCCATGCAGAATACTGGGTTTTGTCGAGTACCTCATGGCTGGGGTATTTGTCGTTGAGATAGTGCTGAACCGACGGCTCCAGAGAGATGGTGGGCGTCATCTGCGCGTTAGCGTAGTCGAGGTTTGCCTGCGCTACATTCGCTTGTGCCCAGGCCGCCAGGACCGCGGGAACCAGTTTATCGTCCGGTTTGACTACATCACAGCTGCTGTCCAGTTTGACCGGGAATTCATTGCTGATGCCGTTAAGCGAGTTCCAGCCGAGGAAGCTCATCAATGTGGCCTTGCTGCTGTCGAGATTGGCCTGATATTGCGCCAACTGAGAACGAGCAGACTCAATACGCGCATCGGTTTGCACCACGTCTGACAGCGAGGTTGCCCCTTCATCATTGCGTTGACGGGTCAGTCGACCAATGCCGTTTAAGGCGGTGAGCTGCTCTTCGGCGGCGTCCACCATTTGCTGCCACGTCTGCACCTGGACTATCGCGTTGGCGGTGGCGTGGGCGATGGTATCAATACTGAGTAACACATTCGCCTGCTGTTGCGCGGCTCCGGCGGTCTCGGCGCGGACCTGGCTTGCCACTTTGCCGAAGTCGTACAGCATTTGCGATACCGAAATCACCAGCGCCGGGCTAAAGCCGTGGTCGGTGTAGGTATTGCTGTAACCGTTGTTCATTCCGGCAGAAACCTGCGGGTAATATTTTGACTTCGCCACGTCGATTTGCTCGTTTTGCGAGAGCAGTTTGCCGATGGATTCACGAATAGAAGGATGCCAGCTCACGGCACGACTCACCGCGTCGTTGAGCGTCAGGCTACCGGGAGCGGCGGCACTTAGCGGCAGATCGGCAACCGCGCCGTCCAGCGAGGGAAGCATCTGGCTAGTGGCCAGTCCTTCCGGCGTAATAATTTGCGGTTCATCTTCGGCATTCACCCGCAGGGTACAGAACGTTAATGCCAGCAGTAAGGCAACAGGCGCGACATTTCTCATAGATTATCCCTTACAAAATACGGCAGCGACGACTGTTATTGCCCCGGATGTCATCGCATCCGGGGCTGTAGTTATGGCGCTTTAACGCTATATGTTCACTTCAGGGCACAATGTGATTTTGTTGCACCAGCTCGTCGAGCGTGGTGTGTACATTCTCCAGCGTGATGAGATTGGTTGAGTGATAAGTGTTGCCCGTACCGTCACGGTCGATGGCAATAACCGTGTTGTTACCGCTGGTGGTAACGGTGAGGTAGTTGCCGAGCGTCGCGTTCTGCCCGTTCCAGCCCACCAGCAGGTCACCGATATCGATTTTGTCACCCTGGGCCAGCGAGAAGTTGGTCCAGGTGTCCGCTGTTCCGTTACCGCCGGTAGCGTCGTTGGCATTGAGCAGGTGATAAATCAGCGTATCGCCGTAGGCGCTGCCAGTCAGGCGATCGGCATCGACAGTACTCACCACTTGCGGATTCATATTGATGGTCAGCGTAGCGGTATCGGTATGGCCATTCAGGTCGTTAAGGGTGTAGGTAAATGTCTCTTTGGTGACGATGGTGGAGAGCGAGACATCGCTGTTGAGGGCATAGGTGTAATGACCATCAATGCCAATGGTCAGTTTGCCGTACAACCCGTTAATGATGGCGCTGGTCGTGCTGCTCAGCGGATCCAGCGTGGCGGCGCTGCCGCCCGTGCCATTCACCGTTAGCAAGGTATGCACACTGGCAATATGGTCTCCGTCATAAATATTGCCGGTGACGCTATTCGCTGTGGAAGTCTCGAAGTTTTGCAGGTCGATTATCGTGCCTTTCACGCTGGGGGTGATGGTGATATTCCCCAGCCCCAGAGCCCCGACGCTGCCGGTATAGTCGAGGCGATAGTTGCCGGGGTGCAGTACTACCCCGCTGAGGGCAATATCAATATTGCCGCCAATCAGCAATCCGCCATTGAATGAGTTACCGGCAATCTTGATGTTGTTGCTGTCATACAGCGCCCAGGTGACGGTCAGTCCGCCCAGCGTCAGACCTGAAGCGACGTTAAAATGCAGTATGGCGTTTTGCACCGCCGTTCCCGTCGCGACTTCAATGACGCCAGTACCATTTTGTGAGGTGGGTGAAAGGAGTTGGGCGCTCCAACTGGCGTTCCCAACGCTGTTGTCGGTAAACGACCTGGATGTATCGGCCTGGGTGGTGACCGCCATCTGGCTGCTGATGTCGTTTACGGCATCCAGCGCCTGTGGGGTTGCCGTAATGTTCAGCGACGCGCTGCCGGTATCGCCGTTTGGTGCTTTGACCTTATACACAAAGCTGTCCGGCGTATTGATACCGTCTGCGCCCAGTCCGCTTCTCAGCGTGTAGGTATAGTTCCCTTTCGCATCAATAGTCAGTGTGCCGTACTGTCCGTTAATGGTGGTAGTGCCTGTTGTGTTAACGGTGACACCGTTAACTTCGGTGATAACGGTATTAGCCGGAGCCGAGTCGTTGGCCAGCAGATTTCCATTGGTAGCTGCACTCAGACTGTCGACGGCGTAGGTGTGATCGGCCTGAATATTCAGGGTATAGCTGGTCAGTAGCGTCAGGCCGCCGGAAGCATTAAGCAGGAACAGATAGTCACCGCCCGGCAGTGTAATGGTATACGCCGGTGAGCTGCCGCCCAGCAGGGCGGTGACCCAGTTCGGCTGTACCCGGTACTGCTCATACTGCTGAATAGACTCGTTGAAGCGGTAGACATAGAGATCAAAGCCGCCCAGCGTTACGCCAAGTACGTTGGCCTGAACCGTGATCGTTCGTGTCGCGCCGTCATCAACGTTGAATTTAATCGGGTTGGTCAAACCGTTGACCAGGCTAACATCCAACAATTGTCCCAAACCAACGCTGGCGAGCGTGAAGCCGGTTTGTTGTGATGGATGGTTGTCGACTGCGATGACCTGCGTCCCGTAAGTCAGCGCAGCCACATCGTCTGCCGCCGTTACCGTGCTGGTGGTTGGGGCCTGACCCAGCGTGACCACCAGTTTTGCCGAGGAGTGATCGCTGCCATGCGTTAGCGTGTAGGTAAAGCTTTCGGAACGTCCATACACTGAGATTGACGTATTGGTCAGAGTATAGGTGTAGCTACCATTCTGATTGATATGCAGGGTGCCGTATTTTCCCTGCACATCAATGCCGCTCACCGGGATGTTCACCACGTTGCCGTTACCGTCAGTGATGGTGGTGACCAGCGTGCCGGAAGGGGCGTTATCCTGCCCATTGGCGGGATCGGTATCGGTGATGATATTGCCAGACTCGGTAGTACCACCGGTGATGGTCCCTGCGCTGGCTTTTACCACCGAGACATCAAGGCTGGTGTATGCCCCTGTCGCCAGTAGGTTGGTGTTGTAGCTGACTACGCGGTAATCCCCGCCAGTCAGTCCGCTGTAATTGAGCGTTACGCCCGAGGCGCCCAGGGTGAGCAGGCTGGCAAAGTCTGGTTTCCCGGTATCCACCACCGTTACCCAGGCATTCAGCGCGGTGTCGAAGCGCTGGATGACGACTTCAAGCGTGTTTAACAGCGACAGCACCACGCCGGTCGCTGCGGCATTGATTGTAATGGATCCGCTGCCGCCAGAAGCGATGCTGAAATTGACGCTTGCTGTATCGTTCCCCAGCACGTTGGCGACATTTCCCAGCGCATTGACCAACAGGAAACCATAATCGCTTTGATGCTCGGTGCTGACGGTGACATCGGTTTGTAGAGGCAGACTGGTGACATTGTCTTCAGCCAGCAGCGGCAATACCGGCGCGATAGCGCTTGTTGGCAATGAGGTATTTCCCGCCGCATCGGTCGCCGTGGCGGACAGCGACTGACCCTCAATCTGGCGAACCGGCAGGTTGACGCTGTAGACACCGCTGCTGTTGGCGATTGCCGTCACGCTGGTGCCGCCCGGAAGAGAGATGGTAACCGTGCTTCCCGCTTCGGCGACGCCGCTGATGGTACCGCCATCGGCGCTGATCAGTATCGTTGGCGCGGTCGGCGGCGTGGTATCCACAATCACGCTGAACGAGCCGGACACCCCGCTTACGCCGTTGGCGTTTGTTGCCGTGGCGGTAAACGCGTGGTTACCTTCGCTGAGCGCGCCGGATGGGGTAAAGTTCCAGAGCCCGTTACTATCTGCGGTCGTACTACCCATGAGTACGCCGTTGTTGTACAGATTGATGATGGTGTTAGCCTGCGCCGTTCCGCTAAGGGCTGGACGGGTATCATTGGTGGTTTTACCTGCCGCGACCAGACCTGTAATTGTGCCCACGTCGTCAAATACGCTGGCAATAACCGGCGCAGGCGGTACACCAGTAAACGGTGCCAGCACGTTACCCGCTGTGCCGATGTTGCCTGCGGCATCCTGTGCGCTGACCAGCAGCGTTTGCCCACTGATTTGCGGTGGGCTCAGCGTGAAGGTGAAATTACCGGAGGCGTTGGCTGTTGCGGTACCAAGTACGGTTCCGCTGCTGGAGGTGATGATTATCGTACTGTTTGCTTCGGCAACGCCGGTCAGCGTGGTGCCGTTGGCGTTGACCGCCAGACCGGTTGGAGTACCCGGTGCGACGGTATCGACCACAATTGCAGAGGCAGACGATAGCCCGCTGGTATTACCTGCGGTGTCTGTTGCTGTGATGGTGAAGGAATGCGTCCCCTGACCCAACGCCGTAGGTGGCGTGTAATTCCAGCTGCCGCTGCCGTCCGCCGTTACGCTGGTTACAAAGGTGCCGTTATCATATATATCGACCCGAGCGTTGGCTTCCGTGGTGCCGTTTAACGTTGGGCGTGCGTCGTTGGTTGGCTGATTATTGCCAATCACCCCGGTGTTTGGCCCAACATCGTCAATAATGCTGCTGATTGAAGGCTGCGTTGGTGCCGTAGTGTCGACCACTACGCTAAAGCCTGCCGTTGCGCCGCTGGTGTTGCCCGCCGCATCGGTAGCGGTGACGGTGAAGGTGTGCGATCCATTCGCCAGCGGCGTGGTTGGGGTAAACGTCCAGCTGTTATTACTTTGTACCAGCGCCGTGCCCAGCAGGGTGCTGCCGTCATAGATGCTGACGGTGCTGCCCGCTTCGGCGGTACCGTTGAGCGTTGGTCGGGCATCGTTAGTCAGTTGCCCGTTGCTAAGCCCCGCGTTGAACACACCGCCTGCGACGTCATCCACCACCGAGGTCAGGAGCGGCGCTGACGGCGCGATCGTGTCAACGTTGATAATAAATTCGCTTGAGGTGGGGCTGACGTTCCCGGCGGCATCCGTGGCAATGGCGGTAAAGACATGCTGGCCGTTGCCCAGTGTGGCAGGCAGATATTCCCAGGTACCATCTATTGCCGCAGTCACCGTCGCCAGCAGCATGCCATTATCGTAGATGGCTACCCGGGCACCGGCTTCCGCCGAGCCGTTCAGTACGGGGCGAGTATCATTGGTGTAAGCGCCGTTCGACAGCGTTCCGGTTCCCGGCACCACGTCATCAAAAGCCTGGATAATCGTTGGCGCAAGCGGAGCAACAGTATCAACAACGATGTTAAATCCAGCGGACGTTGGACTAACGTTTTCGGCTGCGTCGGTTGCTGTTACCGTCAACGTGTGGTTGCCGTTGCCAAGCGCGGTTCCCGGCGTGAAGCTCCAGGCGCCTGTACCATCCGCTGTGATTGAACCGATAAACGATCCGTTATCGTAAATTCTCACCGTGGAATTGGCTTCAGCCATACCGCTGAGGGTAGGGCGCGCATCGTTTGTCGCCTGGCCGTTGTTCAGATTTCCGGTCAGCGGGCCGACATCATCTGCAACCTGAGTAATCACTGGTGCTGCCGGTGCTTGTGTGTCGACGGTGTAGGTAAAGCCGCCTGAAGGCAGACTGGTATTGCCTGCGCTATCTGTCGCCGTGACGGTCAGAGTATGCAGGCCGTTACCCAATGTCGTTGAGGGCGTAAAATTCCAGGTTCCGCCTGCGCCGACGATGGTGGTGCCAATGGGCTGACCATCGCTCAGGACGGTAATGGTCGCGCCAACTTCACCGGTACCGCTGAGCGCCGGGCGACTTTCGTTACTGATTTGCCCGTTGGAGATTGGCCCGGTTGTCGGCGCGGTATTGTCCTGAACGGTCAGAATTACTGGTGCAGACGGGGCAACTGAATCGACCAAAACGGTGAACGAGGCAGAAGCTCCGCTGGTGTTGCCCGCCGCATCCGTTGCGGTCACCGTAAAGATATTTTCCCCCTGCGCCAGCGCGTTTGTTGGGGTGAAGCTCCAGCTACCGGAGCCATCGGCATTTGCGGTGCCAATGATCGTTCCGTTACTACGAATGGTGACAATAGCATTAGCTTCGGTCGTGCCACTTAGTGTTGGTTGGGCATCATTGGTCAGTTGGCCGTTGGTCAACAGCGTGCTTCCCGGCTGATCGTCGATGACCGAGGTAATACTTGGCGCGGCGGGCGCCAGCGTATCGACAACTACGACGAACGGTGGCGCTGCCGGGCTGATGTTGCCCGCACCATCCGTGACGGTGGCTGTCAGCGAGTGGCTGCCTTCACTGAGCGCAGGGGCTGGCGTAAAGCTCCAGTTACCGCTGGCGTCGCTGGTGGTTGTGCCAATCACTGTGTTGCCATCACGGATGGTGACAATTGAATCTGCCTCGGTAACGCCCGTGAGCGTTGGGGTATTATCGTTAGTTGACTGTCCGGACGTCAGGTTTTGAATGGTGCCAACGTTGTCTGTGACTGTGACAATGGAGGGGGCATTCGGAATTAAAGTATCAACAATGATCAGAAAATCAGCGGAGGCATCGCCTTGGTTGCCAGCAGCATCGGTTGCGCGAGCGGTAAAGAGGTGATTGCCTTCTCCCAGCGCGTCTGTCGGGGTAAAGCTCCAGAATCCGTTGCTGTTTACCGTGGTTGTGGCATAAGCGATACCGTTATCGTAGAGGGTGATGGTTGCTCCCGCTTCGCCGGTTCCGTTTAAGGTCGGGCGTGAGTCATTGGTAATTTGTCCTTTATCCAGCGGCCCACTGCCGGGTGAAACGTCATCGATAATGCTGGTGATGAGCGGTGCCAGCGGCGCGGTGGTGTCGATGGTAATGGCATAATTGGGTGACTGCCCGCTGGGTATTAAGTTGACGGTTTGTGAGACTGCGAAGTTATAGGTTGTGCCGTTAGTTAGCGGGGTGAGCAACTGATAACTCCAGGCGCCGGAAACCGCATCGGCGGTGACCGTGGCGATAGACGCGCCATTTTGATAGATAGTCACTGTAGCCCCAGCCGTGGCGGTTCCTTGCAACCGCGGTAAAGTGTCGTTGGTGGTTTTTCCGCTGCCGATTTCGCCCATGCCGGGGGCTACGTCATCCACGATCTCAAGAGTTGGCGGGTGTGGAACGCTGGAGGTAGCAGCGGTAAACGGGGTGGGATTGCTCTGGTTACCCGCGGGATCCTGGGCGATGGCATTCAGTGCCTGACCAGCCGTTTGCGCTGGTGAAATCGTGACAGAGAAGATACCTGAACCGTCTGCCACCCCCTGGCCGAGAATGGTGCTACCGCTGCGAATAATCACGGTACTACCAGCATCGGCTGTACCGCTAACCAGCGTACCGTTCGGATCAACGCTGGTAACGATAGGCATTGCAGGAGGTAGCGTATCAACAATCAACGTGACAGGATTTCCTGCCGGCAGCACATTACCGGTAGCATCTTGTGCGCCGAAAGTCAGCGTATGAATCATGTTGGGCGTGAGGGGAACATCTATGCTCCAGGAGCCATTCGCGCCCACGGTGGTTATCGCGATGGGAATGCCACCGTCATAAATTAACACCGTACTGCCCGGCGTACCCGTCCCGCTAATGGTTGGGGTGGTATCGTCCGTGACGCTACCGCTGGTGAGCGAACCGGTAATCACGCCGACGTTATCTTCGATATTCGTCACAAGTGGCGCTGTGAGCGGGGTGGTATTCACCGTAAACGAAATGCTATTTGAGCTGCCGCTGATGTTACCTGCCGCATCGGTTGCGGTAGCGGTCAGCGTGTAGTTGCCGTTTGCCAGCGCAGTCCCGGGCGTAATACTCCAGGTGCCACCAGCCACCGTTGCCGTACCGATCACTACACCGCTGTTATACAGGGTGATGATATCCCCGTCAGTGCCAGTACCGCGAATGGTTGGCGTGGCGTCATCGGTCACGGCATTGGGCAAGAGATCGCCTACCGAGCCACCGACGTTATCATTGGCGGCGATAATCACCGGAGGTGCAGACGGCGTCGTGTCGATGTTCAGTGTTATGGCATTCGACGGCTGGCTGACGTTGCCAGCCGGATCGGTTGCGGTAAGGGTTATCTGGTAAGTACCAGGGGAAACCGGTGCTGATGGAGTAAAGCTCCAGGTTCCGTCTGCACCTACTGTTGCTGTTCCCTGCAAAGGGGGAGTGCCGTTCAGATAAACGGTAATCAAATCCCCAACGTTCCCTGTACCGCTAAAGGTTGGCGTGGTGTCATTGGTGTTGCCATTCGTGACCACGCCCGTTACCGGAGCCACATCGTCAGTAATGATAGGGGCGCCAGGCTGCGCGGGAGGCGTATTGTCTACCGTCAGAGTGAAGCTAGCCGATGGGATCCCCGTATTACCTGCAGCGTCAGTCGCCGTGGCGGTGAATTTGTGTGGCCCCTCGATGAGCACGGGATCTGGGGTAAATGTCCAGGTTCCATTTGGTTGAACGGTGGCGGTGCCAATACTGACGTTATTGTCAAAAATAGTAATGGTTGCGCCCGGCTCGCCCGTACCGGAGAGGGCCGGGGCGGTACTTTTCGTACTACCGCCGTTCGCCAGAGCAACGGTGGCGCTGCCCACGAGTCCTTCACCGGCGATAATCACCGGAGCCGCTGGTGGGGTGGTATCAATGGTCAGCGTGAAATTTCCGGCATTGCTGGCGTTACCCGCTGCATCTGTTGCGATAGCCGACAGCGCATGTGGACCTTCACTCAGCGGTTGAGTGACCTGGAAACTCCAGGTGCCCCCAGACACGACCGTTGCGGTTCCAATAAGTGTGGCGCCATCATAGATAGTGATGGTGGAGTCGACGGTCCCGGTCCCCTTCAGCAGCGGCAGGGTATCGTTTGAACGGCTACCGGTGGGCAGATCGGTTGGTGCATTCCCGACGTCGTCGGTTGCGGTCAAAATCACGGGGGTCCCAGGTGCTTGGGTATCCACGGTAACACTGACTACGATGGGCGAGGTAATGACGTTACCGGCTGCATCTGTTGCTGATACCGTAAACTGGTGGATGCGATCGTTGAGCGCCAGATTAGTTGGAACGGTATAGCTCCAGGTCCCCGAGCTGTCGATAAGCATCACCGTCATCAGCAGACTGCCATCGTACAGGCTCACGAGCGAGCCCGGCTCACCGGTACCTGAGAGGGTTGGCGTGTTGTCGTTGGTAATCCAGGCATTGCTCGTGGCGTTACCGGCGCTGCTGCCAACATCAGCGTTAACCAGCGTTATGACTGGCACTGTCGGCGCGATGCTATCGACAATGATTTTCCAACTGGCGGCAGTGCTGGTGTTATTAGCGGCATCGGTTGCCGTCACTGTAAATACGTGTGCCCCCTGGCCCAATGCCGAGGTGGGCGTATAGTTCCAGTTACCGTTGATATCAGCGGTAATGGTCGTAAGCAGAGTTCCGTTATCGTAAATTTTGACCTGAGAGCCGGCCTCAGCTTTGCCCTCAATTTTCGGTTTATCGTCGTTGGTTAACCCATTGTTATTGATGGGGCCTGTGATATCGGCGACGTCATCAGTAACGGCAATGATAACGGGTTGGTTTGGCGCGGTGAGATCCGGGGCAACAGCCGAAGTTGGCAGGCTTTCGTTACCAGTGCTGTCCGTTGCGGTGACGTTTACTGTTTCATTGTTGATTTTCGACGGGGTGATCTGGACGGTGAAATTGCCGCCGCTGTCAGCCTGACCCACGCCAATAGGAGCCCCGTTGCTGTCTTTGACGGTGACGGTACTTCCGGCTTCGGCGTGACCGCTAACCGCTCCACCATTTCCTGCAACTGTGACGCCTGTCGGCGCATCAGGTGCGGTGGTGTCCGGTGCGTTGACAGAGGCGTCGTCGCCCTTGTTGCCTGCGGTGTCGGTCGCATTTGCCGTAAGGGGCTCGCCGTTGGTTTGTGGCGGAACCAGCGTTGCGGTGAAATCCCCATTTGTATCGGCAGTTGCTGTTCCAATGATATTGCCATCCGGATCCAGAATATTGATCGTACTGTTGGGTTCGGCCTTGCCGGTGACCTGGTCCCCAGTGCCATTAACTAGCAGGTTTGTCGGGGGCTGTGGCGCGGTAATGTCTGGTGCAAGCGCAGTTTCTGGCAGGCTTGGGTTTCCTGCCGGATCGGTTGCGATGGCTTCAATGCTTTCGCCATTGGTCTGTGGTGGGTTAATGGTGATGGTAAATGAGCCATCCGGCCCGGCGACGCCGCTGCCGATCTGAGTTCCGCTACTGCTGGTGATAACTACGGTATTGCCTGGCTCGGTCGTTCCGGTGACGACAGTCCCATCTGCAGATACGTTGAGATCATCAGGTGGCAACGGTGGCTGGGTGTCGATGTTGATATTGAACGCTGGTGACATGCCTCCTGTACCTGACTGGTTTGTCGCGGTGGCGGTGAAGGCGTGTAGCTCATCTGATAACGGGGAGCTGGAAGTCCATGTCCAGTTACCGTTACCGTCAGCCAGTACGCTGTCGATAATTGTGCCGTTGTCGTAAATAGTCACCGTGCTGTTGGCATCGGCAGTGCCAGAGAGCGTGGGGGTATTATCGTTGGTGGCCTGATTGTTGCTCAATGGCCCGGTTGATGGGGAGAAGTCATCCATCACGCTGACGATAACCGGTACGCCAGGATAGCCCGAGTTCGTCGCATTGAATGGGGTATCTGGCCCGATGTTACCAGCCTGGTCCTGAATCTTCGCGATTAGCGCTTCACCGTGCGTCTGTGAAGGTGAAATCGCGATGACGAAATTGCCGGTTTGGCCGACCGTGGTTGAACCCAAAATCTGATTATTACTACCGATGATAATGACCTGGCTTCCTACCTCTGCACTACCGGTTACCTCGGTGCCTTCCGGATTAACGGAGGAAATGACCGCGCCTTCAGGCGGGGTAGTATCGACGGTGAATGTAGGTACGCTCGTTTCCGCGCTCACGTTACCCGCATCGTCAGTTTGCGTCAGCGTCAGATTGTGAACACCGTCGCTAAGCGGTGTGTCCGGTGTAAACGTCCAGTTGCCATTGTCATCTACCTGGACCATACCAATCAGAATGCCGTTATCAGAAATGCTGATGTAAGAACCGGCTTCGCCAGTGCCTGTGAGCGTTGGCGTGGCATCGTCGGTTACGCCGTTATTACCGATCAAGCCTTTAATGGAACCGGAATCGTCAGTTACTTCTGTGACTACAGGGGCGTCGGGGGCAAGCGTATCGACAATAATCTCCCAACTGTCCGACATGCCGCTGCTGCCCGTACCGTCTGATGCACTGACGGTAAACTGGTGGGTACCGTCTGCGAGCGGAGAGGATGGCGTAAACGACCAGTTGCCGTTGGCATCGATAGCGACCTGGCCGATTTCTATACCGTTATCAAAAATATGCAATGTAGCATTTGCGGGGCCGGTGCCCTGGAGAGTGGGCGTATTATCGTTGGTGGATTCCTGCTGATTAACAGGACCAGTAATCAGCTCCTGGTCATCGATTACGCTGGTAATAACCGGCACATCTGGTGCGTTAGGTGTTGTCGTTGGCGGATCGCCACCATCGCCATCACCATCGCCATTACCGTTGCCACCACCATCGCCGTTGCCGTTGCCGTTGCCATTACCGCTTCCGGCGTTATTATCGCTTCCACCGCCGCCACCTCCACCGCCGCCACCTCCACCGCCGCCACCTCCACCTGCGGCAAGGCCAATTCCGCCAGCAACCGCGATCCCGCCAAGAAGCCACGGCCAGACGGCGCCGCCTTCATGGCTTCCCTCGGCAGTCATTAGCGGAGTGAGATCGTCTAAATGCTGGAAGTGGAACGCTCCATCAGTATCCTGAACCCACCACAGCGCGCCATTGCTGTCTTCCAGAACAAGCTGGTTTTGCGCATCACCTTTTCCGACGTAGAAGTTTTTAATGGTGATGGTTTCACCCGAGCGGAGTGTGACAACCAGATCCTGATTAACGCGTGTCAGTTGACTTACCTCCTCACGCGACACTGACAGTTTCACGATAGAAGGCGAACTGAGCGTAACTTCAGAGGATTCAACATTTGTGGAAACGCCAGTTAATTTTGATACAACGGCGAGTAGACGCATATGTTCACTCCTGATGGCATGTCGGGAGTATTAATCCGCAACAGCGAGCTGGGAAAATGAGCAGACAGGGGCCCCGTTCATCATAAAGATGAATTTACACATGTAATTACATTGATTAGGTCATGCAGATGCTCGTTTACTTAGTAAATACGTTCGGGACCTGCCGACAGAATAGTTCTTTCGTATTAGATGATATAGTCAGAAAGAAAGTATTCTGCAACTTATCCATATTAAAAATATATTTGGCTAATTGAAAAGGATACTTTTCGGTGCGTATTTAATGATTTGTTTTTGGTTAACTTATTGTATTTTAATGTTTTTTATTTAAATTGAAATGAGGGGGGTATAATAAACAACAGTAATAATAGTGTTATAAAATAAGCCTAAATATAGGCGATATGGTCTTGAAGTTTTATTTTATTAGACTATGGGTCGCTACGGTAATGCCATGGCAGTTTATTTCATACCTGAACGATTCAGCACAAATAAACCATAAATTTGATGAATGTATTGGGTGGGTTTCAATAACTAAAAAATAAGAACCAGTCTCAGAGGGAGAGACTGGTCACAGAGGAGTAGCGTTTAGCGACCAGCATTTTTCATAATACGCGCTTTATCTAACTGCCATTCGCGTTCTTTCACATCGGAGCGCTTGTCGTGCTGTTTCTTACCTTTTGCGACGCCAATTTTCACTTTGCACCAGGCATTTTTCCAGTACAGTGAAAGCGCAACGACGGTATAACCGTCACGATTCATACGACCATACAGGGAGTCGAGTTCACGCTGGTTTAACAACAGCTTACGGGTACGGGTGGGATCACATACCACATGCGTTGAGGCAACAGCCATTGGCGTGAAGTTGGCGCCAAACAGGAACGCTTCGCCGTCTTTAAGGATGACATAGCTATCGCCGATGTTAGCTTTACCTGCGCGTAGAGATTTGACTTCCCAACCTTGCAGAGCGAGTCCTGCTTCGAACTCTTCTTCAATAAAGTATTCGTGTCGTGCGCGCTTGTTAAGCGCGATTGTGGCTGAGCCAGGTTTGTGTGCTTTTTTCTTCGTCATAATGCCGCTCAGTATAGGTAATCTGGAATCGAAAAACACCCCATTTCATCCAGCGGGGCGCAAGGCGCTATCTTAGCACGAGTTAGGCTATAGCGTTTTTTTTAGCGGGGGATAAATGGTATTATTTGTGTGATTGATATTGATGGAAATTGTTATGCCTCAGATTAGCCGGACCGCTTTAGTGCCTTACAGTGCGGAACAGATGTATCAGCTAGTGAATGATGTTAAATCCTATCCCCAGTTTTTACCGGGTTGCACCGGTAGCCGTGTGCTGGAGTCAACTCCGGGACAGATGACCGCGGCTGTGGATGTCTCGAAAGCAGGGATTAGCAAAACGTTCACCACGCGCAATCAATTGACCAGTAACCAGAGCATCCTGATGCATCTGGTCGACGGCCCGTTCAAGAAACTCATTGGCGGATGGAAGTTTACGCCACTGAGTCATGAAGCATGTCGTATTGAATTTCATCTCGATTTTGAGTTTACCAATAAGTTAATCGAGCTGGCGTTTGGTCGTATCTTTAAAGAGCTGGCTTCAAACATGGTGCAGGCCTTCACGGTTCGCGCGAAAGAGGTTTACAGTGTCAGCGTCGGCTAAAATTGTCGTTGAAGTGGCGTATGCGCTGCCCGAGAAACAGTATCTACAGCGTGTAACACTGCAACAGGGTGCTACGGTGGAAGAGGCAATCCGCGCTTCCGGTCTACTGGAATTACGTACCGATATCGATCTCAGCAAAAATAAAGTCGGGATATACAGCCGTCCGGTTAAGCTTGCTGATGTTCTGCATGACGGCGATCGGGTGGAAATATACCGGCCACTGATTGCTGATCCGAAAGAGCTGCGCCGACAGCGAGCAGAGAAATCCGCAAAAAAATAGCAGACAATAAAAAAGGTGCTCATTGAGCACCTTTTTTTGATCTGTTAATCCTACTTGTTGTCGGTCAACGCAGGTTTGTTATCAATGTTCGTCAAAACGCCGCTGCTGTTAAAAGTCAGCGTCAGTGTTTGCTGGGTTACGCCTTCATGACCAGGTTGCTGACGGAACACATAAAACCAGGTGTTAGTGCCAAAAGGATCGGACATCATTGGTGTACCCAGAGCATAAGCAACCTGCTGTTGCGTCATACCCGTGCGCACTTTGGCGACATCGGTAGGTGTCAGATAATTTCCCTGGTTGATGTCAGGGCGGTAAACCACTCGCTCCAGAGTGGAACAGCCTGCAGTCAACATCAGTAGTACTGCTGCAGCAGCAGTCAGCGTTTTACAGCGCATAGTGATTTGATTCCTTTTCGGGCCCGAGCAGTACGCGGCTCATATGTAATATGCCGATGATAATAGACCTTTCACCACTTTAAAACCTTTTGCTGTCGGGTCGGTCGGCGATTTTATGTTGAACTCAGACCTTAACAAGGTAAAAAAGTTTATGCCGCCAGCAGTTCTTTTGCATTTGCGAGGGTATTGCGCGTTACTTCGCTACCTCCGAGTAAGCGGGCTAATTCCTGCAGACGAGCGCGTTTATCAAGTGGCTGCATGTGTGTTTCGGTCATCGCGCCGTCAGTTTCTTTGCTGACATAGAAATGTTGATGACCGCAGCCAGCAACCTGCGGCAGGTGAGTAACACACATTACCTGGGTTGACTCGCCCAACTGACGCAGCATTTTTCCCACCACCGCAGCAGTCGGGCCGCTGATGCCGACATCCACTTCATCGAAAATCAGCGCCGGTGTTTCCATTTTACGTGCGGTAATAACCTGAATAGCCAGCGCAATGCGCGACAATTCCCCACCGGAAGCGACTTTCGCAATCGGCTGCAACGGCTGGCCTGGGTTAGTGGTCACTTTAAACTCTACGCGATCGGCACCGTCTGAGCTCAAATGATGTTCCTCAAATTTCACATCAATGCAAAAGACACCGTGCGGCATTGAGAGAGTATGCATGCTCTCTGTAATAAGCTGTCCCAGTTCCTGAGCATAATGCTGGCGCTGTTGGTGCAGCATTTTTGCCGTTTCCAGTGCCTGCTGGTGGTGATTGTTCACCGCCAGGGTTAAGGTTTCGAGAGAGTCGGCCTGGTCGTCTAACTGCTGTTGTTCATCCAGCAATGACTGATAGAACTGTGGCAGCGCTTCAGGGGCAACATGATGCTTTCGCGCCAATGAGATTTTTTTGGAAATACGCTGCTCAAGTTCGAACAAACGGTTAGGGTCTAAATCCAGACGATCGCAATAGTGGCGCAGCTCGTCGCTGGCTTCGCTGAGCTGGATAGTAGCCTCTTCCAGCATGTCCAGAATACCGGAGAGCTTACCGTCCATTCCTGCCAGTTCACTAACCAACTGTTTTGCCGTGTACAGCTGGCTTTGCAGATTAACGTCTTCGCCGTCTGCCATGATAGCCAGTGCCTGTTGGCTGGTGGTGAGCAATTGCCCGCTGTTAGCCAGACGCTTGTACTCTTCATCAATTTGCTCAAATTCACCTGGCTGCGGGTTGAATTCGTTCAGTTCTTTTAACTGGTATTGCAATAGCTCTGCCCGGGCTGCGCGTTCCTGACTCTGTTGTTGATGATGTGCCAGGTCACGGCAGCTTTGGTGCCACAGTTGGTAGCGCACAGCCATTTCCTGAGTCAGAGACGCTTCATTGGCGTAGCCATCAAGCAGGGATTTTTGGTGTTCTGATTTTGTCAGGAGCTGATGCGCATGCTGACCGTGGATTTGAATAAGCAACTGGCCCAACTCGCGCAGCTGTGACAGCGGTACGGCAGTGCCGTTAATGAAGCCACGTGAACGTCCGTCGCTGCTGATAACGCGACGTAGCAAACACTCACGGCCTTCCTCAAGCTGGTTTTCTTCCAGCCAGCGCAGGGCCGCGGGGGTGTCTTTTAAGGTGAAGCGGGCGCAGAGGTCGGCTCGCGTGGCACCTGCACGTACCATGTCGGCGTCTGCGCGTCCGCCCAGGCACAAACCGAGAGCATCAATGGCAATGGACTTACCCGCACCGGTTTCACCGGTAATAACGGTCATTCCGTTCTGGAAATCGATCTCAAGTTCACGAACGATAGCAAAATTGCTGATGGTCAGTTGTGCCAACATAGCTGTTTTCCTGTATGAAAAACCATAACTGTAATTACATACAGTATAAACTGGTTTTTTATACAGTAAAGAGGTTGGCGTTAAATTAGAATAATTTTTTTGACCAGCCTAACTTAGTGCTTAATGTGTTGAAATAGCTGTAATCTTTTGGGTGTATCAGGTTCAGATGATAATCACAGCGGCGAATTAATACGTCTTCACCTTCCTGTATAGGCAGGGCGATCTGGCTGTCACAGCTGATTTCCAGATCGTTACGGCGATGAGAGAAGCGCAGGCGAATGGTGCTGCTACTGTTGATCACCAGCGGTCGTGCGGAGAGCGTATGTGGGAACATCGGGACTAGCGTAATGGCATCCAGCGAAGGCGTCAGTATCGGGCCTCCGGCAGAGAGTGAGTAGGCGGTAGAGCCGGTCGGTGTGGAAATAATCAAGCCGTCTGAACGCTGGGAGAAGGCAAAAATTTCATCGATATAGACTTCAAATTCAATCATGTGCGCCACTTTTCCGGGGTGCAACACGACTTCATTGATCGCAGTGCTAATACGCTTCTGGCAGTCCAGTTGGCACACCTGGGCTTCGAGTAAAAAGCGCTTTTCGCTGATGTAGTGGCCTTCCAGCACGTCAGCTAACTGTTGTTGCGCATTGTCTGGGTCAAGGTCGGTCAGGAAACCGAGGTTGCCGCGGTTAATGCCAATAACCTTGATGTCATAACGTGCCAGGGTGCGTGCGGCGCCCAGCATATTGCCGTCGCCACCGACAACCACGGCGAGGTCTGCCTGCTGGCCAATCTCTGCGAGCGTACCGGTTTTCACATTTTTCAGCTGCAGCTCGTGGGCGATTTGTTGCTCAACGATAACCTCATAACCTTTGGCGCACAGCCAACGGTAGAGCATTTCATGTGTGGTCAGTGCAGTGGGGTGACGTGGATGCCCCACAATGCCAATACACTTGAAATGTTTGTTCATTTTCTCGAGGTCCTTGTAACGAAGATTAGTGACAATGTGAGTACTTCCCTTGAAACCCTGAATCTTATCCCCATAATAATCCAGGTTAGCGAGATGAATGCGAAAAAAACGCGGAGAAATTCATGAGTAGTAAAGAACAGAAAACGCCTGAGGGGCAAGCCCCGGAAGAAATTATCATGGATCAGCACGAAGAAGTTGAGGCGGTTGAATCAGACGCTTCTGCTGAGCAGGTGGATCCGCGCGATGAAAAAATTGCGAATCTGGAAGCTCAGCTTGCTGAAGCCGAAACTCGCGAGCGCGACAGCGTGTTGCGTATCAAAGCGGAAATGGAAAACCTGCGTCGTCGTACCGAACTGGACGTAGAAAAAGCGCATAAGTTTGCACTGGAAAAATTCGTCAACGAGCTGCTGCCGGTGCTGGATAGCCTGGACCGTGCGCTGGAAGTGGCGGACAAAGACAATGACGCGATGGCGGCGATGGTTGAAGGTATTGAGCTGACCCGTAAGTCAATGCTGGATGTTGTGGCGAAGTTTGGCGTACAAGTGGTTGCGGATATTGACGTGCCGATGGACCCGAACGTGCATCAGGCGATTGCCATGGTAGAGTCTGACGACGTTGCTGCCGGTAATGTGCTGATGGTTATGCAGAAAGGCTATACCCTGAACGGACGTACCATCCGTGCGGCGATGGTCTCTGTGGCGAAAGCTAAAGGCTAATCAGCCTCAGACCGGGTAATGCTGATGCGCTACCCGGTCTGGATTACTCTCACTGGTCCGATACGCTTTCCCGCAGCGGTTTGACGGGCAACACCTGCACCTGTTTAATCATATTGTCCTGCACGTCGAGAATATCGATATCGTACTGCCCAATACGCACACGTGTGCCGGCAACCGGGATTTCTTCCAGCGCTTCAAGAATAATACCGTTCACGGTACGTGCATCATCTTCCGGCAGGTGCCAGTTAAACGCCTTATTGATTTCACGAACGTTGGCGCTACCGTCAATGATAACCGAACCGTCATTCTGCGGCGTGACTTCTTCGGCAAGCGTCGGTGACATTGAGGTCGTGAAGTCACCAACAATCTCTTCCAGGATATCCTCGACCGTAACCAGTCCCTGAATATCACCATATTCATTGACGACCAGGCCCACTTTCTTCTTATTACGCTGAAATTTAATGAGCTGGGTGCTGAGTGGCGTGCCTTCCGGAACGTAATAAATTTCGTCGGCGGCGCGTAACATGGTCTCTTTGGTGAACTCTTTTTTCTCGGCCATCAATCGCCAGGCTTCACGTACGCGTAGCATACTGATAGCGTCGTCCAGCGAGTCACGATACAGCACAATACGACCGTGCGGAGAGTGCGAAAGCTGACGCACGATTGATTTCCAGTCATCGTTGATATCAATGCCGATAATTTCATTACGCGGGATCATGATGTCATCGACGCTGACTTTTTCCAGATCCAGCACTGACAGCAGCATATCCTGGTTACGGCGTGAGATTTGCGAGCGCGATTCATTCACCAGAGTTCGCAGTTCATCTTTACTCAGCGAACCGCTCACTACGATATCCGTTTTGATGCCCATCATGCGCATCAGCAGCCGCGTGATGGTGTTGAGTAACCATACCAACGGCATCATCAGAATCTGCAGGGGAGCCAGCAGGACACTGCTCGGATAGGCGACTTTTTCCGGATATAGTGCGGCAATCGTCTTTGGCAGTACTTCGGCAAAAACCAGTACCACAAACGTCAGTACCCCAGTGGCAATGGCGACGCCCGCATCGCCATACAGGCGCATACCGACAATAGTACCGAGCGCGGAGGCCAGAATATTCACCAGATTATTGCCGATGAGCACCAGGCTTATCAGACGATCCGGCTTGCGAAGTAACTTTTCAACGCGTTTTGCCTGTCGATTTCCCTGCTTGGCCCGATGACGTAGACGATAGCGATTCAGGGTCATCATTCCGGTTTCAGAACCGGAAAAATAGGCGGAAATGACCACCATGATGAGGAGCGTGACAATGAGCGTGGTGGTGGAGATGTGTTCCACGTAGGATTCCTTAAAGATTTAACTCACGAACTGCTGCAGGATACGACTGCCGAAATAGGCCAGTGTCAGAATTCCTGCGCCTGCGACGTTAAACCATACGACGCGACGTCCGCGCCAACCTTCATGGTAATGCCCCCATAACAGAACGATATAGACAAACCATGCCACGATAGAGAGAACGGCTTTATCAATGTTCTCGGTACTGAACAGGTTATGCATGTAAAACAGGCCTGTGCACAGGGTGAGTGTCAGCAGAACCACGCCAATTTGGGTGATATGAAACATTTTCCGCTCAATACTCATCAGCGGCGGCATCTCATTGCTGAAAGCCAGTTTTTTGTTTTTCAGCTGGTAGTCAATCCACGCAAGCTGTAGCGCATAGAGTGCGGCGATAATCAGCGTGGCGTAAGCGAAAAGCGAAAGCCCGATATGGATCATCATGCCCGGCGTAGCTTCGAGATGGGTGATGAACTCGTTAGGCATAAACGTGGCGAAGGCCAGGTTTATCAGCGCAAAGGCGTAGACAATGGGCAGCAATAGCCAGCCTCGATTGCGGGAAGCGACAATGGTCATTACCGTACAGATCATCAGGCTCACCAGCGAGCCGACGTTCAACAGACTCAGGTTTTGTCCGCTTTCACCGCCGGGCAGAATACGCGCTTCCAGGGCGATAGCATGGCTTACCAGCGCGACAACCGCAGAGAGAATAGCCATACGCCGCCAGCCGCTGTTTTTTTGCAGCAGAGCGGGAATAATCAGCGCGAGGCTGACTGAGTAGGCGACAAGAGCAAGCAGAGCAAAAACGGGCATATAGGTGTCGACAATTGGCCAGTGATAAAGAAAAGCAGTATAGCGTTACGTGACCGCTGCTCCAACCGTTGCATAACAACAAAGGCGGCTTCATGTTATACTGCGACAAATTTATGTTGATGTGTCGCTGTCGCGACCGACCGTTTCCACCCCAGGCGAGAGACAATGTTTGATAATTTAACCGATCGTTTGTCGCGCACGCTGCGCAATATCAGTGGCCGTGGACGCCTTACTGAAGACAACGTTAAAGAGACGCTGCGCGAAGTGCGCATGGCGCTGCT
Source organism: Citrobacter freundii ATCC 8090 = MTCC 1658 = NBRC 12681 (assembly GCF_011064845.1). Lineage (NCBI taxonomy): Bacteria > Pseudomonadati > Pseudomonadota > Gammaproteobacteria > Enterobacterales > Enterobacteriaceae > Citrobacter > Citrobacter freundii. The sequence goes on along the minus strand of NZ_CP049015.1, from coordinate 3,672,736 downwards.
GGAGGCTGACGTAGCGCTGCCGGTAGTGCGTGAGTTTATCAATCGCGTAAAAGAGAAAGCGGTTGGTCATGAAGTTAACAAAAGCCTGACGCCGGGTCAGGAATTCGTCAAGATTGTCCGTAACGAACTGGTTGCGGCAATGGGCGAAGAAAACCAGACCCTGAATCTGGCTGCACAGCCGCCAGCCGTGGTGCTTATGGCGGGCCTGCAGGGTGCGGGTAAAACGACCAGCGTCGGTAAGCTGGGTAAATTCCTGCGCGAGAAGCACAAGAAGAAAGTGCTGGTGGTCTCCGCGGACGTTTATCGCCCGGCGGCGATCAAACAGCTGGAAACTCTGGCCGAGCAGGTCGGCGTGGACTTCTTCCCGTCGGATGTTGGCCAGAAGCCGGTCGATATCGTTAACGCCGCGCTGAAAGAAGCCAAACTCAAATTCTACGACGTGCTGCTGGTGGATACCGCCGGTCGTCTGCACGTTGACGAAGCGATGATGGACGAAATCAAACAGGTCCACGCTTCTATCAAACCGGTAGAAACGCTGTTTGTGGTCGACGCCATGACCGGTCAGGATGCCGCGAATACCGCAAAAGCCTTTAACGAAGCGCTACCGTTAACCGGTGTAGTACTGACAAAAGTTGATGGTGATGCCCGTGGCGGTGCGGCGCTTTCTATTCGTCATATTACCGGTAAGCCGATTAAATTCCTCGGCGTCGGCGAGAAAACCGAAGCGCTGGAGCCGTTCCACCCGGACAGGATTGCTTCGCGTATTCTCGGCATGGGCGACGTGCTGTCGCTGATCGAAGATATCGAAAGCAAGGTTGACCGCGCGCAGGCAGAAAAATTAGCCAGCAAGCTGAAAAAAGGCGATAGCTTCGATCTCAACGATTTCCTTGAACAGCTTAATCAGATGAAAAACATGGGCGGTATGGCAAGCCTGATGGGCAAGCTGCCGGGCATGGGTCAGATCCCAGACAATGTGAAATCGCAGATGGACGATAAAGTTCTGGTGCGTATGGAAGCCATCATCAATTCGATGACGATGAAAGAACGCGCTAAGCCGGAAATTATCAAAGGTTCCCGTAAACGCCGTATCGCTGCCGGTTGCGGTATGCAAGTACAGGACGTAAACCGCCTTCTGAAACAGTTCGACGACATGCAGCGCATGATGAAGAAAATGAAGAAGGGCGGTATGGCGAAGATGATGCGTGGTATGAAGGGGATGATGCCGCCCGGCTTCCCTGGTAGATAAATATATCGGGCTACCTTATTTGCCATTTTGACGCCGGAGTGTGCTCGAAATGCTCACGTACTGCGTGTACGCTCCGCTTTCTGCGCGCACGCCGACGCCAAACTGGCTGCAACGGTAACGCCCTGGTATAAAGCTTCATCACATGTTGATTGCTTTTTTCCCAGAAATCAGTAAAATTTTCGGGCTTTTAATATGACACCCGGGCTCCGTTCCTCGATGGGGCCTGGGTGTTTTATTCACACAAGAGGATGTTATGGTTACTATTCGTTTAGCTCGTCACGGCGCTAAAAAGCGTCCGTTCTACCAGGTTGTTGTTACCGACAGCCGTAATGCACGCAACGGTCGCTTCATCGAGCGCGTTGGCTTCTTTAACCCAATCGCTAGCGAAAAAGAAGAAGGCACTCGCCTGGATCTGGATCGCATCGCTCACTGGGTTGGCCAGGGCGCGACTATTTCTGATCGCGTAGCTACGCTGATCAAAGCAGCAAACAAAGCAGCTTAATCTGTCACGGTGGTCATGATGAGCAAGCAACTCGCCGCACAGGCTCCTGTAGAACCCATCGTTTTGGGGAAAATGGGGTCTTCTTACGGTATCCGTGGTTGGCTCAGAGTGTTTTCTTCCACTGAAGACGCCGAAAGCATTTTTGACTATCAGCCCTGGTTTATCCAGAAGGCGGGTCAGTGGCAGCAAGTACAGCTGGAAAGCTGGAAGCACCACAATCAGGATCTGATCATCAAGCTGAAAGGCGTTGACGATCGTGATTCGGCGAATCTACTGACTAATTGCGAAATTGTCGTGGATTCCTCGCAGTTGCCAGCGCTGGAAGATGGTTCCTACTACTGGAAAGACCTTATGGGCTGCCAGGTAGTGACCACTGAAGGCTACGATCTCGGTAAAGTCGTCGATATGATGGAAACCGGTTCGAATGACGTCATCGTCATCAAGGCAAACCTGAAAGATGCGTTTGGTATCAAGGAACGTCTTGTGCCGTTCCTCGATGGGCAGGTTATCAAGAAAGTCGATCTCGCTACTCGTACTATCGAAGTAGATTGGGATCCTGGTTTTTAAACCACCGGATAAACGGTAAAAGTCGGCGTTATGGGGATTGGCTTGTGTTTATAGGTATCGTTAGCCTGTTTCCAGAAATGTTCCGCGCAATTACCGATTACGGGGTAACTGGCCGGGCAGTAAAAAATGGCCTGCTGAACATCCAGAGTTGGAGTCCTCGTGACTTTACTCATGACCGGCACCGTACCGTGGACGATCGTCCGTACGGCGGCGGACCGGGGATGTTAATGATGGTGCAACCTTTACGGGACGCCATTCATGCAGCAAAAGCTGCGGCTGGTGAAGGCGCAAAGGTGATTTATCTGTCACCTCAGGGACGCAAGCTTGATCAAGCGGGCGTTAGCGAACTGGCCACGAATCAAAAGCTGATTCTGGTATGTGGTCGCTATGAAGGAATAGATGAGCGCGTGATTCAAACCGAAATTGACGAAGAATGGTCAATCGGCGATTACGTACTCAGCGGTGGTGAGTTACCGGCAATGACGCTGATCGACTCCGTTTCCCGGTTTATTCCGGGAGTTCTGGGTCATGAAGCTTCAGCAATCGAAGATTCGTTTGCTGATGGATTGCTGGATTGCCCGCACTATACCCGACCTGAAGTGTTAGAGCAGATGGAAGTACCGGCAGTGTTACTGTCAGGAAACCACGCTGAGATACGTCGCTGGCGTTTGAAACAGTCGCTGGGCCGGACCTGGCTTAGAAGACCTGAACTTCTGGAAAACCTGGCTCTGACTGAAGAGCAAGCAAGGTTGCTGGCGGAGTTCAAAAAGGAACACGCACAACAGCAACATAAACATGATGGGCAGGCGTAAGCCCCCAATATCAGTTTACCCAGGATAAGAGATTAAATTATGAGCAACATTATTAAGCAACTTGAACAAGAACAGATGAAGCAGGACGTACCTTCCTTCCGTCCGGGTGATACCGTGGAAGTGAAAGTATGGGTTGTTGAAGGTTCCAAAAAACGTCTGCAGGCATTCGAGGGCGTGGTTATCGCTATTCGTAACCGCGGTCTGCACTCTGCATTCACTGTTCGTAAAATTTCCAACGGCGAAGGCGTTGAGCGTGTCTTCCAGACTCACTCTCCGGTAGTTGACAGCATTGCTGTTAAACGTCGTGGTGCTGTTCGTAAAGCTAAACTGTACTACCTGCGTGAGCGCACTGGTAAGTCTGCTCGTATCAAAGAGCGTCTTAACTAAGATTCGCGCAAGCGACATCCTGTTAGAAAAGGGCTGGCCGAAAGGCTGGCCCTTTTTTTATCCCGACGTTTGCTCTGTTGTTCTTTATGGCAATGGAATGACTGCGCGGCGCGCAGCCAGTTGGGGGATGATTATGGCGTCGTGATCACGACTGCAACGCGACGATTTTCAGCACGACCTTTTGATGTCTGGTTGCTGGCAATGGGATATTTCTTCCCGAGACCCTGAGTCGTCAGGTTGGTGCGGGGAATGTTGGCACCCTGTGCCCAGGCATCGGCAACCACATTCGCGCGTTTGAGTGACAGAGCTTCGTTATAGCTGTCTTCACCGTAGTTATCAGTATGACCGTCCAGGCGAGCATGATTTAGCCCGGTAGCTGCCAGTTTGGATGCCATTTCCTTGATCTGTTTTTCACTTTCAGGACGGAGTTTATAGTCATTTTTATCAAACAGGATGTTATCAGACAGGCCCAGAGACCAGTCTCCGGAAGCTTCGGTAAATCCGTACGATTTCATGGCTGCAATTTGCTCTGGGGTAAATTTTCCCTGAGGCGCCTGACAGCCTGCCAGAATCAGTAAAAGCAGAAGAAACGGGGATAATAAACGTTTTAGCATGTGTGTAATTCCTTATTTAATAATAGTGCGTTCAGAACGCAAATTTTTGGCCTGATACATATTTTGATCGGCAAGTTCTTGTAATTTCTCGGCAGAGGCATGTTCCCACGTCAGCGCAAAACCGATGCTGAGTGTCATGCTTGCTAAATGACCATTATGCAGGTCAAAAGGTCGGTCAAACTCTTGTGACAGTGCCGCGCAGATCCGCTGAACCTCATATTCAGAATGAACGCTGTACAGCACCATCGCGAACTCGTCGCCGCCAAGTCTGTATGGCGAATGTCGATTACCGCCAAATTCGGACAGCCTTTTAGCGACTTCAATCAGAACCCGATCCCCCGCAGCGTGGCCCCAGGTATCATTGATAAATTTAAAATTATCACCATCAAGGAATAACAAAGCGGAGCTGCTGTGGGCGGCATCGTCATTCATCAGCGCGTTAATACTGCTACGAAAAGCGGCGCGATTTGCCAGGCCCGTCAGAGGATCATGTAGTGCGGTACGCAAAAGTTGAGCGTTCTTTGCCTGCAGCCGAAGTTGCCACTCCTCCATCTCGTCCAGCAGACTATTAAAGTCCTGGGCAAAAAGATGAAACTCTTCAATGCGTTCCTCGGAAACGCGTCGCGAAAAGTTACGGTTGGTACGTACATCATGTACCACCTCGGTTATATTTTGCAGGGCTTCCACGACGCCATTGTGTAAATAGCGGGTGAGCATTAATGCTATGCCTGATGCCAACAAAATGCACCCGGTAAGAACGGCCAGCGACAAATAGATGAAACGGCTGATAACGCTATCGCGTGCAGTCAATCGTACTTCGCCTATGACGTTGCCATTATGCAAAATAGGCTGAGTGACCGGTTGTGGGAACAGCCAGTGGCTGATCAGTCCGCTGATCTTCTCCGTGGTGTCTTGCGCGTTATAGCGCCAGGTGGCGATCACCTTCTGGTGTTTATTACGAACTTCCGCAACGGAAAATTGCCCTTGCTGGCCCAGTGCCGCCAGTGTTTCAGTTGCTGCAACACTATCAGAAAAGACTAATGCAGCTTCAAGCGTGCGGGTCATGGTAGCGGCAGTCAGATCCAGATTCTTTTGCGCATACTGTCTTAAGGCCAGCACGGAAGAAATGCTGAGCAGCAGCCAGATCAACGTCATCGTCACCAGGACGCTGATTATGCTGATACGCCGTAATGTCCGTTTAAACGTTGGGCGTGTTACAGGAGAATGGCCCTTATCCATGCTTATTATTCCGTGCAAGCATCAATACGTCAGGACTTACCCTTACGCCGCTGCGTGAAAGGGAATCCATATTTACGGAAAATCTCACATCTTCATCTTTAATTATGAGGCAAAAGGCGCTGCCAATAACGCATTCGGGATTTTGTTCTGCAATTAATAGCAATGCCTTAGTCGGATATTTATTCTTTAATTCCACCTGATAAGTAGGTGATTCTTTTCCAAAATAAAAACCGTCACATTGCGAAACTAATATTTCTTGTTCCGTACGAATGATGACGGGAAGATAGGGTAATGCCCCAGTACTGGTATCTTCCAGAACACTGGAAAAACGCGATGAAGAGAAAATACACAGTTTGGGTGGCCCGGAAAGTGCTGGCCAGCGTGTATAACTGACGATGCCGGAAACCATAGCACGTACAGATTTTGCTTCTTCTGTAACGCTTTGGGCGTACAGCGGTAACCCGGTCAGGAGCAGTGCCAGTAGAAGTATGAGTCGGTAAGAATAGCTCATGAATAGTTACCTACCAGCGTTTGCCGTAAAGCGTCGAAATACATTCAAGATTGTTTAAGACAAAATAACATTATTTTCCTAAGTCGTCATTATTCCAGGGGTAAAGCTGATGGCGATTTAAGTTAAATCCTAGTTGGCTGTAAAATTTAAGCCATTGTTTAGTTTAATCTTATTGAGGCAGAACCTTCGTTTGCTCCTTTTTTCCAGGCATCGTGTAACTGGTCAATATTTTCGACCGTATCACAACTTGCAGGAAAGGTTTTCCCGGCCAGACCTCTGGCGTAAACAAAATCTTGCTGGCAGATTTTGCGTTGTCCTTCGGCGTAACCCTTAAGATATTTCGTACGATCGACTTCGGGATCATTGAAGTTGTCGGCAAGAGTTTCATTATCTTTAACGGCATAGCCCGAAATGGCATCTTGTATCCCGGCGTCATACCAGTCAGTACCAGTCCAGGTGGGGGCATGGGTATAGGGATCTATCTGACATCCGCTAAGAAGGAATAGAAATAAGATGCTGATGAGTTGCTTCATTGCCTGTGCTCCCTTGTTTTTTTAAGCATAGCGGATCTTAAAATTCGTGATGTAAATATAAGTGTACGTTTATAAGGGCTGTTTTTGCCTTAAAATAACGCTGTGTAAATTAAAATTTACGGATTGTGGATTGAAATCTTTACCTGTTGTGGTATCGTTATTTCCTCCTCGCTGAGGATCAACTATCGCAAACGAGCTAAACAGGATCACCATCATGCAAAAAGACGCGCTGAACAACGTACATATTACCGACGAACAGGTTCTGATGACCCCGGAGCAGCTGAAAGCTGAATTTCCGCTGAGCCAGGAGCAAGAGGCGCAAATCGCCCAGTCGCGTAAAACCATCTCAGATATTATCTCCGGTCGCGATCCGCGCCTGCTGGTCGTATGTGGCCCATGCTCCATTCACGATCCTGAAATGGCTATTGAGTATGCTCGTCGATTTAAAGCCCTTGCCGCAGAGGTCAGCGATAGCCTCTACCTGGTGATGCGCGTCTATTTTGAAAAACCCCGTACCACCGTTGGCTGGAAAGGGTTAATTAACGATCCTCATATGGATGGCTCTTTTGATGTTGAAGCAGGTCTGAAAATTGCGCGCCAGCTGCTGCTTGAACTGGTAAATATGGGACTGCCGCTGGCAACTGAAGCGCTGGATCCAAATAGCCCGCAATACCTGGGCGATCTGTTTAGCTGGTCCGCAATCGGAGCCCGTACCACGGAATCGCAGACACACCGCGAAATGGCTTCCGGTCTTTCGATGCCGGTTGGCTTTAAGAATGGTACTGACGGTAGCCTGGCGACCGCCATTAACGCCATGCGTGCGGCTGCGCAGTCGCACCGCTTTGTTGGTATTAATCAGGCCGGGCAGGTTGCGCTGTTGCAAACTCAGGGGAATCCGGACGGCCACGTGATCCTGCGCGGGGCTAAAGCGCCGAACTACAGCCCGGCAGATGTCGCCCAGTGCGAAAAAGAGATGGAGCAGGCGGGACTACGACCTTCTCTGATGGTAGATTGCAGTCATGGTAATTCCAATAAAGATTACCGCCGTCAGCCTGCCGTGGCTGAATCCGTAATTGCACAAATCAAAGATGGCAATCGCTCGATCATTGGTTTGATGATTGAAAGTAATATTCACGAAGGCAACCAGTCTTCTGAACAGCCGCGCAGCGAAATGAAATACGGCGTGTCCGTAACCGATGCCTGCATTAGCTGGGAAATGACGGATGCGCTGCTGCGTGAAATTAGTCAAGATTTAAACGGTCAGCTGTCGGCGCGTGTAGCATAAGAGGTTGGTTATGGTTGCTGAATTGACCGCATTACGCGATCAAATTGATGAAGTCGACAAGGCGCTGCTGGATTTACTGGCACGCCGCCTGGAGCTGGTTACCGAAGTTGGTGAAGTAAAAAGCCGTTTTGGGTTGCCGATTTACGTGCCGGAACGGGAAGCCTCTATGCTTGCCTCTCGCCGGGCAGAAGCGGAAGCCCTTGGCGTGCCGCCGGACCTGATTGAAGATGTGCTACGCCGCGTTATGCGTGAGTCCTATTCCAGTGAGAACGACAAAGGGTTTAAAACGCTTTGTCCTTCTCTGCGGCCGGTAGTGATCGTCGGTGGCGGCGGTCAGATGGGGCGTCTGTTTGAAAAAATGCTCACCCTGTCAGGTTACCAGGTGCGGATCCTGGAACAGCAGGATTGGGATCGCGCGCCGGAGATCGTCTCTGATGCTGGGATGGTGATCGTCAGTGTGCCGATCCACATCACCGAGCAGGTGATCGCCAAACTACCGCGTCTGCCGTCTGACTGCATCCTGGTGGATCTGGCTTCAGTGAAAAATGGTCCTTTGCAGGCGATGCTGGCTGCACATGATGGCCCGGTGGTGGGGTTACACCCAATGTTTGGTCCGGACAGCGGCAGTCTGGCAAAGCAGGTCGTCGTCTGGTGTGATGGACGTCAGCCGGAAGCCTATCAGTGGTTTCTGGAACAAATTCAGGTATGGGGTGCACGACTACATCGGATCAGCGCCGTTGAACACGATCAGAACATGGCGTTTATTCAGGCATTGCGTCACTTTGCGACCTTTGCTTACGGTCTGCATTTAGCGGAAGAGAATGTTCAACTGGAGCAGCTGCTGGCGCTCTCTTCGCCGATTTACCGTCTTGAACTGGCGATGGTTGGCCGTCTGTTTGCCCAGGATCCGCAGCTCTATGCCGATATTATTATGTCGTCTGAGAGCAACCTTGCGCTGATCAAACGCTACTACCAACGTTTTGGTGAGGCGATTGGTTTACTGGAACAGGGCGATAAGCAAGCGTTTATCGACAGTTTCCGTAAGGTCGAGCATTGGTTTGGCGATTATGCGAAACGCTTCCAGAGTGAAAGCCGTACTTTGTTACGCCAGGCGAATGACAGCCGTCCTTAATTAAGATGCCGGATGGCGGCTTCGTCTTATCCGGCCTACAAAAATCGCATGAATTGTAGGCCGGATAAGCGTAGTGCCATCCGGCACTGTTAAATGTTAGCTCGGATCGACCGGCACCACGTTCTCACTCGGATAGCATCCCAGTACTTTCATCGAACGTGTAATCTCACCCAGCTCTTTCAATGCTTTTTGCATTTGGGGCGATTCCAGATTGGCCTGGATATCAAGATAAAACATCTCTTCCCACGGATTGCCGTGAATCGGGCGTGACTCCAGTTTAGTCATAATCAGATTATGGTTACGCAGCACCAGCAATGCTTCTACCAGCGCACCGGCCTGTTGTCCTGTTGCCATCAGCAACGTGGTTTTTGCCGGAACCTGGTCGGATACATTGATTGCTTTACGTGCCAGCACCACGAAGCGGGTGATGTTTTGCGACTGGTTAGCCTCAATATGCTCGAGAACCTGCAAACCATACAGTACGCCTCCGGCTTCGCTCCCCAGGGCCGCCACATGCGGTGAGTTAGCCTGCGCAACTTTTTCCATTGCCGCAGAGGTGCTTTCAGTGTACTCAATCTTCCAGTGCGGGTAGCGATTCAGGAACTTGCTGCACTGCTGGAACGGCTGCGGATGGCTGTATACCGTTTCAATGGTCTCAAGATCCGTAGTGCCGGACACCAGTACACAGTGGTCTATCGTAATGGTCATCTCGCCAACAATAGACAGGCTGGTGTGCTGCAGCAGGTCGTAAACGTCGTTAATCCCACCGGAGCTGGTGTTTTCAATCGGAACCACAGCATAGTCAGCCTGTCCGGTTTCGACCTGATTAAAGATATCGGCAAATTTTGCGCAGCCGCTTTCAATAAATTGTTCAAAATGGCGGGCGGCGTACTGACGTGCTGCCAGATGGGAATATGATCCTTTTGGTCCCAGGAAGGCCACGCGCGCGGAGTGTGGGTTAATTTTGTTCAGGTGTTGCTGGAGCAGAGCCTGTTGAGTCAGGACGGAGTCTTCGATTATGAGCTGGAACAGGCGGGTAATGTAGTGAGCATCGAGATGATGTGCTTTGCCCAACTGAATCAGGCGGTCCAACAGGTCACGTTCACGGTCGATATCTCGTACCGGACGATGTGAAAGCAGTTTGGCTTTACCAACTTCTACGGCCAGTCCACGTCGCTCAGCCAGCAGGGCCAGTAATTTTTCATCCAGCGTGCTGATCTTATCGCGCAGCGCCAGCAATGGGTTTTCCGATGTCATAGTGTTGCCTTTCTTGTTATCAATAAAAAAGGCCCCCCGTTGTGGGAGGCCTTATTGTTCGTCTTCGCATTCTTTATCACACGACGAAACGCCTCCCATTCAGGGGAAGGTAAAAAAGAATGCGAAGAAGAACGGAACAAGTTTCATGTAATTTTCCTTTGGCTACGTCAGTAAAGTACCCGTACTGTTTTCACCCTGTCAACAAAAAACGCGCCCGAAGGCGCGTTGGCGATACACTCAATGTAAGGGACTACTCTTCTTCTGCTTCGACGAAGTTGGCGTCTTTGACTGAAGTTGTTGCACGACGGGCTTCGCCTTTGTGCTGCACTTTATTGAGCTGCCGTTCCAGCTTGTTGATCAAATCGTTAATTGCGGTGTACATATCCTCGTGTTTTGCGCTGGCGACCAGATGTCCGTTCGGTGTATTGATGGTGGCATCAGCAATGAAACCCTGTGGCTCCTTAGACAGAATGATATGTGGATTAATCAGATGAGTTTGCCATTTTTCAAGTTTGGCGAGACGGTCTGCGACATGCTGGCGAATTGCCGGAGTAATTTCCATTTGTTTACTGGTAATGTTCATTGTCATAAATTTTACCTCTTGTCTTTCCCGTCTTGGTGATTCCAGCATACCGTTCCCAATGTCAAAATGCGTGATGTAAATCACATTTTTTTGTCGCTTTTTGTCAAGAAAACCTTTTTGTGAGGCACCGCAGGAACAGGCGATTTTTTACTTGAGGAATACCTGAAAGCAGGCCATATTTGATGGGATGCGTCGGAGCTAAACCGCTTCAGTTGTAGCGTTAACGGATAAAAAAACGGCAGCCCTTGGGCTGCCGTTTTGCATTCTGAGGCAAATCAGGTATTGCTGCTGTTAGCGGCAATGATTTTCGCTACTTTTTCTGCCTGCGCATTCATCTGCATCTGGCGATAAGCTTTTTCCATTAACGGCAGAGCATCACGTGTTGCCTGAGTATCAGGGTAGTCGCGCAGCATGCCTTCCACACGGTTTACCACGGCAACCCATGCACCGCGGGCAGTGTAGTATTCCGCAACAGAATATTCATACTTCGCCAGACGATCTTTCAGGAACACCAGACGTTTGGTGGCATCAGTGGTGTACTGGCTGTTCGGATAGCCACGTACCAGTTTGGAAAAGTCATTAAACGCAGCTCGGGCGTGTTGGGGATCGCGATCGCTGCGATCAACACCAAAGAATCCTTGCAGTGCGCTATCATCCAACGCCATATTGGTCAGGCCACGCATATACATGACATAATCAATGTTAGGGTGTGTCGGGTTAAGACGGATAAAACGATCGATAGCAGCCTGAGCAAGTGGCAGATCGGCGTTTTTGTAGTAGGCGTAGATGAGATCTAATTGCACCTGCTGAGAATACGGTCCAAATGGATAACGGTTATCCAACGCTTCCAATTGCGTTATTGCCTGTTTCCAGTTACCGTCCTGCAGCTTTTGCTGAGCAGTCGCGTAGATTTCATTTGGCGGATTATCGGGCACCTCTTCCTTTGAACCAGAGCAACCCGCCAAAAACAGGCTCAACGTGGCTGCTGCCACCAGATATTTCATGCGCGTCATGACGTTTTGACTTTCCTCAAAATGTAATACGGGAGATTCTCTGTTCCTGCTCCCGGTTAAGACCAGCTACAATAGCACACTATATTAAACGGCAAAGCCGTAAAACCCAACGTTAAACGAAGAAGCAGTTTATGGCACAACGAGTAGAACTCACCGCAACAGTCTCCGAAAATCAGCTCGGTCAACGCTTAGATCAGGCTTTGGCCGAATTGTTCCCTGATTATTCGCGATCGCGCATAAAAGAATGGATCCTCGACCAGCGCGTGCTGGTAAATGGCAATCTTTGCGATAAACCGAAAGAAAAAGTGTTGGGTGGAGAGCGTGTCTCCATCAATGCAGAAATTGATGAAGAGGTTCGTTTTGAACCTCAGGATATCCCACTGGATATCGTTTATGAAGATGATGATATTCTTGTCATCAACAAACCCCGTGACCTTGTAGTGCATCCGGGCGCCGGGAATCCTGATGGTACGGTATTGAATGCGTTACTGCATTACTACCCGCCAATCGCGGATGTTCCTCGTGCCGGTATCGTACACCGTCTGGATAAAGACACGACCGGATTAATGGTGGTGGCAAAAACGGTTCCGGCACAAACACGTCTGGTTGAGTCATTGCAGCTGCGCGAAATTACCCGTGAGTACGAAGCCGTAGCAATTGGTCACATGACTGCTGGCGGAACCGTTGAGGAACCGATTAGCCGTCACCCGACCAAGCGTACGCACATGGCGGTACACCCAATGGGGAAACCGGCGGTAACGCACTATCGCATTATGGAACACTTCCGTGTGCACACGCGTCTGCGGTTGCGTCTGGAAACCGGACGTACGCACCAGATCCGCGTGCACATGGCACATATCACTCATCCGCTGGTGGGCGATCAGGTCTACGGCGGTCGTCCACGTCCACCGAAAGGCGCTTCTGACGAATTTATCTCCGTACTGCGTAAGTTCGACCGCCAGGCGCTACATGCGACCATGCTGCGTTTGTATCACCCGATTTCCGGTATCGAAATGGAATGGCATGCGCCGATCCCACAAGATATGGTGCAATTGATTGAAGTGATGCGCGCTGATTTCGAAGAACATAAGGATGATATTGCCTGGCTATGAGTAAGCTAATTGTTCCGCAGTGGCCGATACCGCAAGGTGTCGCGGCGTGTAGTTCTACCCGTATTGGCGGAGTCAGTATGCCGCCTTACGATTCGCTGAATCTGGGCGCCCATTGCGGCGATAACCCGGAGCATGTTGAAGAGAACCGCAAACGACTGTTTGCTGCGGGCAATCTGCCGTCAAAGCCGGTCTGGCTGGAGCAGGTCCACGGTAAGGATGTCCTGAAACTGACAGGCGGGCCTTACGCCTCCAAACGCGCAGATGCGTCGTATAGCAACACGCCGGGCACAGTGTGTGCTGTAATGACCGCTGATTGTCTGCCGGTGCTGTTTTGCAATCGCGCCGGGACGGAAGTGGCTGCGGCCCATGCGGGTTGGCGAGGATTATGCGCTGGCGCGCTGGAAGAGACGGTGGCGTGTTTTGCCGACGAACCTGAAAACATTATTGCCTGGCTAGGTCCGGCGATAGGCCCAAACGCCTTTGAAGTGGGAGCAGAAGTTCGCGAGGCATTCATGACGAAAGATCCGCAAGCGGACCTCGCATTTGTACCGCGCGGCGACAAGTATCTGGCGGATATCTACCAGCTTGCCCGTCAGCGGCTGGCAAATGTCGGCGTGGAGAACATCCACGGCGGCGACCGTTGCACCTTTAGTGAAAGTGAGACGTTCTTCTCTTATCGTCGCGACAATACCACGGGTCGTATGGCAAGTTTTATTTGGCTGATATAACCTAAAGAATCAAGACGATCCGGTACGTGTAATTTTCTTTTCACATAATTCAGGTCATTCACCTTGAATAATTGAGGGATGACCTCATTTAATCTCCAGTAGCAATTTTGACCTGTTATGGGAGGAGTTATGCGTCTGGATCGTCTTACCAATAAATTCCAGCTTGCTCTTGCCGATGCCCAGTCACTCGCATTGGGGCACGACAATCAATTTATCGAACCACTTCATCTAATGAGCGCCTTGCTGAATCAGGAAGGGGGATCGGTACGTCCTTTATTAACGTCTGCTGGCATTAATGCTGGCCAGTTACGTACAGCCATTGACCAGGCGTTGAGCCGTTTGCCGCAGGTAGAAGGTACCGGCGGTGATGTGCAGCCTTCTCAGGAACTGGTGCGTGTACTGAATCTTTGCGACAAGCTGGCGCAAAAACGTGGGGACAACTTTATTTCGTCAGAACTGTTCGTTCTGGCGGTGCTTGAGTCACGCGGTACGCTGACCGATTTATTAAAATCAGCAGGGGCGACGACCGCCAATATCACTCAGGCAATTGAACAAATGCGTGGAGGTGAAAGCGTGAATGACCAGGGGGCTGAAGACCAACGTCAGGCCTTGAAAAAATATACCGTCGATCTGACTGAACGTGCTGAACAGGGCAAACTCGATCCAGTTATCGGCCGTGATGAAGAAATTCGCCGTACCATTCAGGTGCTGCAACGTCGTACTAAAAATAACCCAGTGTTAATCGGTGAACCCGGTGTCGGTAAAACAGCCATTGTTGAAGGGCTGGCCCAACGCATCATCAATGGTGAAGTGCCGGAGGGCTTAAAAGGCCGTCGTGTACTGGCGCTGGATATGGGCGCGCTGGTGGCTGGGGCCAAATATCGCGGTGAGTTTGAAGAACGCTTAAAAGGTGTGCTGAACGATCTCTCGAAACAGGAAGGCAACGTCATTCTGTTTATCGACGAATTGCATACCATGGTTGGGGCGGGTAAAGCCGATGGCGCGATGGACGCCGGGAACATGCTGAAACCAGCGCTGGCTCGCGGGGAACTGCACTGCGTAGGCGCCACAACGCTTGATGAATATCGCCAGTACATCGAAAAAGATGCGGCGCTGGAACGTCGTTTCCAGAAAGTGTTTGTGGCTGAACCTTCAGTGGAAGACACCATCGCAATCTTGCGTGGCCTGAAAGAACGTTATGAGCTGCACCATCATGTGCAGATTACTGACCCGGCGATTGTTGCGGCAGCTACGTTGTCTCATCGTTATATTGCCGATCGTCAGTTACCGGATAAAGCTATCGACCTTATTGACGAAGCGGCATCCAGCATTCGTATGCAGATTGACTCCAAGCCGGAGGAACTCGACAGACTCGACCGCCGTATTATCCAGCTCAAACTGGAACAGCAGGCATTAATGAAAGAGTCTGATGAGGCAAGTAAAAAACGTCTCGATATGCTCAACGAAGAGCTGGACGACAAAGAGCGCCAGTATTCTGAGTTAGAGGAAGAGTGGAAAGCTGAAAAAGCCTCCCTCTCGGGAACGCAAACTATCAAGGCTGAGCTGGAGCAGGCAAAAATCGCCATCGAACAGGCGCGCCGCGTTGGCGACCTGGCGCGGATGTCTGAACTGCAGTACGGCAAAATTCCTGAACTGGAAAAACAGCTGGAAGCAGCCACTCAGTCTGAAGGCAAAACCATGCGTCTGCTGCGTAATAAAGTCACGGATGCTGAAATTGCTGAGGTGCTGGCGCGCTGGACCGGGATCCCGGTTGCTCGCATGCTGGAAGGCGAACGGGAAAAACTGTTGCGTATGGAACAGGAGCTGCACAGCCGTGTGATTGGTCAGAACGAAGCGGTGGAAGCCGTTTCTAACGCCATCCGTCGTAGCCGCGCGGGCTTGTCCGATCCGAATCGTCCGATTGGTTCATTCTTGTTCCTTGGTCCAACCGGGGTCGGTAAAACCGAACTGTGCAAAGCGCTGGCAAACTTTATGTTCGACAGTGACGACGCAATGGTGCGTATCGATATGTCCGAGTTTATGGAGAAACACTCGGTGTCTCGCTTGGTTGGGGCACCTCCGGGATATGTCGGTTATGAAGAAGGTGGGTATCTGACGGAAGCAGTACGTCGTCGTCCTTACTCTGTCATCCTGCTGGATGAAGTGGAAAAAGCGCACCCGGATGTGTTCAACATTCTGCTGCAGGTGCTTGACGATGGTCGTCTGACTGACGGACAGGGAAGAACGGTCGACTTCCGTAATACGGTTGTCATCATGACCTCAAACCTGGGGTCTGATCTAATCCAGGAACGCTTTGGTGAGCTGGATTACGGCCACATGAAAGATATGGTGCTGGGCGTCGTGAGCCATAACTTCCGACCGGAATTCATCAACCGTATAGATGAGGTTGTTGTATTCCATCCGTTGGGTGAGCAGCACATTGCTTCTATTGCTCAGATTCAGCTGCAGCGTCTGTACAAACGTCTGGAAGAACGTGGCTATGAAATCCATATTTCTGACGAGGCGCTTAAACTGCTGAGCGCGAATGGTTACGATCCGGTATATGGCGCACGTCCATTGAAACGTGCTATCCAGCAGCAGATCGAAAACCCGCTGGCGCAGCAAATTCTGTCTGGTGAACTGATTCCGGGCAAAACGATTCGTCTGGAAGTGAATGACGATCGCATCGTGGCAGTGCAGTAAGTCACAAAATAACAATAAACGGGCCCTGCGGGGCTCGTTTTTGTTTAAAATTCAGGCGAAAATAGATGTATTGATTGAAAAGTAATCGCTTGATAGGTTTTTTATATTTTTAACTTGTCAGCCTGAAATAACTCCCTATAATGCGCCTCCACTGACACGGAACAACGGATTACAAGCCGCCGGGTCAGCGGGGTTCCACTGAGAACTCCGGCGAAGAAAGCGAAATTAAATGCTTGACTTCGCAGCGGGATGGCGTATTATGCACACCCCGCGCCGCTGAGAAAAGCGAAGCGGCACTGCTCTTTAACAATTCATCAGACAATCTGTGTGGGCACTCGAAGATACGGATTCTTAACGTCGCAAGACGAAAAATGAATACCAAGTCTCTGAGTGAACATACGTAATTCATTACGAAGTTTAATTCACGAGCATCAAACTTAAATTGAAGAGTTTGATCATGGCTCAGATTGAACGCTGGCGGCAGGCCTAACACATGCAAGTCGAACGGTAGCACAGAGGAGCTTGCTCCTTGGGTGACGAGTGGCGGACGGGTGAGTAATGTCTGGGAAACTGCCCGATGGAGGGGGATAACTACTGGAAACGGTAGCTAATACCGCATAACGTCGCAAGACCAAAGAGGGGGACCTTCGGGCCTCTTGCCATCGGATGTGCCCAGATGGGATTAGCTAGTAGGTGGGGTAACGGCTCACCTAGGCGACGATCCCTAGCTGGTCTGAGAGGATGACCAGCCACACTGGAACTGAGACACGGTCCAGACTCCTACGGGAGGCAGCAGTGGGGAATATTGCACAATGGGCGCAAGCCTGATGCAGCCATGCCGCGTGTATGAAGAAGGCCTTCGGGTTGTAAAGTACTTTCAGCGAGGAGGAAGGCGTTGTGGTTAATAACCGCAGCGATTGACGTTACTCGCAGAAGAAGCACCGGCTAACTCCGTGCCAGCAGCCGCGGTAATACGGAGGGTGCAAGCGTTAATCGGAATTACTGGGCGTAAAGCGCACGCAGGCGGTCTGTCAAGTCGGATGTGAAATCCCCGGGCTCAACCTGGGAACTGCATCCGAAACTGGCAGGCTAGAGTCTTGTAGAGGGGGGTAGAATTCCAGGTGTAGCGGTGAAATGCGTAGAGATCTGGAGGAATACCGGTGGCGAAGGCGGCCCCCTGGACAAAGACTGACGCTCAGGTGCGAAAGCGTGGGGAGCAAACAGGATTAGATACCCTGGTAGTCCACGCCGTAAACGATGTCGACTTGGAGGTTGTGCCCTTGAGGCGTGGCTTCCGGAGCTAACGCGTTAAGTCGACCGCCTGGGGAGTACGGCCGCAAGGTTAAAACTCAAATGAATTGACGGGGGCCCGCACAAGCGGTGGAGCATGTGGTTTAATTCGATGCAACGCGAAGAACCTTACCTACTCTTGACATCCAGAGAACTTAGCAGAGATGCTTTGGTGCCTTCGGGAACTCTGAGACAGGTGCTGCATGGCTGTCGTCAGCTCGTGTTGTGAAATGTTGGGTTAAGTCCCGCAACGAGCGCAACCCTTATCCTTTGTTGCCAGCGATTCGGTCGGGAACTCAAAGGAGACTGCCAGTGATAAACTGGAGGAAGGTGGGGATGACGTCAAGTCATCATGGCCCTTACGAGTAGGGCTACACACGTGCTACAATGGCATATACAAAGAGAAGCGACCTCGCGAGAGCAAGCGGACCTCATAAAGTATGTCGTAGTCCGGATTGGAGTCTGCAACTCGACTCCATGAAGTCGGAATCGCTAGTAATCGTGGATCAGAATGCCACGGTGAATACGTTCCCGGGCCTTGTACACACCGCCCGTCACACCATGGGAGTGGGTTGCAAAAGAAGTAGGTAGCTTAACCTTCGGGAGGGCGCTTACCACTTTGTGATTCATGACTGGGGTGAAGTCGTAACAAGGTAACCGTAGGGGAACCTGCGGTTGGATCACCTCCTTACCTTAAAGAACCGACCTTTGTAGTGCTCACACAGATTGTCTGATGAAAAGTAAATAGCAAGGCGTCTTGCGATTGAGACTTCAGTGTCCCCTTCGTCTAGAGGCCCAGGACACCGCCCTTTCACGGCGGTAACAGGGGTTCGAATCCCCTAGGGGACGCCACTTGCTGGTATGTGTGAGTGAAAGTCGCCGACCTCAGTATCTCAAAACTTACCTTCGGGTGACGTTTGAGATATTTGCTCTTTAAAAATCTGGATCAAGCTGAAAATTGAAACGACACACTGTTTCATTTCTCCGTAATAAGAAATGAAAAGCGGTGTGTTCGAGTCTCTCAAATTTTTGCAAGTCGATGATGAATCGAAAGAAACATCTTCGGGTTGTGAGGTTAAGCGACTAAGCGTACACGGTGGATGCCCTGGCAGTCAGAGGCGATGAAGGACGTGCTAATCTGCGATAAGCGTCGGTAAGGTGATATGAACCGTTATAACCGGCGATTTCCGAATGGGGAAACCCAGTGTGATTCGTCACACTATCATTACGTGAATACATAGCGTAATGAAGCGAACCGGGGGAACTGAAACATCTAAGTACCCCGAGGAAAAGAAATCAACCGAGATTCCCCCAGTAGCGGCGAGCGAACGGGGAGCAGCCCAGAGTCTGAATCAGCTTGTGTGTTAGTGGAACGGTCTGGAAAGTCCGACGGTACAGGGTGATAGTCCCGTACACCAAAATGCACAGGTTGTGAACTCGAAGAGTAGGGCGGGACACGTGGTATCCTGTCTGAATATGGGGGGACCATCCTCCAAGGCTAAATACTCCTGACTGACCGATAGTGAACCAGTACCGTGAGGGAAAGGCGAAAAGAACCCCGGCGAGGGGAGTGAAAAAGAACCTGAAACCGTGTACGTACAAGCAGTGGGAGCCTCTTTATGGGGTGACTGCGTACCTTTTGTATAATGGGTCAGCGACTTATATTCTGTAGCAAGGTTAACCGTATAGGGGAGCCGAAGGGAAACCGAGTCTTAACTGGGCGTTAAGTTGCAGGGTATAGACCCGAAACCCGGTGATCTAGCCATGGGCAGGTTGAAGGTTGGGTAACACTAACTGGAGGACCGAACCGACTAATGTTGAAAAATTAGCGGATGACTTGTGGCTGGGGGTGAAAGGCCAATCAAACCGGGAGATAGCTGGTTCTCCCCGAAAGCTATTTAGGTAGCGCCTCGTGAACTCATCTTCGGGGGTAGAGCACTGTTTCGGCTAGGGGGTCATCCCGACTTACCAACCCGATGCAAACTGCGAATACCGAAGAATGTTATCACGGGAGACACACGGCGGGTGCTAACGTCCGTCGTGAAGAGGGAAACAACCCAGACCGCCAGCTAAGGTCCCAAAGTCATGGTTAAGTGGGAAACGATGTGGGAAGGCACAGACAGCCAGGATGTTGGCTTAGAAGCAGCCATCATTTAAAGAAAGCGTAATAGCTCACTGGTCGAGTCGGCCTGCGCGGAAGATGTAACGGGGCTAAACCATGCACCGAAGCTGCGGCAGCGACACTATGTGTTGTTGGGTAGGGGAGCGTTCTGTAAGCCGTTGAAGGTGTATCGTGAGGTATGCTGGAGGTATCAGAAGTGCGAATGCTGACATAAGTAACGATAATGCGGGTGAAAAACCCGCACGCCGGAAGACCAAGGGTTCCTGTCCAACGTTAATCGGGGCAGGGTGAGTCGACCCCTAAGGCGAGGCCGAAAGGCGTAGTCGATGGGAAACAGGTTAATATTCCTGTACTTGGTGTTACTGCGAAGGGGGGACGGAGAAGGCTATGTTAGCCGGGCGACGGTTGTCCCGGTTTAAGCATGTAGGCGGAGGTTCCAGGTAAATCCGGTACCTTTTTAACGCTGAGGTGTGATGACGAGGCACTACGGTGCTGAAGTAACAAATGCCCTGCTTCCAGGAAAAGCCTCTAAGCATCAGGTAACACGAAATCGTACCCCAAACCGACACAGGTGGTCAGGTAGAGAATACCAAGGCGCTTGAGAGAACTCGGGTGAAGGAACTAGGCAAAATGGTGCCGTAACTTCGGGAGAAGGCACGCTGATATGTAGGTGAAGTGATTTACTCATGGAGCTGAAATCAGTCGAAGATACCAGCTGGCTGCAACTGTTTATTAAAAACACAGCACTGTGCAAACACGAAAGTGGACGTATACGGTGTGACGCCTGCCCGGTGCCGGAAGGTTAATTGATGGGGTTATCCGTAAGGAGAAGCTCTTGATCGAAGCCCCGGTAAACGGCGGCCGTAACTATAACGGTCCTAAGGTAGCGAAATTCCTTGTCGGGTAAGTTCCGACCTGCACGAATGGCGTAATGATGGCCAGGCTGTCTCCACCCGAGACTCAGTGAAATTGAACTCGCTGTGAAGATGCAGTGTACCCGCGGCAAGACGGAAAGACCCCGTGAACCTTTACTATAGCTTGACACTGAACACTGGTCCTTGATGTGTAGGATAGGTGGGAGGCTTTGAAGTGTGGACGCCAGTCTGCATGGAGCCATCCTTGAAATACCACCCTTTAATGGCTGGTGTTCTAACGTGGACCCGTTACCCGGGTTGCGGACAGTGTCTGGTGGGTAGTTTGACTGGGGCGGTCTCCTCCTAAAGAGTAACGGAGGAGCACGAAGGTTAGCTAATCCTGGTCGGACATCAGGAGGTTAGTGCAAAGGCATAAGCTAGCTTGACTGCGAGAGTGACGGCTCGAGCAGGTGCGAAAGCAGGTCTTAGTGATCCGGTGGTTCTGAATGGAAGGGCCATCGCTCAACGGATAAAAGGTACTCCGGGGATAACAGGCTGATACCGCCCAAGAGTTCATATCGACGGCGGTGTTTGGCACCTCGATGTCGGCTCATCACATCCTGGGGCTGAAGTAGGTCCCAAGGGTATGGCTGTTCGCCATTTAAAGTGGTACGCGAGCTGGGTTTAGAACGTCGTGAGACAGTTCGGTCCCTATCTGCCGTGGGCGCTGGAGAATTGAGGGGGGCTGCTCCTAGTACGAGAGGACCGGAGTGGACGCATCACTGGTGTTCGGGTTGTCATGCCAATGGCATTGCCCGGTAGCTAAATGCGGAAGAGATAAGTGCTGAAAGCATCTAAGCACGAAACTTGCCCCGAGATGAGTTCTCCCTGAGACTTTAAGTCTCCTGAAGGAACGTTGAAGACGACGACGTTGATAGGTCGGGTGTGTAAGTGTAGCGATACGTTGAGCTAACCGATACTAATGAACCGTGAGGCTTAACCTTACAACGCCGAAGATGTTTTGGCGAAAGACAGACATCAGATTCAGCTTGATTACAGATTATATCGACATGCAAAAGC
Source organism: Citrobacter freundii ATCC 8090 = MTCC 1658 = NBRC 12681 (assembly GCF_011064845.1). NCBI lineage: Bacteria > Pseudomonadati > Pseudomonadota > Gammaproteobacteria > Enterobacterales > Enterobacteriaceae > Citrobacter > Citrobacter freundii. The sequence continues at coordinate 3,651,166 of NZ_CP049015.1, read as the reverse complement.
GTGTTGATAAACAGAATTTGCCTGGCGGCTGTAGCGCGGTGGTCCCACCTGACCCCATGCCGAACTCAGAAGTGAAACGCCGTAGCGCCGATGGTAGTGTGGGGTCTCCCCATGCGAGAGTAGGGAACTGCCAGGCATCAATTAAAGTGAAGAAGCCCATCCTGACGGATGGGCTTTTTTGCGTGTGTGCGGGGTAAAAACCGCCGGGCTGAACGTATTGATTGTGCAGGCCTGATAAGCGTAGCGCATCACGCAATTCCGGCGGCAGATTGCTGGATTCGACGTAACCGCCTTAATCGACTAACAAAAGCACACTGTCTCGATCTACTACACGGATCTCTCCCTCGAACATATCTGAATCCTTTCTCTGCTAATTAAAATCGTGATCTTTCCTGCATAATAATATATAACAATTATATAACATTTAATTCACTAAAAAACACACAACCATCATTGATAAATTCATGCGATCGTTGGCAGGGGTACAATTCTAATGGCTGATAGTAGTGTAACTGAGAACGGGGCGCTGGCAGACGGCGATACCCGCCGTCGTATATGGGCGATTGTCGGAGCATCATCAGGGAATCTGGTCGAATGGTTTGATTTCTATATCTACTCTTTCTGTTCTCTTTATTTTGCTCATATCTTTTTCCCATCAGGAAATACCACCACACAACTCTTACAAACCGCCGGCGTGTTTGCCGCAGGCTTCTTGATGCGACCAATTGGAGGCTGGTTGTTTGGCCGTATTGCGGATAAGCACGGGCGTAAAAAGTCCATGTTGCTGTCCGTTTGTATGATGTGTATGGGATCGTTGGTGATCGCTTGTCTACCGGGATATGAAACTATCGGTACCTGGGCCCCTGCGTTATTACTGCTGGCCAGACTATTCCAGGGGTTATCTGTAGGTGGTGAATACGGAACCAGCGCGACCTATATGAGTGAAGTTGCCGTTGAAGGTAAGAAAGGTTTTTATGCTTCATTCCAGTACGTGACGTTAATCGGCGGACAGTTACTGGCATTGCTGGTTGTGGTCATATTACAGCACACGTTAGAAGACTCTGCACTCAGAGCGTGGGGTTGGCGTATTCCATTTGCGTTGGGCGCCGTGCTGGCTATTGTTGCGCTATGGCTGCGTCGCCAACTGGATGAAACCTCGAAACATGACGTTCGCGCACTGAAAGAAGCGGGTTCCCTGAAAGGTCTGTGGCGTAATCGCAAAGCTTTTGTCATGGTGCTTGGCTTTACCGCCGCGGGTTCGTTGTGTTTTTACACGTTCACAACCTACATGCAGAAATACCTGGTCAATACCGCTGGTATGCATGCCAACGTAGCCAGCGGGATTATGACGGCGGCACTGTGTGTGTTCATGCTGGTTCAACCGCTGTTCGGCGCTTTGTCAGATAAGATTGGCCGGCGTACTTCAATGCTGTGTTTTGGCTCGTTGGCTGCGATTTTCACTGTTCCCATTCTGACAGCATTGCAAAGCGTAACATCCCCGTATATGGCGTTTGCTCTGGTGATGTGTGCCCTGTTAATCGTGAGTTTCTATACGTCAATCAGCGGTATTTTGAAGGCTGAGATGTTCCCGGCGCAGGTGCGCGCTCTGGGAGTTGGCTTATCTTATGCGGTGGCTAATGCCCTGTTTGGTGGCTCAGCTGAATATGTGGCGTTATCCCTGAAGTCTGTCGGTATGGAAACGACATTCTTCTGGTACGTCACCGCGCTGGCAGTTGTCGCGTTTTTAGTATCGCTGATGCTGCATGGGAAGGGGAAAGGTCTGCGCCTCTAGTAATGTGCCAGTTGCCAGACCGCATAGCCGGTAGACGCGCCTGCAACATCCCAGGCGAAGTCCTTCCAGCTCCAGCCGCTCCCTGCGGGACGGCTGTCCCACAGTTCTTTTGACGCGCCCAGGCTGACTGAGAACATCAGGCCGATAGCCGCACTGCGATCGCGGCTGTTGCCCTGATGTTGGGCATATTCATTGCCGGCTGCGGCAAGCATGGCGGAGGCGATGAAGTGTTGAGCTTTGTCTTGCCCACTCCACTGGTCGTTAGCCATGTGGCTGCAGCCAGAAATGGCCAGGATGCTGGTAAGAATGAACAGGCGCACCGTTGCCTCCATATGAAAAACCCCGTCACTGGACGGGGTCTTGATTACAGAATACGGCTAATTAATCTGTCGATACGAATACGGCGTAGTCGACGAATGAGCTTACGCACTTTGACTGGATAGTCAGCAATACTTTGCAGGTCGCGATAGTGCTTAACGACGGTAGTATGCGTACGGATAAGCTCCAGCTCTTTATCGCGCTGGGGAGTCAGCTCTTGCTTAGGATCGTGGATAAGGATGGCGTTTTCCAGATCCAGACGCCAGGCGCGAGGGTTAAGGTTGTTGCCGGTGAGCAGCATCCATTTATCATCAACCCACATACCTTTCAGATGATAGGTGTTGTCATCATCTTTCCATAGGCGTACGACCAGCTGGTCGGTATTCACGTAATACTGCAATCTGCTCAGGAAACGGCGCAGATTTATTTCATACAGATAAGGCAGCGCGCCGATGATCTTGAATGGCTCATCTTCTGGAATGAAAAAGTCGTTGGCGGTTTTATCACCGACAATGATTTCAACCTTTTTCCCTTCACGCAGCAGTTGAATGATATTGCGCACCAGTATGGCGGGCAGGTTGAAATAAGGGGTACAGATTGTGAGTTTGTGCTCCGCGCAGGGCATAAGATGGAAAATGGTCTTATTTAACAGACTGGATTTCCCAAGGCCCACCAGAGGCGTAACCGAAAGCTGTTCGTTATCAGCATCACCCTGAAAATGGAATGACGCATCACGCAGTTCTTGGCGGTACAGGCGGATATCGTTTTTAATTTCCGGGCTTTTAGGTCGGTTGATATCATCAAGGCGGTTAACGCCACGACCCTTTATCAGGTTCTGCGTAACCCAATCGAACATGATATCGGCCATTTGCGCATTGCGAATCAACTGATAACGGTCATAGCGATATTTATCATGCTGATGCAGGTAAACATCGTTCAGACTGGCCCCGCTGTACAGGACGCTGTCATCGATAATAAAGCCTTTGAAATGCAGGACGCCAAGCGCTTCACGGGTGTTAATCGGAACGCCATAAACAGGAATATCGATACCTGGGTTTTCTTGCGCCATTCGGCAATACCAGTCAGCATTAGTATTGGATGCCGCAGCCCCAATACGACCGCGCTGAGCTCTGTGCCAGTCGACAAGCACCCGGACATCCAGTTCAGGACGCTGCCGTTTTGCCGCATAGAGAGCGTCAAGTATGCCTTTACCACCGTCATCCTGTTCCAGGTACAGCGCAATAATGCAGATCCGTCGCGTCGCGCTGGCTATTTTTTCCAGCAGAGTCTCCCTGAAATTAGCGGGAGCATAAAAGAAATCTACATCATCAACTGACTGAGAAATCTTGGGTAGTTGGGCAAGGTGTTGTTGATGTTTATTACGCTTAAATTTTGACAACATCACAGTGCATTTCTTCTCTGTTCATTGAAGGGTCCTCTGTGCTATGCAGACGACATAAGCGGGCAATGATACCACCAGTACCCATTAATGTGGTCAACATTTCCAGTACCTTACTCACGATTCCTCACATTGGGCCAGATTAAGCGTTAGCCCAACAATTCCCTCTTCGAGCTGGACGTCAACAACAAACCCGAGTTTTCGGGCCAGGGCGACCATCCCACGATTGTTTGGCATCGTAATACCATTCAAACGTATAAGTCCGTGATCTCGGGTATATGCAATTAATTTTTCCATCAATCGGCGACCCAGTCCAAGCCCTTTGAGATCGGAACGAACCAGTACGGCAAACTCAGCATCTACGTTATCAGGATCCGAGATTGCTCGCGTTACGCCGAGGATCTCTTCGTGATTATCTTTACAACGCACCGCAACAAAAGCCATTTCCCGATCGTAGTCGATCTGCGTCATATTGGCTAAATCTTCGTGGGTAAATTCATTGATCTCACTGAAATAGCGATAATAAAGATCTTCTTTTGTCACTTGAGAAATGAACTGCTGTAGATGAGGTTCATCCTCCGGTAAAATGGGGCGGAACAGACAGCGCTCGCCGTTCTTCAACTCCACCCACTCTTCAAGCTGATGGGGGTAGGGACGTACAGCCAGCCTGCTTTCGTTATCTCCCGCGAAAGGGGCAATATCCAGCGTAACGTCCAGCGCGGTAAATTCTTCGGCGGAGGCCAGCAGAGGATGAATATCCAGACGCTGAATTTCCGGGCAGTCGACGATCAAGTTGGAGACCTGCACCAGAAGTTGGCTCAACCCGGCGATATCCAGCGGACGTAGTGCGCTGCGAGCGCGGATCTTTTTATTTTTGATCCCCTGGATCACCAGATAACGCGCCAGATTCATGTTCAATGGCGGCAAGGCCACCACGGCTTGCTCTTCCGGTCGCCACTCAACACCACCTTCACCCAGCATAATCAACGGACCAAATACCGGGTCGTGTTCAACGACGACGCGAAGTTCTTGAGCACCAGCGCGATTCGCCATACTTTGTACTAATAAACCGTGAATGCGTGCCTGCGGCCAGGCCATTTTTACCCGATCGAAGATTGCATTGGCAGCCTGCTGCACTTCTGTTGCTGTACGCAGGTAGAGCATTACCCCCTGAACTTCCGACTTATGCGGGATATCAGGAGAACGCAGCTTGAGCGCCACCGGGTAGCCGATTTGCTCCGCGATGTGTACGGCCTCTGCGCTGTCGCTGGCGATCCATGTCGGCAGTGTATGTAAGCCATAGGCCTGTAAAATAGGCTGAACTTCATGAGTATCCAGCGACGTTGCGCCTTCTGCAATCGCCTGTTGTAACAGATTATGCGCTTCGGCGGTGTTGGTGGTCAGATTGTCGGGTAGCGCAGGCGTTTCACGCAGTTGCTTCTGGTTACGCCGGTACTCCACCATATGCATAAATGCAGTGATAGTGCCTTCAGGCGTGCGGTAGGTTGGTAATCCGGCTTCGCTAAACAGTCTGCGTGCTTCCTGTGAGGAAAACTCTCCGCACCAGTTGGTCAGCAACGAGACGAATTTTCCTCGGGGATGATGCTTTACCGCTTCAATCAATGCCTGTGCGCTTTCGGTTCCGGGAGCGGCTGCGCTGGGTGAATGAATCACCATCAACGCGTCGAAATCCTGGCTGGCGAGCAAAATATCCAGCGTCTTAACGTAGTGTTCGCTGCTGGCGTCATCACGCAGATCCAGTGGGTTGGCGATATCAACATGGGCTGGTAGTGCATCGCGTAATTTCTGGCAGGTATCTTCACTCAGCGTGGCGAGTTTGCCATTTTTCGACCATAGCTCATCCAATGCCAGTGCGGCAGGTGCGGCGCCGTTACTGATGATCATCAGCCTGTCGCCACGTAGTGGACGCATGTGGCTCAAGGTTTCGACTGCTGAGAACAGCTCGTGAGTGTCTTGTACGCGCAGTAAACCGGCGCGCTGAATAGCTGCATCCCACGCAGGGTCCATCCCGGCGCTGGTATGCAGTAAACGCTGCGCTGCAGGGCTGCGACCGCTCTTAATCACCAGAATAGGTTTATTGCGCGAGGCGCTACGGGCGGCGGAAACAAAGCGCCGGGCATCACTTAAATGTTCGAGATACAGCAAAATCGCGCTGGTTTTACTGTCGCGTGCCAGGTAATCCAGTAGCTCATCAACGTCGATATCCAGGCTATCACCCAGCGCGATAAAGTAAGAAAAGCCCATTTCTCTCTGCTGTGCCCAGTCGAGTATGGTATTGGACACGGCGGCGGATTGAGAGATGAAAGCCAGCTTGCCGCGCTTAATCGGGACGGGGGAAAAGCTGGCGTTAAGTCCTTGCCAGGGTGCGAGAAGTCCCAGGCTGTTGGGACCCAGAAGACGTATGTTGTAGCGTGATGCGCAGGCCAGCAGCTCCGCGTGCTGCGCCGAGGGTGCTGAGAGAATAATGCAGGTTTTACAACCTTTCTCGCCAAGTGCTTCGAGTAATGCCAGGTTACGGCTGGCATTGGTGCACAACACGGCGAGATCGGGGCTAAAAGGCAGGCTGTTGATATTGGGCCACGCCAGTACGCCCAACACCGCTTTCCATGCGGGCGTCACCGGTAAAACAGGTCCATTGAAACCGCCAGCAAGCAGGTTACGCATCATCAGGTAACCTGCGCGATTAGGCTTCATTGACGCCCCAATCACCGCAATGGATTTCGGTCGCAATAGTGCTTCCAGACCACGCTGACTCATATCGGCTTCCTTAATGACACCAGTGACCGAATGATTTTAAACGTTTTCTGATGAATCTGCTGTGACGCTTCCCTGATGTTGAGTTTTTCCTGCCAGGTAGCGGGTTTTAAAGCGAGTAAAATGATCGCTTAACCCTTCTGCGGCTTGCGTATCTCCCGCCAGATCCAACAAGGCGATGGCCACCTCGGCTGTGCAATATTGCCCTTCGGCGTGAACGCCACGCAGGTGGTAAGCAGAAAGGCGTGATAAATCAACAGAGATCACCGGCAGGTTATCGAGGTACGGGCTTTTGCGGAACATTTTACGCGCCTCAGGCCAGGTGCCGTCGAGCATGATAAACAATGGGGGCTTACCGGCTGGTGGCGTGAAAATCACCTCACGCTCTTCACCTGCATAGGAGGCCGGGAATACAACCATCGGCTGGTAATCCGGATTTTTCACCAGTTCCAGCAGCGCCTGCGGCGGCTCGGTACGTGACCACTGAAAAGCCGTGGTATCGGGCAGAATATCGGCAATTAAACGCCCCGTGTTGCTGGGCTTCATCGGCTCGGTATCAAACATCACCAGACAAAAGCGACTTTTTGCCTCAGAGGGCGCCAGAGTTGCGCACAAGCAGAGCTTCTGCGGCAGCAGGCAGCGTTGACAGCGGCGAACGCGATTACCTCGGGCAAGGAAAGGACGCGTGGCGCGCGCGAGGCGCTCAGCGCGTAACTGAAGAACAGCGTTATCGGTCATGGGGAAACACGTTGAAAAACGCTATTGTCGCAGAGGTGAAAACGGGGCACAAGATGCGCCCCGTAGAGATTATAATGATTCGTTAAGCCAGCTATCAAACGGGGCTTTTGGTACAGCGCCGTTAAGCATGTCGACGATTTCACCTTTTCTGAAGATCATGATGGTCGGAATGCTGCGGATACCGAAACGGGCGCTGAGTTCACGCTCGGCTTCCGTATTCACTTTAACAAAACGCACTTTGCCGCTACGCTCTTCCGCGACATCTTCAAAAATCGGGGCGAAGTTACGACATGGACCACACCAGGGGGCCCAAAAGTCAACGACCACCGGGAGATCGTCTTTTAACAGTTTATCCAGTGTCTCACCGGTCGCATTGATCACCTCCCCATCAAACAGGTCGTGACCACAGCGTCCGCATTTAGCCGCTTCCTGGACACGATCGTCAGGGATGCGGTTGATAGCCTGGCAGCTGGTACAAACGGTATTCATAACTAACCTCTGGATGAGTGGAGTGGACTTCACGGCATAAACGCCAGTATGTTTCTATTATGTTACATATTATCGGAGAGTCTGTTCTAAACAACAATGCGTTTTATTCAATGAGTACAATAGTCCTTAGCTTTTAAATGAAATAATGGCTAACGACGTGCACATCGGGTAATCTGCGCGCTTCGCGCAGAGCAGGTGGAGAAAAACATGAGCGACGAACTGAAGAACAAAAACGGCAAGGTCAAAGTGATGTACGTCCGCAGTGACGATGACTCGGATAAACGCACCCAAAATCCACGTACTGGCAAAGGCGGCGGTCGCCCCGGTACTTCCCGAGCCGAAGGCGGTCGTCGCCCTGCCCGTGATGAACGAAAGGGTCCGAACAGCGAACGTGGTCGTGAACGCGGGCGTGACCGCGATGTAGAACGCGACCGCAGACGTGAAGATTCACCGTGGCGTACCGTTTCCCGCGCACCGAATGATGACGCAGCGGATAAAGCCGATCACGGCGGTATTAGCGGTAAGAGCTTTATCGATCCTGAAGTATTACGCCGTCAGCGCGCGGAAGAAACCCGCGTTTACGGTGAGAATGCCTGTCAGGCTCTGTTCCAGAGTCGTCCGGACGCTATCGTCCGCGCCTGGTTTGTTCAGAGCGTAACCCCGCGTTTTAAAGAAGCATTACGCTGGATGGCGGCAAACCGCAAAGCCTATCACGTGGTTGACGAAGCCGAGCTGGCGAAAGCCTCTGGCACTGAACACCACGGTGGCGTCTGTTTCCTGATCAAAAAACGTAACGGCACCACCGTTAAGCAGTGGGTCAGTCAGGCAGGGGCGCAGGATTGCGTGCTGGCACTGGAAGATATCGCTAACCCGCATAACCTGGGCGGTATGATGCGTAGCTGCGCGCACTTCGGTGTGAAAGGCGTGGTGGTTCAGGATGCGGCGCTGCTGGAATCGGGGGCGGCTATCCGTACTGCTGAAGGTGGAGCAGAGCATGTTCAGCCGATTACCGGTGACAGCATTGTCGATGTGTTGGACGATTTCCGTAACGCGGGTTACACGGTAGTGATGACCTCAAGCGTGAAAGGTAAACCGCTGTTTACTACCGCGCTGCCGGAAAAAATGGTGCTGGTATTAGGGCGTGAGCGTGAAGCTCTGCCAGAAGCAGCATGTTCAGCCGACGACCTGTGCGTGGCGATTGACGGTACCGGCAAGGTAGAAACGCTCAATGTTTCTGTCGCGACCGGCGTTTTGCTCGCGGAGTGGTGGCGTCAGAACAAAGCCTGATAATAAAAATGCCAGCGAATCGCTGGCATTTTTTTACTCGCTTTCTGCGGGTAATACCGGCATCCAGTCAATCGGTTTTTCACCTCGTTGTTCCAGCCATTCATTCGCCAGTACAAAGTGATTGCAACCAAAGAAACCGCGATGCGCAGAGAGTGGTGATGGGTGGGGCGCTTTCAACACATGGTGACGCTGCGCATCAATAATCGCGCCTTTCTTCTGTGCGTGAGAACCCCAGAGCAGGAAAACCACGCCTTCCCGATGTTGGTTAATCAGGCTGATGACTTTATCGGTAAATGTTTCCCATCCAAGGCTGGCGTGAGAATGTGCCTGACCGGCGCGAACGGTGAGTACGGTGTTGAGTAACAGTACCCCCTGGCGTGCCCAGCTTTCCAGATATCCGTGCGTGGGGCGGGTGAAGCCGGGAATTGTTGCTTCCAGCTCTTTGTACATGTTCAGCAACGAAGGCGGAGTGGCAATCCCCGGACGAACAGAGAACGCGAGACCGTGTGCCTGGCCTGGGCCGTGGTAAGGATCCTGACCCAGGATGACAACTTTCACGTCACCAAGCTCGGTAAAACGAAACGCGTTAAACACATCTTTTTGCGGCGGATAAATTGTCATTCCTGACTGACGCTCGCCGGCAACAGTATGCAGTGTGTTAACAAAATAAGGCTGCTGTTTTTCTTCAGCCAGCACATCGTGCCAGGTTAATTCGGTGGCCATCTCGCTCTCCTGCGAATTTTCAATCCCCCTAGCTTAACTGCTTCTTTCGACGTCGCAAAATTCTGTACGTTTCTCAATGGTCTACCCCTTAAAGATAGTTGAAAATTTATGTAAAAAGTTTAGCTGTGTACACGGCGTAAGTTGATGTAAAACAATAAAATCCACCTATCACCACTTTTCATGTGTGGTTTTTATTGATTTAAATCAAAGATTCGAGGGTGTGTGAGGGGTATATATACACTCAAGCAACAATGGTTTTACCAATTGGCCGGATGACGGCCAACCGAGATCAAATAATTTTGCCGGGGAGGCATCAAATGATTACAGGTATCCAGATTACTAAAGCTGCAAACGACGACCTGCTGAACTCTTTCTGGCTGCTGGACAGCGAAAAAGGCGAAGCACGCTGCATCGTTGCGAAAGCAGGTTTCAATGCTGATGAAGTCGTTGCTGTCAGCAAACTGGGCGAAATCGAATACCGTGAAGTACCGGTAGACGTACAGCCGGAAGTCCGCGTGGAAGGTGGTCAGCACCTGAACGTGAACGTTCTGCGTCGCGAAACGCTGGAAGATGCAGTTAAGCATCCGGAAAAATATCCGCAGCTGACCATCCGTGTTTCTGGTTATGCAGTGCGTTTCAACTCTCTGACCCCAGAACAGCAGCGCGACGTTATCGCTCGTACCTTTACTGAGAGCCTGTAAGGCTCACGGGGAATAGCCCCGTTTAGCAAAGAATCAAAAAGCGGAAGATGCCAGTGTGTCTTCCGCTTTTTTGCATCCGTTAGTAAAAGATCCTTACCGCGCAATACACCAACAGCAGCGCCAGAATGATATTCAACTGCCGGCCGTAACGGCGAAAAACGCGCTGAAAAAGATGGCCCGCCAGCGCCCAGCAGGCATTTGTGAAGGTGCCGATCAGCGCCAACAGAATACTCACTCCAATCAGCCAGTGTGCGTCCTGAGTGTACGGTAATACAAACGTGGATAACGCGGTAATGCCGTACAAAATGATTTCACGTTAACAAACTGCAAGCCAAAACTCGCCCAGAAGCTAATCGGCTCTGACCGCAAATCATCGTTTGTAGCCGGGCTGGTGGCGATCTTCAGCGCCAGCCACAGGATATAAGCTGCCCCAGCCCAACTGAGCCAATGGATGATGGCAGGATCCATAACCGCCAGTGAAAATGACGGGCGAAACGCTGCTGGCGTATAAAATGCCGCAGGTTTTACAGCGAGTTAAACAACGTGCGCCCCATGTGCGGTTGTCTTTACAGTCACTCAATTGTTATGTAATTCGCGATGCGTTGCTCAGTGATGAGGTCGATCTGGGGGGGGGTTATCGGGTGGGTAATGACGATGCCCTTGAGTTGATGCCGCTAGGCGATCAGTCACTGGCATTAGTTGCTTCGCCGCTGCTCCAGCACGTTAATTTTACTCAGTATAACCAGCACATTCCCTGCAGTTTTATCATTAATGAGCCGCAATGTATTTTCAGACAGCGCTTCGAGGGGCTACTGCGTAAACGACAGATTACGCTGGAAAATACCATTGAGTTATGGAGCATTGAAAGCATTAAGCAGTGCGTATCGGCAAATCTTGGGGTCAGCTTTTTGCCGCGTTTTGCCGTTGAGAGGGAGCTACGTTCAGGGGAATTGATTGAATTACCGTACAGTGAACAACCTGAGTTAATTACGGCATTGTGTGGTTATCATGCCGGAAAAGTCGTTAGTCCGGCGATGCGTGTGTTTCTTGAGTGTATTGAAGAGAGTTTTGCATCACGTGAAAAAATGCCGGGCTAAACGGCCCGGCATTCGGTTTACTCTTTGTCGGACTGCTGGGTAGCAGCTCCGCTCGGCTTACGACGTTTGCCGATATTTTTTGCATCGCGGTGACGTTTTTTCACCCGCGGCTTCTCTTTCTCTTTCGCTTTTTTCTCGGCGCGCTTCGCCAGCACTTTCTTGGATGGTTTACCGTTGGATTTCTCACTTGGCGCGCGCGTGGTTGGACGCAGTTCGTCGATGACGCGTGCTTTCAGCGGCTCGTCAATATAGCGGCTCGCTTTGCCGAGAAGCAGATGGTCGTGCGCTTCAACCAAAGAGATCGCAGTACCTTTACGACCTGCGCGACCGGTACGGCCAATGCGGTGCAGATAGGCATCGCCACTGCGCGGCATGTCGAAGTTAAACACATGGCTGACGTCAGGAATATCGATCCCGCGAGCGGCAACGTCGGTGGCTACCAGCACGTTCACGCGACCATCGGTCAGGCGTTTGATCGCTTCATTGCGTTTGTTCTGCACCATCTCGCCTTCGAGATAGCAGTTGTTAATGCCCGCCTGGCGCAGCCAGCCTGCCAGCTCGTGCACACGCTCGCGTTTACGTACGAAGACAATCGAGCGGGTCGCTTCCGGCTGTTTTAACAGATGGATCAGCAGGGCAGTTTTGTGCTCGATGTCATCAGCACGGTAGTAAAACTGATGGATCTTCTTGCGTTCGCGGGTGGACGGATCCGCTGAGACTTCGACCGGATCTTCCAACAGACGCTCGGCAAAATCTTTAATCGCATCGCCTTCCAGCGTGGCGGAGAACAGCATGGTTTGCTTACGCCAGCGGGTTTCACCGGCGATATGTTCGATGTCCTGGGCAAAACCCATGTCCAGCATACGATCTGCTTCATCGAGAATTAGCGTCTCAACCGCATGGCAGTCGAAGTTTTCTTCTTTAATGTATTGCAGCAGACGACCCGTGGTGGCAACCACGATGTCCTGGTTTTCGCTAAAGACTTCCATGTGGTTCATGTAAGCCACGCCGCCGGTAATGGTCGCGATATCCAGATGCGTATTTTTCGCCAGCTCACGGGCGTGTTCAGCAACCTGCATCGCCAGTTCGCGCGTTGGCGTCAGGATTAAAATGCGCGGCGGACCAGATTTCTTGCGTGGGAAGTCGAGCAGGTGCTGCAACGCTGGCAGCAAATATGCCGCCGTTTTACCGGTGCCTGTCGGCGCAGAACCGAGTACATCACGGCCATCGAGCGCAGGCGGAATGGCGGCAGCCTGAATGGCGGTCGGGCGAGTGAAACCTTTTTCCTGGAGGGCATCCAGAAGGCTTTCATCGAGTTCAAGTTCGGAAAAAGTCGTTACAGTCATGTTCTACCTCTGAGTGGGGCGCTGATTATAGACGTTACGGCTGCAATCTTCATCTGTTTGTATGGATATACCTTCTCAGGTATTGTTTTTATCCTATGTTATCGTTTTTTTTCCAGGAAGGTTGTTCTTCATGCCCCAGTCTACATCCGTACTGAAACGTAATGGATTTACTTTTAAGCAGTTTTTTGTGGCACACGATCGCTGTGCAATGAAAGTCGGAACGGACGGTATTTTATTGGGGGCCTGGGCCCCCGTTGCGGGTGTAAAGCGGATCCTGGATATTGGTACCGGGAGCGGCCTGTTGGCGCTGATGCTGGCCCAGCGCACTGATGAAAACGTCATCATTGACGCCGTGGAGCTTGATGTCAACGCCGCGCAGCAGGCGCAGGAGAACATCGCGCAATCTCCGTGGATGCATCGCGTGAGTGTTCATACAGAAGATGCGCAACAGTGGATACCGCGTCAGACCGTGCGTTTTGATTTGATAATCAGCAATCCTCCCTATTATGAACAGGGCGTGGAATGCGCTACACCGCAGCGCGAGCAGGCCCGCTATACCACCTCGCTCGATCACCAGGCGTTGCTTACGCTGGCGGCGGACAGCATTACGGAAGACGGCTTTTTTTGTGTGGTGCTACCGGAGCAGATTGGTAACGCATTTACTCAGCAGGCGCTTAGCATGGGCTGGCATCTGCGATTGCGCACGGATGTAGCAGAAACCGAGGCCCGTCTACCGCATCGGGTATTGCTGGCATTCTCCCCGCAGGCCGGGGAGTGCTTTAGCGACAGGCTGGTGATCCGTGGGCCAGACCAACGTTACTCTGAAGGTTATACGGCGCTGACCCAGGCGTTCTATCTGTTTATGTGATGACTGAGCGGCGAGAGAATTGACGGGCCCGCCTCTGGAAGCTGTTCTGGGTAATCCAGCGTGTAGTGCAGGCCCCGACTCTCTTTGCGCATCATCGCGCAGCGGACAATCAGCTCGGCAACCTGCACCAGATTGCGCAGCTCCAGTAGGTTGTTCGACACACGGAAATGGGCGTAATACTCGTCGATTTCCTGTTGCAGCATGGTGATACGGCGCAGGGCGCGTTCCAGACGTTTAGTGGTGCGCACAATACCGACGTAATCCCACATGAACAGCCGCAGCTCATGCCAGTTATGCTGGATAACAACCAATTCATCTGGATTTTCTACCCGGCTTTCATCCCAGCCCGGGAGCGTGCTGACGCCGCGTGCATAAGGCATACGCCTGTCGATATCTTCAGCCGCGGACCAACCGTAAACCAGACACTCCAGCAATGAGTTCGATGCCATCCGGTTGGCGCCATGCAGGCCGGTGTAACTCACTTCGCCGATCGCATACAACCCATCGACATCGGTACGGCCAAAGTCATCAACCATCACGCCGCCGCAGGTATAGTGCGCGGCAGGCACGATGGGAACAGGTTCTTTGGTTAGATCAATGCCCAGTCCCAGCAACTTTTCATAAATCATCGGGAAATGCTGACGAACAAATTCTTCCGGTTTATGACTGATATCGAGGAACATGCAATCTGCACCCAGGCGCTTCATTTCATGATCAATGGCGCGGGCGACAATATCGCGGGGAGCCAGTTCGCCACGCTCGTCAAAATCGGGCATAAAGCGTGAACCGTCCGGGCGTTTCAGGTGCGCGCCTTCGCCGCGCAGCGCTTCGGTCAGCAGAAAATTGCGCGCCTGCGGATGATACAGCGCTGTTGGGTGAAACTGGTTAAACTCCAGGTTGGCGACGCGGCATCCCGCACGCCAGGCCATTGCAATTCCGTCACCCGAGGAAATATCCGGATTGGTGGTGTATTGATATACCTTTGACGCGCCGCCGGTGGCCAGCACTACCGACTTCGCATGGCAGGTTTCTACGGCTTCTTTATTACGATTCCAGATCCAGGCACCGACAACCCGACGCGTTCCCGGCAGACCGATTTTATCGGAGACAATCAGGTCGACAGCATTACTGCGCTCGAGAACCCGGATGTTGGGATGATTTTGTGCCTGGCTGACGAGGGTGGTTTCGACTTCTTTGCCGGTAGCATCCGCAGCGTGCAGGATGCGTCGATGGCTGTGACCGCCTTCACGGGTCAGGTGATAGCTCTCTTCACCGTTAGGCTGAACCTGCGTATCAAATAAGACGCCCTGATCGATAAGCCATTGAACGCAGGTACGGGCATTGCTGGCGACAAATTCCACCGCATGGCGATCGCACAGCCCGGCCCCGGCAATCAGCGTATCTTCAACGTGGGAGTCGATACTGTCGGTTTCATCGAAAACCGCGGCAATACCGCCCTGGGCATAAAATGTCGAGCCTTCGCTGACCGGCCCTTTGCTCAGGACAATAACCTGATGCTTTTCAGCCAGGCGCAGCGCCAGTGAGAGTCCGGCAGCCCCGCTGCCAATGATCAGCACGTCACAGGATAATTCAGGAGTCGTATTCATGATTTTTGTTTAATTTACTAAACAGTGTTTGGTCACCATAGCACCACATTGCGCGATACTGCACGTTTTATTTTTAAACGTGTTGCAATGACTAAACATGAAAGAAAAACATGATGAGGGTGAAATAGGCAAAAATATTTTGTGAAGCAGGCCGTTAGCATCAGATTATGTGATGAAATAAAGTGCCCGTTGGGTTACTCTGCAAGCGGTGAAATGGGCATTTCTGTACAGATAGTGCGTTGATCGGGTTATGTAGACTTATAATGAGAGATAAGACCTGTCTACAACATGACAAACAAAAAACAATGCGTAACGGAACTTTACGAAACTTGAGCACTCTAAGCATTTGCTTGCTCATAGTGAAGCTGATGGAGTGGCGTTTCGAAGGCGCGTGGAAATTTGGTTTGGGGAGACTTTACCTCGGATGAGCGAGCAGTTAACGGACCAGGTCCTGGTAGAACGGGTCCAGAAGGGAGATCAGAAAGCCTTTAACCTACTGGTAGTGCGCTATCAGCATAAGGTGGCGAGTCTGGTTTCTCGCTATGTACCATCGGGTGATGTACCCGATGTAGTACAAGAAGCATTTATCAAAGCCTATCGTGCGCTGGACTCGTTCCGGGGGGATAGTGCTTTTTATACCTGGCTGTATCGTATTGCGGTCAATACAGCGAAGAATTACCTGGTCGCTCAGGGGCGTCGTCCACCTTCCAGTGATATAGATGCGATTGAAGCAGAAAATTACGAAAGTGGCGGTGCGCTGAAAGAAATTTCGAACCCTGAGAACTTAATGTTGTCAGAAGAACTGAGACAGATAGTTTTCCGAACTATTGAGTCCCTCCCGGAAGATTTACGCATGGCAATAACCTTGCGGGAGCTGGATGGCCTGAGCTATGAAGAGATAGCCGCTATCATGGATTGTCCGGTGGGTACGGTGCGTTCACGTATCTTCCGAGCGAGGGAAGCTATTGATAATAAAGTTCAACCGCTTATCAGGCGTTGACGATAGCGGGATACTGGAAAAGGTATTAGGCATGCAGAAAGAAAAACTTTCCGCTTTAATGGATGGCGAAACGCTGGATACTGAGTTGCTCAAAGAGCTGGCTCACGACCCGGAAATGCAAAAAACCTGGGAGAGTTATCACCTGATTCGCGATTCCATGCGAGGTGATACTGCCGACGTTCTCCATTTCGATATTTCCGCCCGCGTAATGGCCGCCATCCAGGATGAGCCGGTACGTCAGACGGCGCCATTGATTCCTGAGGCCCAGCCAGCACCGCACCAGTGGCAGAAAATGCCGTTCTGGAAGAAAATGCGTCCGTGGGCCGCGCAGCTTACTCAAATGGGTGTGGCCGCGTGTGTATCACTTGCAGTTATTGTTGGCGTCCAGCACTATAATGGGCAATCTGAAACGTCCCAGCAGCCCGAAACGCCGGTATTTAATACATTACCGATGATGGGTAAAGCCAGTCCGGTAAGCCTGGGTGTACCTTCTGACGCGACGGCCAGCGGCGGTCAGCAACAGCAGGTACAGGAGCAGCGTCGTCGTATTAATGCCATGTTGCAGGATTACGAACTGCAACGTCGACTGCACTCTGAACAGCTTCAGTTTGAGCAGGCCCAGACACAGCAAGCCGCTGTGCAGGTGCCAGGAATTCAAACTTTAGGAACGCAATCGCAGTAATGAAGCAACTTTGGTTTGCCATGTCACTTGTGGCTGGTAGCCTGTTCTTCTCTGTCAACGCCTCGGCCAATCCTGCGTCCGGGGCGTTGTTGCAGCAGATGAATCTGGCCAGCCAGTCGCTCACCTATGAGCTGTCATTTGTCAGCATCAATAAGCAGGGTGTTGAATCCCTACGTTATCGCCATGCCCGCCTGGATAACCGTCCGCTCGCGCAACTGTTGCAAATGGATGGTCCGCGCCGGGAAGTGGTGCAACGTGGCAACGAAATCAGTTATTTTGAGCCAGGTCTCGAACCGTTCACTCTGAACGGCGACTATATCGTTGACTCACTGCCCTCCCTGATTTACACCGACTTCAAACGTCTTGCTCCCTACTATGATTTTATCTCAGTAGGCCGCACCCGTATTGCCGATAGGCTCTGTGAAGTGATCCGCGTTGTGGCGCGTGACGGCACCCGTTACAGCTATATCGTTTGGATGGACGCTGAGACCAAGCTGCCAATGCGTGTTGATCTTCTTGACCGTGATGGCGAAACGCTGGAACAGTTCCGCGTCATCGCGTTTACTGTTAACAACGGTGTCAGCGACAGCATGCAGACGCTGGCGAAAGCCAATCTGCCGCCGTTGTTGTCAGTTCCTGCGGGTGAGAAAACCAACTTTAACTGGAGTCCGTCGTGGTTGCCGCAAGGCTTCAGCGAGGTGTCCAGCAGTCGACGTCCGCTGCCGACGATGGATAACATGCCGATCGAATCACGGCTTTATTCCGATGGTCTGTTCAGTTTCTCCGTGAACGTAAACCGCGCGATGCAAAACAGTGCCGATCAACTGCTGCGCACTGGACGCCGCACGGTTAGCACCAGCGTGCGAGATAACGCCGAAATCACTATTGTCGGTGAGCTTCCGCCGCAAACGGCGAAGCGTATCGCGGACAATATTAAGTTCAGGGCTGCACAATGATTAAAGAGTGGGCGACGGTCGTCTCCTGGCAAAATGGTCTGGCGACGGTCAGCTGTGATGTTAAAGCATCATGTAGTAGCTGTGCTTCCCGGGCCGGATGCGGGAGCCGCGTGCTGAACAAACTGGGACCACAGACCACACACACCATCGTGGTGCCCTGCGACGATCCCTTGACCCCTGGTCAAAAAGTTGAACTGGGCATTGCCGAAGGTAGCCTGCTTGGTTCGGCGATGTTGGTCTACATGTCTCCGTTGGCGGGACTGTTTCTTTTCGCGGCGCTATTCCAGGTACTGTTTGGTTCCGATCTTGCGGCATTAAGCGGAGCAGTGTTGGGGGGCGTGGGCGGATTCCTGATTGCTCGTGGATACTCTCGTAAGCTTGCTGAACGCGAAGCCTGGCAGCCGGTCATTCTGAACGTTGCTCTCCCACCCGATCTTATTCGCGTCGAAACCCAGCAGTGATATCTTTGCCTGATGGCACTGAGCTTATCAGGCCTACAGCGTCCTCAGATGCAGGCGTAGGCCGGATAAGGCGTTTATGCCGCCATCCGACAAAAGTTTCATCGACTTTGCAAAGTTGTTTCCAGTTCCCGCTATCCTTGCTCTATGAACATTTCCTCGCCTCAGCGTTGTAGTGTAGAATGCGGCGTTTCACTTAAACAGACGTTAAGCTCAGAACAGCGACTTCTCAGAGCCTGCTCAGGCGGGCGTAAGGCACAATAATTACACTATATGAAGAACATACGTAACTTTTCAATCATAGCTCACATCGACCACGGTAAATCGACGCTGTCTGACCGTATTATCCAGATCTGCGGTGGCCTGTCTGACCGTGAAATGGAAGCGCAGGTTCTCGACTCGATGGATCTTGAGCGTGAGCGCGGTATTACTATCAAAGCGCAGAGCGTGACGCTCGATTTCAAAGCATCTGATGGTGAAACCTATCAGCTTAACTTTATCGACACCCCGGGCCACGTTGACTTCTCGTATGAAGTTTCCCGTTCGCTTGCCGCCTGTGAAGGTGCACTGCTGGTGGTTGATGCCGGGCAGGGCGTAGAAGCACAGACCCTGGCTAACTGCTATACCGCCATGGAAATGGATCTGGAAGTGGTGCCGGTTCTGAACAAAATCGACCTACCGGCCGCCGATCCTGAACGCGTAGCGGAAGAGATCGAAGATATCGTCGGTATCGATGCGACAGATGCCGTTCGCTGCTCGGCGAAAACCGGCGTTGGCGTCACTGACGTTCTTGAACGTCTGGTACGCGACATTCCGCCGCCGGAAGGTGATCCGGAAGGCCCATTACAGGCGCTGATCATCGACTCCTGGTTCGACAACTACCTTGGCGTGGTGTCGCTGGTGCGTATTAAAAACGGCACCATGCGTAAAGGCGACAAAATTAAAGTAATGAGCACCGGTCAGGTCTATAACGCCGACCGCCTGGGGATCTTCACGCCAAAACAGGTTGACCGTACCGAGCTGAAATGCGGCGAGGTAGGTTGGTTGGTTTGTGCGATTAAAGACATCCTCGGCGCGCCGGTTGGCGATACCCTGACGCAGGCGCGTAACCCGGCAGACAAACCGCTGCCAGGCTTTAAAAAAGTGAAGCCACAGGTTTACGCCGGTCTGTTCCCGGTCAGCTCTGACGACTATGAAAACTTCCGTGACGCGCTTGGCAAGCTGAGCCTGAACGACGCCTCCCTGTTCTACGAACCGGAAAGCTCTACCGCGCTGGGCTTCGGCTTCCGTTGTGGCTTCCTTGGTCTGCTGCACATGGAGATCATTCAGGAACGTCTGGAGCGTGAATACGATCTGGATCTGATCACTACCGCGCCGACCGTAGTCTACGAAGTCGAAACCACGGCGAAAGAGACTATCTACGTCGATAGCCCGTCCAAGCTGCCGCCGCTGAACAACATCTACGAACTGCGTGAGCCGATCGCTGAGTGTCACATGCTGCTGCCGCAGGCTTACCTTGGCAACGTCATCACCCTGTGTATCGAGAAGCGTGGCGTCCAGACCAACATGGTTTACCACGGTAACCAGGTGGCGCTGACGTATGAGATTCCGATGGCGGAAGTAGTACTCGATTTCTTCGACCGTCTGAAGTCGACCTCTCGCGGCTATGCGTCGCTGGACTATAACTTCAAACGCTTCCAGGCGTCTGACATGGTGCGCGTTGATGTCCTTATCAACAACGAACGTGTCGATGCGCTGGCGCTGATTACTCACCGCGACAACTCCCAGAGCCGTGGCCGCGAACTGGTTGAGAAGATGAAAGATCTAATCCCTCGCCAGCAGTTTGATATCGCGATCCAGGCGGCCATTGGTACGCACATCATCGCGCGTTCAACCGTGAAGCAGCTGCGTAAAAACGTTCTGGCGAAATGCTACGGCGGTGATATCAGCCGTAAGAAAAAGCTGCTGCAAAAACAGAAAGAGGGTAAAAAGCGCATGAAGCAGATCGGTAACGTCGAACTGCCGCAGGAAGCGTTCCTCGCCATTCTGCATGTCGGTAAAGACAGCAAATAATCTTAAGGAGTTGGCATGGCGAACATGTTTGCCCTGATTCTGGTGATTGCCACACTGGTGACGGGCATTTTATGGTGCGTAGATAAATTCATCTTCGCACCAAAACGCCGGGAGCGTCAGGCAGCAGCGCAAGCTGCTGCAGGTGATTCACTGGATAAAGCAACGCTGAAAAAAGTATCCCCTAAGCCGGGCTGGCTGGAAACCGGGGCATCCGTTTTCCCGGTACTGGCGATTGTGCTGGTGGTACGTTCATTTATTTATGAGCCGTTCCAGATCCCGTCAGGTTCGATGATGCCGACGCTGCTTATCGGTGACTTTATCCTGGTGGAGAAATTCGCCTACGGGATTAAAGATCCGATTTACCAGAAAACGCTGATCGAAACCGGTCATCCGAAACGCGGTGATATCGTGGTGTTTAAATACCCGGAAGATCCGCGCCTGGACTACATTAAACGTGCTGTCGGTTTACCGGGAGACAAAGTAACGTACGATCCAGTGGCGAAAGAAGTGACTATTCAGCCAGGATGCCGTTCCGGTCAGGCGTGTGAAAACGCGCTGCCGGTAACGTATTCGGATGTTCAGCCAAGTGATTTCGTACAGACCTTTGCGCGCCGTAACGGTGGGGAAGCGACCAGTGGCTTCTTTGAAGTTCCGCCGAACGAAACGAAAGAGAACGGTATTCGTCTCTCTGAGCGTAAAGAAACGCTGGGTGAGGTTACGCACCGCATTCTGACCGTGCCAATCGCGCAGGATCAGGTGGGAATGTATTACCGCCAGCCTGGTCAGCAACTGGCAACCTGGATCGTCCCGCCAGGGCACTACTTCATGATGGGTGATAACCGTGACAACAGTGCGGACAGCCGTTACTGGGGATTTGTGCCGGAAGCGAATCTGGTGGGTAAAGCGACCGCTATCTGGATGAGTTTCGATAAGCAAGAAGGTGAATGGCCGACCGGTGTGCGTTTAAGCCGTATTGGTGGCATTCACTAATCGCCGATAATCGTTCACGTTGTCGTCATTACGGCGGCAGCGTGAATTATTTCTCGGATAAATTCCCGCAGACTAACGACATCCCTTGTCGTTGTGTATAGAATATTCCCCCGAAGTTTTAGGTTGGCACCGACAGGTTGCCACGGCACACGAAACAGCGTTGGTTTGTATATAAAAGCATGCAGGCGAAGCCAGATGGCTCCGCAAAGTGCGTATATCAGGTCTGTTTCGTGTGCTGAATTGTTGACGCATTCATTTATTGGTATCGCATGAACCCCATCGTAATTAATCGGCTTCAACGGAAGCTGGGCTACACTTTTAATCATCAGGAGCTGTTGCAGCAGGCATTAACTCACCGGAGCGCCAGCAGCAAACATAACGAGCGTTTAGAATTTCTGGGCGACTCTATTTTGAGCTTTGTTATCGCTAATGCGCTGTATCACCGTTTCCCACGAGTGGACGAAGGTGACATGAGCCGCATGCGCGCAACGCTGGTTCGCGGCAATACGCTGGCTGAATTAGCCCGTGAGTTTGACCTCGGTGAATGTTTACGTTTGGGGCCTGGTGAGCTGAAAAGCGGCGGCTTCCGTCGTGAATCGATCCTGGCCGATACCGTTGAAGCCTTGATCGGCGGCGTCTTCCTCGACAGCGATATTCAAACCGTTGAGCAATTAATCCTGAACTGGTATCAAACTCGTCTGGATGAAATTAGCCCAGGCGACAAACAAAAAGATCCGAAAACGCGCCTGCAGGAATATTTGCAGGGTCGCCACCTGCCTCTGCCGTCTTATTTGGTGGTACAGGTCCGTGGTGAAGCACACGATCAAGAATTTACTATCCACTGCCAGGTCAGCGGCCTGAGTGAACCGGTGGTTGGCACAGGTTCGAGCCGTCGTAAGGCTGAGCAGGCTGCCGCCGAACAGGCGTTAAAAAAACTGGAGCTGGAATGAGCGAAGAGAAAACTTACTGCGGATTTATTGCCATCGTCGGTCGCCCGAACGTCGGCAAATCCACCCTGTTGAATAATCTGCTTGGGCAGAAGATTTCTATTACCTCACGTAAGGCTCAGACAACACGTCACCGTATTGTTGGCATCCATACCGAAGGCGCGTATCAGGCGATTTATGTCGATACCCCGGGCCTGCATATGGAAGAAAAACGAGCGATCAACCGCCTGATGAATAAAGCGGCGAGCAGCTCGATCGGTGATGTTGAACTGGTTATTTTCGTTGTGGAAGGCACCCGCTGGACGCCGGACGACGAAATGGTGCTCAACAAGCTGCGTGATGGCAAAGCCCCGGTTATTCTGGCTGTGAACAAAGTAGACAACGTTCAGGAAAAAGCCGATCTGCTGCCGCACCTGCAGTTCCTGGCAAGCCAGATGAACTTCCTTGATATCGTGCCGATTTCTGCCGAAACCGGCTTGAATGTCGATACCGTTGCGGGCATCGTGCGTAAGCATTTGCCGGAAGCTATTCATCACTTCCCGGAAGATTACATCACAGATCGTTCTCAGCGCTTTATGGCCTCAGAAATCATCCGTGAAAAGCTGATGCGTTTTCTGGGTGCTGAATTGCCGTACTCCGTTACCGTGGAAATTGAGCGATTTATCTCCAATGAGCGCGGTGGTTACGATATTAACGGTCTGATCCTCGTTGAACGTGAAGGGCAGAAGAAGATGGTTATTGGCAACAAAGGGGCCAAAATTAAAACCATCGGCATCGAAGCGCGTAAAGACATGCAGGAGATGTTCGAAGCGCCGGTCCACCTCGAACTGTGGGTGAAGGTGAAATCCGGCTGGGCCGATGACGAACGCGCGCTGCGTAGCCTCGGTTACGGCGACGACGTCTAAACCCATCTTCTGAAACACGGCGAGTATATGGAAGGATGGCAACGAGCCTTTGTCTTGCATAGTCGCCCCTGGAGCGAAACCAGTCTCGTGCTGGACGTCTTCACGGAAGAGTCGGGTCGCGTGCGCCTGGTGGCTAAAGGCGCACGTTCCAAACGTTCTAATCTCAAAGGCGCGCTCCAGCCTTTTACCCCGTTGTTGCTTCGCTTTGGTGGGCGTGGAGAGGTCAAAACCCTACGTAGTGCTGAAGCCGTTTCTCTGGCACTCCCTCTTAGCGGTATCACGCTGTACAGCGGCTTGTATATCAACGAGCTTGTCTCGCGCGTACTCGAGTACGAAACCCGCTTTTCTGAACTCTTTTTCGATTACCTGAACTGTATTCAGGCGCTGGCTGGCGTGACGGGTTCGCCAGAACCTGCATTGCGTCGCTTTGAGCTGGCCTTACTTGGACATCTGGGGTACGGCGTCGATTTTACCCACTGTGCGGGCAGCGGCGAGCCGGTAGACGACACGATGACCTATCGTTACCGGGAAGAAAAAGGGTTTATTGCCAGCGTCGTTATTGATAACAATACCTTTACCGGACGCCATCTCAAAGCACTTGAGTCGCGTGAATTTCCTGATGTCGATACGTTACGCGCCGCGAAACGCTTTACCCGCATGGCGTTAAAGCCGTATCTTGGTGGTAAGCCGTTAAAAAGCCGGGAACTGTTCCGGCAATTTATGCCAAAACGCGCAGTAAAAACAAATAATGATTAACGAGGATTGTCATGGCTGAATTACTGTTAGGCGTCAATATTGACCACATTGCCACGTTACGTAATGCACGCGGTACCGCATATCCGGACCCGGTTCAGGCAGCGTTTATCGTTGAACAGGCGGGCGCGGACGGTATTACCGTACACCTGCGTGAAGACCGTCGCCATATCACCGACCGTGACGTGCGTATTTTGCGCCAGACGCTGGATACGCGCATGAATCTGGAAATGGCAGTCACCGAAGAGATGCTGGCGATTGCCGTTGAGACTAAGCCGCATTTTTGCTGCCTGGTGCCGGAAAAACGTCAGGAAGTTACCACTGAAGGTGGTCTGGACGTCGCCGGTCAGCGTGACAAGATGCGCGATGCCTGCAAACGCCTGGCGGACGCAGGCATTCTGGTTTCGCTGTTTATCGATGCCGACGAAGAACAGATTAAGGCCGCTGCGGAAGTTGGCGCGCCGTTTATTGAAATTCACACCGGCTGTTACGCCGATGCGAAAACCGACGCAGAGCAGGCCAGCGAACTGGCGCGTATTGCCAAAGCGGCAACTTTTGCCGCCAGCCTTGGCCTGAAGGTGAATGCGGGCCACGGCCTGACGTATCACAACGTTAAAGCTATTGCACGGATCCCGGAAATGCATGAGTTGAACATTGGCCATGCCATTATCGGGCGCGCGGTGATGAGCGGTCTGAAAGATGCCGTAGTCGAAATGAAGCGCCTGATGCTGGAAGCGCGTGGCTAATGGCGATTTTGGGATTAGGTACGGATATCGTGGAGATTGCCCGCATCGAAGCGGTAATCTCCCGTTCCGGCGACCGCCTGGCAAGACGTGTGCTCAGCGACAACGAATGGGCAATCTGGGAAGCGCATCAGCAGCCGGTGCGTTTCCTGGCGAAGCGTTTTGCAGTCAAAGAGGCGGCAGCAAAAGCCTTTGGCACGGGTATTCGCAATGGGCTGGCGTTTAATCAGTTTGAAGTCTTTAACGACGAACTCGGTAAGCCGCGTCTGCGATTATGGGGAGAGGCGTTAAAACTGGCGGAAAAACTCGGCGTCGCGCATATGCATGTGACGCTGGCCGATGAGCGTCACTACGCCTGCGCCACGGTGATTATCGAGAGTTAGATTCTGCACGTTGCCGGATGGCGACGCGTGGCGTCTTATCCGGCCTACGGGTTATACGATTATTGCAGGGCTGGGTAGGCCTGATAAGCATTAGCGCCATCAGGCTTCATCGCCGAATGGCGACGCGGTTAAAGTTTATCGGCGTGGTGCATCAGCACAAACTTATCCCACAACTGCTCTTCTGTTTCGACATGTGCCGGATCTTTCAAAATAGTATTGGGGATCGGGCACACCTTCTGGCAGGTTGGCGTGTCGTAATGGCCTACGCATTCCGTACACTTGTCGCTGTTAATCTCGTAAATGCTATCACCCATCGAAATCGCCTCATTCGGGCATTCGGGCTCGCACATATCGCAATTGATACACTTTTTAGTGATTAACAGGGCCATCAGGAAACTCTCAAAACATCACAAATCGGGCGGGCATTATACGCGCATTCTTTGTTCAGACCAGTTTTTTTACCAGAGCTTCGCTGTGGCGAATACGTTCCGGAGCATGCTCCAGATCCTGCTGCACCAGCGCCATAAACAGTAAATCAGTGAGCATCATTTGCGCATGAGTGGAGGAAATCGCTGCGCTGCGCGTGGCCTGCTCCTCGGCAATCGTGTACAGACAATGACTTGCCCGTTGCTGCAGGGCGTTCGGTGTAAATCCAGTGATGGCGAGGATTTTCGCGCCGGTGCGCAACGTTTCATCTGCAGCCAGGTTGAGCTCGCGGCGCTCTCCGGTATACGAAATGGCCAGCAGCAGATCGTTGGGCGAAAGGGCTTGCACCGTCGCCAGCAGGGCGTGCATATCGCGTTCCACCACCGCGTTAAAACCAATCTTCAGCAACTTCCAGGCAAAATTCTGTGCCACCAGACCCGATGCGCCAATCCCGGTCACGATAATGCGTCGGGCTGAACGCAGCATTGTGACGCTCTCCATCAGTTTCTCTTCGCTGTTGACGTCCAGCGTCGCATGCATCGCCGCCACGTTCTCCTGAATCAACTTTTCCCCCACCAGACGCATAGGATCGTCACCGCGAATCTGATTATGTACCGGAATGGAATGGGGGTTGGGATTGCTGGCCAGCGCTTCGCTGATCGCCAGTTTGAGTGCAGGAAATCCTTTAAAACCCATCTTTTGCGCGAACTTCACCACGCTGGACTGGCTGACGCCCGCCTCCGCGGCCAACTGCTGCGAACTGAGATGACGCGCAGTATCCGGCTGGGAAAGGAGATAATCTGCCAATTTTTTATCGCTTTGCGCGAGGTCCGGGTAACGCTGACGAATGCGAATTAAACAGTTCATGCTGTCTCCTGGCGAAAACGTGATGGCGATTACAAAACAAAATTTCATTCGCCTGGATGAATATAATATTCCATTATGGCAGATTATTATGAATTAAAAATTCCTAAGGAACAAAAAATGAATCTCGGTGCATTAGTTTCAGAAACCCGCAATCCACAGACCATGGACCTGGATGCGCTCTCCACGCTGGAGTTGGTTCATCGTTTTAATCAACAGGATACGCTGGTAGCCGAAGCAGTAAAAGCAACTCTGCCTCAAGTTGCGTGTGCGGTTGATGCGGCAGCTAACGCGCTAAAAGCAGGTGGTCGCATTATTTACATGGGAGCGGGGACCAGCGGGCGTCTCGGGGTACTGGATGCGTCTGAATGCCCACCGACCTTCGGCGTTCCGCACGGTCTGGTGGTTGGGTTGATTGCCGGGGGGCCGGGCGCGCTGCTGAAGGCGGTTGAGGGTGCGGAAGATAACCCACAGTTAGGTGAAGACGATCTGTGTGCGCTCAATCTTACCGCGCAGGATCTGGTGGTGGGGCTGGCAGCATCTGGTCGCACGCCGTATGTAATTGGTGGGCTGAAATATGCGCGTTCGGTGGGCTGTACGACGGTGGCTATTTCTTGCAATCCGGATTCCCCTATCGCGCATGAAGCGGATATTGCCATTTCTCCTGTAGTGGGGCCAGAGGCGCTGACCGGGTCAACACGACTGAAATCCGGCACCGCGCAAAAGCTGGTGCTCAATATGATCTCCACCGGAGCGATGGTGAAGTTCGGTAAGGTTTATCAGAACCTGATGGTGGACATGCAGGCAACCAACGTCAAACTGGTCGATCGGGCGTGCCGTATGGTGGTTGAAGCCACGGGAATTGCGCGTGAACAGGCGCAAGCGCTGCTAAAGCAGACTGATTTTGACGTTAAGCCAGCTATTTTAATGGCGCTCACCGGCCTTGACGCCGCTGCCGCCCGCGAAAAGCTTGCCGCTCACCAGGGTTTTTTACGCGCGGCGTTAGAACACTAAGAGGTGTATATGGATAAGACGGTGGTGCTGGCCAGCGATATTCTACTGGGCGTTGGTGGAGAGAAAAATATTCTGCGCCTGGAAAACTGTATGACCCGCGTCAGGGTTGAAGTTCAGGATGATGGACAGCTCGATATCCCTCGTCTCAGGCAACTGCCCGGTGTCAGCGGCTACGTGAAGCAGGGCGCGCAACACCAAATTATTGTCGGCCCCGGTAAAGCGGCCAAAGTGGTGGATGCCATGCGTTCCCTGATTGCCGATGGCGGCGAGCGAGCTGGTGCCAATGATATCGAGCGCACAAAGTCAGATGCCAAAGCGAAGTACAAAGCGCCGATGAGCGATGCGCTGCGCAAGCTGGCGAACGTCTTTATCCCTCTTATTCCGGCGTTTATCGCCTCTGGTTTGATTACCGGCATTATTAACATCCTTAAGCGCCCGGACATCGTGGGGGATTTTGCGACCCACTATCCGAATATGCTGGGGTTGATGGGCATATTTGGCAGCGCCGTGTTTGCCATTATGAATATTCTGGTCGGGGTGAATACCGCCAAAGTTTTCGGTGGTTCCCTGGCGATGGGCGGGGTGATGGCGGGGATTCTCTCCAGCCCGCAACTGGCACAAATCACGCTGTTTGGCGAAGCGTTGCAGCCGGGGCGCGGCGGAGTGATCGCGGTACTGCTGGTGGTGGTGTTGATGTGTTGGATCGAACGCAAATTCCGCGAGCTGTTGCCAGAATCACTGGAGCTTATCCTTAATCCGCTGCTGACTACCATCATTACCGGCGTAATCGCGATTGTGGCGCTGCAACCGCTTGGCGGCTGGATTTCTGAGTCTATTGCTCACGGCGCATCCTGGGCTATCGATCGCGGCGGTTTTCTGGTCGGTGCCGTGCTGGCAGGAACCTTCCTGCCGTTGGTGCTCACTGGACTTCATCAGGGATTGGTGCCCATCCATGTTGAGCTGGTTCAGGCACACGGTTATAACGCGCTCTTTCCGATCCTGGCGATGGCGGGCGTTGGGCAAATAGGTGCTGCGATCGCGGTTCTGATGAAAACCCGAAATGCGCGGTTAAAAAAAGTAATCAAAGGTGCACTGCCTGTCGGACTGCTGGGTATAGGCGAGCCGCTGATTTTTGGCGTAACGCTGCCGTTGGGTAAGCCGTTTATCGGTGCATGTCTTGGCGGCGCGGTAGGTGGAGCGCTGATTAGCTACTGGAAGGTGGCGACGGTCATCACGTTTGGCATCTCCGGATTACCGCTGGCACTGACGATTGTTGCCGGAAAAGTGATGTTCTATCTGTTAGGCTATCTGGTAGCAGTTATCGCCGGGTTCCTGTTTACCTGGCTATTGGGATTCACTGATCCAGAGGAATAAGGTTTGACCAATCACCAGCGCCGCGTTGTCTTTTTTGATTTGGATGGCACGTTACACCAGCAGGATATGTTCGGTAGTTTTATTCGTTATCTGCTGCGTCGCCAGCCGCTGAACGCGTTGCTGGTGCTGCCTCTGCTACCGGTGATTGCGCTGGCATTGCTAATACAAGGGCGCGCCGCCCGCTGGCCAATGAGCCTGCTGTTATGGGGATGCACTTTTGGTCGCAGCGAGGCGCGTCTGAAAGCGCATCAGGCCGACTTTGTGCGTTGGTTTCGCAGTAACGTGACAGCATTTCCGCTCGTGCAGCAGCGGCTGACAACCTACCTGTTAAGCTCTGACGCTGACATCTGGCTTATCACCGGCTCTCCGCAGTCGTTGGTCGAGCAGGTTTACTTTGATACTCCGTGGTTACCGCGAGTCAATCTGATCGCCAGCAAAATGGCGCGGGGATACGGCGGCTGGGTGCTGACTCTGCGCTGTCTGGGCCATGAGAAAGTGACGCAACTGGAGCGGCAGATTGGCGCACCGTTGTCTCTCTACAGCGGCTACAGCGACAGTAAGCAGGATAATCCGTTACTCTCTTTTTGCCAGCATCGCTGGCGCGTCACGCCGCGCGGAGAGCTGCAACAACTCGAATAGAGTAAACGATAGCGTCTGTGTATAATGCGCCCGCTTTTATTGGTGGAGTAACCCCTTTGTCAGATGTTGAATTTAGCCACGAATACTGGATGCGTCATGCTTTAACGCTGGCTAAGCGCGCCTGGGATGAGCGTGAAGTCCCGGTGGGTGCGGTATTGGTACATAACAACCGAGTGATTGGCGAAGGCTGGAACCGCCCGATAGGTCATCATGATCCGACTGCCCACGCTGAGATTATGGCGCTGCGTCAGGGCGGCCTGGTGCTGCAAAACTACCGTCTGTTAGATGCCACGCTGTACGTCACTCTGGAGCCGTGCGTGATGTGCGCAGGCGCGATGGTGCATAGCCGTATCGGTCGGGTCGTTTTTGGTGCACGCGATGCGAAAACGGGCGCTGCCGGGTCATTAATGGATGTGCTGCATCACCCTGGGATGAATCATCGGGTTGAAGTGACAGAGGGGGTCCTGCGGGATGAATGTGCCACGTTGCTCAGTGATTTCTTTCGCATGCGTCGGCAGGAAATCAAGGCCCTGAAAAAATCCGCTAATCAGTAAATACCAATCAGACTACTGGTCCTCTTTCTTTTGTGCCGAAAATAGCAGGGAAGGGGAGTGCGACAGGTAGTTTGACGACGTCTGAGTCAGAAAGGCTGAAAGCGGAAATTTATCTTTACCCAACAGCTCAGCCGGCGACACCGCCGGGTAATCCTGAGCCAGTTGCTGCGTTTCCTGCGCCTGTTTTTCTTTCTCCTGCAGATACCCCACCAGGCTAATCTGGTACTTACGGATATTTTCCACATAGGCGTAAGCTTCGTGGCCACGCGCATAGCCATAGGTCAGCTTGTTGTAATACGGCTTTTGGCTGAGCAGCGGTAGCCGCTGTTTTACGTCGGACCAACTGTTCGGATTGCCTTTGGTTTTCACCGTTAGCGCCCGCGCATCAAGCATGTGCGCATAACCCATGTTATAGGCTGCAAGGGCAAACCAGATGCGTTCTCCTTCGGGGACGGTATCCGGTACTTTACTCATCATATCCTGCAAGTATCGCGCGCCGCCGCTGATACTCTGTTCGGCATCGGTACGGTCGGTCAGCCCGAGACTCTGAGCAGTATTTTTGGTCAGCATCATCAGTCCGCGTACGCCGGTCGGGGATGTAGCCTGCGCGTCCCAGTGCGACTCCTGATAGGATATTGCGGCGAGCAGTCGCCAGTCTATCTCCTGCGCATACTTCTCAAACAGCGGCTTAAGGTCCGGCAACACGCTGTCTACGGCGCGCAAAAAGGTGCGGGTATCGACATAGTCAAAATCATCGCCATGCCCGAGATATTTCTCTTCCAGCCGTGCCAGAGAACCGTCTTCATTCATGGTGTTAAAGAAATCCAACAAGGCGGCAGACAGCGTGTTGTCATCGTCCAGACGACTAAACCAGGTCACCGGCTGTTCGTCAGAGACGTCCAGCGCCACGGCCAGCTCAGGATGCACGCGTTGGTATAAGCTGATGGCGACAGAATCTGCAATGGTGTAATCCAGCTTTCCGGCGATTACATCATCGAGCAATTCGGTGGTGCCCTTTTTGTCATCAACTTTCCAGCTCAGATCGGGAAATTTTTTCTCTTTTAGCTGCTGGAGGTCGTTAACCACCACGTGCCCCGGGGCGATAGTCAGTTGGCTTTCGTTCACGGTGGCAAGCGTGCGCGGGCGATATTGCCCAACCCGGTACACCAGCTGTTGTGAAACCGAATAATAGGTCGGGCCCGGCTGGTAATTTTTCACCCGCTCGCTGTTATAGACCAGGCCTGCGGCTAACAGGTCGGCATTGCCGTTATCCAGGTCGTCAAAAAGCTGGCTGATGTTCTGGCGTACGGTAACTTTTAACTTCACGCCTAAGTAGTCGGCAAATTCCTGGGCCAGTTCATAATCCAGGCCGAATTTTTTGCCGTTGAGGGTCGCGTAAGTTAACGGCGAGTCGATGGTACTGACGCGCAGCTCTCCCCGCGACTGAATGGCGGCGATACGATTTTCGGCTTTACCGAACCAGGGAATAGATGGCCAAAGGGCCGCTGCCAACAACAGCGTCAATATGCCGATGAACAGATAATTAATCTTTAATTTTTTCAATTAGTTAATTCTCTGAACCGTACGTTTTCTCTGCCTGCTGTGGTGTTGATTAAGAAGTGAAGTCGTCATTAATGAACGGCATTTTGCTTAAACTTGCGTCAGTTGGCAACTTATTCAGAAATCTGACCGCATTTGATGATAAGTGACGGTCGTGATTTTATTTCGACGCAAACGGTTTCGTCGGCGCGGTAGATTCTTTATAATGACGCCCGTTTCCCCACTTGGGCACACCGAAAGCTTAGAAGACGAGAGACTTATGATGGAAATTCTGCGTGGTTCACCTGCACTGTCTGCATTCCGTATTAACAAACTGCTGGCACGTTTTCAGGCTGCCAACCTCCAGGTCCACAATATTTACGCCGAGTACGTCCATTTTGCCGATCTGAATGCACCGTTAAATGAAGATGAGCACGCGCAGCTTGCACGCCTGCTGAAATATGGTCCTGCTCTGCAAAGCCACGCCCCGGAAGGAAAACTGCTGCTGGTTACGCCTCGCCCTGGCACCATCTCCCCGTGGTCTTCTAAAGCGACTGATATTGCCCACAACTGCGGTCTGCATCAGATTAGCCGCCTGGAACGTGGCATTGCCTGGTATGTAGAAGCCTCTACACTGACCGCTGAGCAATGGCAGATGGTGGCCGACGAACTGCACGACCGAATGATGGAAACGGTTTTCTCTGCGCTGAACGATGCCGAAAAACTGTTTGTCCATCACCAACCGGCGCCGGTCTCCAGCGTTGATCTACTGGGTGAGGGACGTCAGGCGCTGATCGACGCTAACCTGCGTCTGGGTCTGGCGCTGGCGGAAGACGAAATTGACTATCTGCAGGATGCGTTCACCAAACTGGGGCGCAACCCGAACGACATTGAACTGTACATGTTTGCGCAGGCCAACTCCGAGCACTGCCGCCACAAGATTTTTAACGCCGACTGGGTTATCGACGGTAAACAACAGCCTAAGTCGCTGTTCAAGATGATCAAGAATACCTTCGAAACCACGCCGGACCACGTGCTGTCTGCCTATAAAGACAACGCCGCGGTAATGGAAGGTTCTGAAGTGGGCCGCTATTTTGCCGATCACAAAACCGGCCGCTACGATTTCCATCAGGAACCAGCCCACATCCTGATGAAGGTAGAAACTCATAACCACCCGACGGCTATCTCTCCGTGGCCAGGTGCGGCAACCGGCTCCGGCGGAGAAATCCGCGATGAGGGTGCAACCGGTCGTGGTGCAAAACCGAAAGCCGGGCTGGTAGGCTTCTCCGTCTCCAACCTGCGTATTCCTGGCTTTGAACAGCCTTGGGAAGAGGACTTTGGTAAGCCGGATCGTATTGTCACCGCGCTCGACATCATGACTGAAGGCCCGCTGGGCGGCGCGGCGTTTAACAACGAATTTGGTCGCCCGGCGCTGACCGGCTACTTCCGTACCTATGAAGAAAAGGTCAACAGCCATAACGGCGAAGAGCTGCGCGGTTACCATAAACCGATCATGCTGGCAGGCGGGATCGGTAACATCCGTGCCGATCACGTGCAGAAGGGCGAGATCGTCGTTGGCGCCAAGCTGATCGTCCTCGGCGGCCCGGCGATGAACATTGGCCTTGGTGGCGGGGCAGCCTCCTCTATGGCTTCCGGCCAGTCTGATGCCGATCTTGATTTCGCTTCTGTACAGCGTGACAACCCGGAAATGGAACGTCGTTGCCAGGAAGTTATCGACCGTTGCTGGCAGATGGGTGATGCGAACCCAATTCTGTTTATCCATGACGTTGGCGCGGGTGGCCTGTCTAACGCCATGCCGGAGCTGGTAAGCGATGGCGGTCGCGGCGGTAAGTTCCAGCTGCGCGATATCCTCAGCGATGAGCCGGGTATGAGCCCGCTGGAAATCTGGTGTAACGAGTCACAGGAGCGCTACGTGCTGGCGGTTGCTGCTGACCAGCTTCCGCTGTTCGATGAGCTGTGTAAGCGTGAACGCGCGCCGTACGCGGTCATCGGTGAAGCTACCGAAGAACAGCATCTGACCTTGAGCGACAGCCACTTCGACAACCAGCCGATCGACATGCCACTCGATGTGCTGCTGGGTAAAACACCGAAAATGACCCGCGATGTGCAGACGCTGAAAGCCAAAGGCGATGCCCTGAATCGTAGTGAAATCTCGATTGCAGATGCGGTTAACCGCGTGCTGCATCTGCCAACTGTCGCGGAGAAAACGTTCCTCGTGACTATCGGTGACCGTACCGTTACCGGTATGGTGGCGCGTGACCAGATGGTTGGTCCATGGCAGATCCCGGTCGCCAACTGCGCGGTCACTACCGCAAGCCTCGATAGCTACTACGGCGAAGCGATGTCTCTCGGCGAGCGCGCGCCAGTCGCATTGCTCGACTTCTCAGCCTCTGCGCGTCTGGCTGTAGGTGAGGCGCTGACCAACATTGCGGCAACGCAGATTGGCGATATCAAACGCATTAAACTGTCGGCCAACTGGATGGCGGCTGCAGGTCACCCTGGCGAAGACGCCGGACTGTACGAAGCGGTAAAAGCCGTTGGGGAAGAATTATGTCCGGCGCTTGGCCTGACCATTCCGGTGGGCAAAGACTCTATGTCGATGAAAACCCGCTGGCAGGAAGGCAACGAACAGCGTGAAATGACCTCGCCGCTATCGCTGGTGATCACCGCCTTTGCCCGCGTGGAAGATGTGCGCCACACCATTACCCCGCAGCTTTCTACTGAAGATAACGCCCTGTTGCTGATTGACCTTGGTCTGGGTCACAACGCGCTTGGTGCGACGGCGCTGGCGCAGGTTTACCGTCAACTGGGGGATAAGCCTGCCGATGTGCGTAACGTAGCGCAACTGAAAGGCTTCTACGACGCCATTCAGGCGCTGGTCGCACAACGTAAGCTGCTGGCCTACCACGATCGCTCCGACGGTGGCTTGCTGGTGACGCTGGCGGAAATGGCCTTCACTGGTCACTGCGGTATTGAAGCTGATATCCACTCTCTGGGGGAAGATCGTCTGGCGGCGCTGTTTAACGAAGAGCTGGGCGCGGTGATTCAGGTTCGCGCAGGTGATCGTGAAGCGGTTGAGGCGTTGCTGGCTCAACATGGCCTGGCCGATTGCGTGCACTATCTGGGGAAAGCCGTGCAGGGCGACCGCTTCGTGGTCGAAGCAGATGGTCATGCGGTGTTCAGCGAAAGTCGCACCACGATGCGTATGTGGTGGGCGGAAACCACCTGGCAGATGCAACGTCTGCGCGATAACCCGGAATGCGCCGATCAGGAACACGACGCTAAAACCAACGATGCCGATCCGGGTCTCAACGTCAAACTGACGTTCGATATTAACGACGATGTTGCCGCGCCGTATATCGCCACCGGTGCGCGTCCGAAAGTGGCCGTGCTGCGCGAGCAGGGCGTTAACTCCCACGTCGAAATGGCGGCAGCTTTCCACCGTGCGGGCTTTGACGCCATCGATGTACACATGAGCGATCTGCTGGGGGGACGCATCGGCTTGGGTAACTTCCAGGCGCTGGTAGCCTGCGGCGGCTTCTCTTACGGCGATGTACTCGGCGCAGGGGAAGGTTGGGCGAAGTCAATTTTGTTCAACAACCGCGTGCGTGATGAGTTCGAAACCTTCTTCCATCGCCCGCAAACCCTGGCGCTCGGGGTGTGTAACGGTTGCCAGATGATGTCTAACCTGCGTGAGCTAATCCCAGGAAGCGACCTGTGGCCGCGCTTTGTGCGTAACCACTCCGACCGCTTTGAAGCCCGCTTCAGCCTGGTCGAAGTGACGCAAAGCCCGTCCTTACTGCTTGCCGATATGGTGGGGTCGATGATGCCGATTGCCGTTTCTCACGGTGAAGGTCGTGTGGAAGTGCGTGACGGTGCGCATCTGGCTCAGCTTGAGAGCAAAGGTCTGGTGGCACTGCGCTACGTCGATAACTTCGGTAAGGTGACCGAGGCTTACCCGGCTAACCCGAACGGTTCGCCGAATGGTATTACTGCTGTGACCACTGAAAATGGTCGCGTCACCATTATGATGCCGCACCCAGAACGTGTGTTCCGTACCGTGAGCAACTCCTGGCACCCGGAAAATTGGGGCGAGGACAGCCCGTGGATGCGTATCTTCCGCAACGCGCGTAAACAGCTTGGATAATTAGCCTATGATCATCAAGCCCCTCTTGTGAGGGGCTTTTTTTTGTCTGCCGCCTGATAACGCTACGCTTATCAGGCTTACGGGGAAATGCGGTTGTAGGCCGGATAAGGCGTTCACGCCGCTAACCGGCAATAAACTCAGCGCTTGCACCTAAAAGTAAAGTGTCGGGAAATGCCGACATAGATAAGGTTACATTGTCGCCAAAAAGAGACATTTAATTATTTGATTTAAAACGAATTTATTTTTAAGTGTTACAGGTGTTGCTGATTGGCGACGGTGTGGGTGAAAAATGGACAATATCATTTCTCATATAAATAATCATATTTTCTATATTTATCATTGTGTTAATAAAGTGTTTTGAATATTGGCACAGATGCTGCATAATATTAACCAGTGGCTCATTCACCTTCTTATGTCAGCCCCTTCGGGACGTGCTACATAAACTTCGAATGACGCACAACAAGGTGCCTGCCGTCCAACATCTGATATTAGCGAAGCTCATATCAACCTCCGGGCGAAACGTCGAGTTAGGCACCGCCTTATTCCGCAACAAAGCCGGGTTAATCCCGGCTTTGTTGTATCTGGCGTTCCCCTCAGTTAGCATCAACCTATTCCTGTCCATTGAGAGTAACGCCTTGAAGCGCTGGTCAGTTTTCCCCCGATCTTTACGTCAATTGGTGATGTTGGCATTTTTGCTGATCCTGTTGCCGTTGTTAGTTTTGGCCTGGCAGGCGTGGCAAAGTCTGAATGCCCTGAGCGCGCAGGCTGCGCTGACGAACCGCACCACGCTGATTGACGCCAGACGCAGTGAAGCGATGACCAATGCTGCGCTGGAGATGGAGCGCAGCTATAGGCAATACTGTGTGCTTGATGACTCAACGTTGGCCAAGGTCTACCAAAGTCAGCGTAAACGCTACAGCGATATGCTGGATGCGCATGCGGGGGTGTTGCCAGATACCAAGCTCTACCAGGCGTTGCGTCAGGATCTTAACGATCTCGCGCAGTTGCAGTGTAAAAACAGCGGCCCTGACAGTGTGTCGGCTGCACGGCTGGAAGCGTTCGCCAATGCCAATACCGAGATGGTGCAAGCGACGCGTACCGTCGTCTTTTCTCGTGGCCAGCAGTTACAGCAGGAAATAGCCGAACGCGGGCAGTTTTTTGGCTGGCAGGCACTGGTGCTGTTTCTCCTTAGCCTGGCGATGGTGCTGTTGTTTACCCGTATGATTATCGGTCCGGTGAAGGGCATCGAACGGATGATCAACCGTCTGGGAGAAGGGCGCTCGTTGGGCGATAGCGTATTATTAACTGGGCCCCGCGAGCTGCGATCCGTGGGGCAGCGTATTATCTGGTTAAGTGAACGCCTCTCCTGGCTTGAGTCGCAACGGCATCAGTTTTTACGCCATCTTTCTCATGAGCTGAAAACACCGCTGGCGAGTATGCGTGAAGGTACCGAATTGCTGGCCGATCAGGTAGTGGGCCCGTTAACACCGGAGCAAAAAGAGGTGGTCGGCATCCTCGATGACAGCAGCCGCAACTTGCAAAAACTGATTGAGCAACTTCTCGATTACAACCGCAAGTTCGCGGATGATGAGGCTGAGCTTGAAAGTGTGGAAATCGCGCCGCTGGTGGAAAGCGTTGTTTCTGCGCATAGCCTGCCCGCTCGCGCCAAAATGATACATACTGATGTTGCGCTTGCGGTGAACGCCTGCCTGGCAGAACCGATGCTGTTGATGAGCGTGCTGGACAATCTTTATTCCAATGCGGTGCACTACGGCGCTGAATCCGGTAACATTTGGATCCGCAGCAGTTTGCATGGATCAACGGTATACATCGATGTAATGAATACCGGCACACCGATCCCTGAAGCAGAACAGACCATGATCTTCGAGCCTTTTTTCCAGGGTAGCCATCAGCGAAAAGGGGCGGTAAAAGGAAGCGGGTTGGGGCTAAGCATTGCCAGAGATTGCATTCGCCGTATGCGGGGCAAACTGTATCTGGTTGATGACCATGCGCAAAACGTTTGTTTTCGCATAGAACTGCCGCTAGCTGCTGCGAAAAATCACTAAAATAAACCTAAGTCTGGTGAGTATGCCATACGTTGTTGCCCGAATGCTTAAACGACATTTTCTTCATCGCGTCATCCTCGCAAGCCTGCCGTGCCTGGCACTGGTTGGTTGCGTCCCGAACGCGGTGAATCATATTATCGGCGATCCTTCGCAGGAGAAAATTCCGCCTAATCAACTGGCGGACTACCTTGCAACCGACTGTACGGATATCTGGTCGCTGTCTGGCCAGTCCACAGAAACCAACCCGCTGTACTGGCTGCGGGCGATGGACTGTGCCGATCGCATGATGCCGGTACAGGCGCGCAGTGAAGCCAGTGCTCAGCTCACGGATACCTGGCAGGGCGCTTTCAAACGCGGGATCCTGCTTGATAACGCCCGCATTACCCCGCCTGAACGGCGAGAGGCAGTTACGCATCTCGACGCGTTAAGCCCACAAATTCCGAGTCAGGTTCGACCGCTTTATCAGGCCTGGTTCCGTAATCAAATGTTGCAGTTACAGCTTGCCGAAGAGCGCCTGCGCTACAGTAAGCTCCAGCAGTCGTCAGACAGCGATCTCGATACGCTGCGTCAACAGCAACAACATTTGCAGTCCCAGCTCGATCTCACGACCCGCAAGCTGGAGAATCTGACCGATATTGAGCGCCAGCTTTCAACGCGCAAACCCGCCGGTAACTACAATCCTGATGCGCCGCACGGGAACGATAAACTCACTACGCCTGATAACGAAGAAGGCGCAGCGCCGTCTGCCGATGAGGTTACGCCATGATAAGCCGTAAGCCCGCACATCTGCTGTTGGTGGATGACGATCCGGGCCTGTTGAAATTACTTGGAATGCGGCTGACCAGCGAAGGCTACAGCGTCGTGACCGCGGAAAGTGGGCAGGAAGGGTTACGGGTACTGAACCGTGAAAAAGTGGATCTGGTTATCAGCGATCTGCGCATGGATGAAATGGATGGCATGCAGCTGTTTACTGAAATCCAGAAAGTGCAGCCGGGCATGCCGGTGATTATCCTGACCGCTCACGGCTCCATCCCGGACGCCGTTGCGGCGACCCAGCAAGGGGTCTTCAGTTTTCTCACTAAGCCAGTCGACAAGGACGCGTTATATCACGCGATTGACGGGGCGCTGGAACAGTCTGCGCCTGCTACTGATGACAGTTGGCGTGAGTCCATTGTCACCCGTAGCCCGCTGATGCTACGTCTGCTGGAACAGGCGCGAATGGTGGCGCAGTCGGATGTTAGTGTCTTGATCAACGGCCAAAGCGGAACCGGGAAAGAAGTTTTCGCCCAGGCTATTCACAACGCCAGCCCGCGCAGCCACAAGCCCTTTATTGCCATTAACTGTGGCGCGTTGCCGGAACAACTGCTGGAGTCTGAACTGTTTGGTCATGCGCGCGGCGCTTTTACCGGCGCGGTGAGTAATCGTGAAGGGCTGTTTCAGGCCGCGGAAGGCGGCACGCTTTTTCTCGATGAGATTGGCGATATGCCTGCACCGTTACAGGTGAAACTGCTGCGCGTATTGCAGGAACGAAAAGTCAGACCGTTGGGCAGTAACCGCGATATCGACATTGATGTGCGGATCGTTTCTGCGACCCACCGCGATTTACCCAAAGCGATGGCTCGGGGCGAATTTCGCGAGGATTTGTACTATCGCCTCAACGTGGTGAGCCTCAAGATCCCTGCGCTGGCCGAGCGTACGGAAGATATTCCGCTGCTGGCGAACCATCTGCTGCGCCAGTCTGCTGAACGGCACAAACCGTTCGTACGCGCCTTTTCAACCGATGCCATGAAGCGGTTAATGACCGCCAGCTGGCCGGGCAATGTGCGTCAGCTGGTCAACGTAATTGAGCAGTGCGTGGCGTTGACCTCTTCGCCAGTGATCAGCGACGCGCTGGTGGAGCAGGCGCTGGAAGGGGAAAACACCGCGCTGCCGACATTTGTTGAGGCGCGTAACCAGTTTGAGCTCAACTATCTGCGTAAGCTGCTGCAAATCACCAAGGGCAATGTGACTCACGCGGCAAGAATGGCGGGGCGCAACCGCACCGAATTCTATAAGTTGCTTTCTCGACACGAGCTGGATGCAAACGATTTCAAAGAATAAATCTGCGGATTATGTTAGCTTTATTCGATCAAAAGACAGGCGACCTTTTCAAGGAATAGCATGAAAAAGATTGATGCGATTATTAAACCCTTCAAGCTGGACGACGTCCGCGAAGCGCTGGCAGAAGTCGGTATCACCGGGATGACGGTAACGGAAGTGAAAGGCTTTGGCCGTCAGAAAGGCCATACCGAGCTGTACCGTGGCGCGGAATATATGGTGGATTTTCTGCCGAAGGTAAAAATTGAAATTGTGGTTACCGACGACATCGTCGATACCTGCGTCGACACCATTATCCGTACTGCCCAGACCGGCAAGATCGGCGACGGTAAGATTTTTGTCTTCGACGTGGCTCGCGTTATTCGTATTCGTACCGGTGAAGAAGACGACGCGGCAATCTAAGCCGCGCCGTTAATTTGTCGGCCTGACAAGCGTAGCGCATCAGGCCGAGTGATTGCCGGATGGCGGCGTAAACGCCTTATCCGGCCTACTCGCGTAATACATTACAAGACTTTATGCGGACCGAAGCATTCGTAATGAATGTTCTCGTTTTTCACGCCCAGGCCGACCAGCTGCTTCGCGGCGAACTGCATGAAACCAACCGGACCGCACAGATAAAACTGCATCGCCGGATCGCTGATTGCGCTTTCCAGCTTGTTCAAATCCATCAGACCTACGCTATCAAACGCACCTTTCGCGCGATCGGTTTCGGTTGGCTCACGATACCAGGTGTGCGCACTAAAGCGTGGCAGCGTTTTGCCGAGTTCATTTACTTCATCAGCGAAGGCATGTACATCGCCATTTTCTGCCGCGTGGAACCAGTTAACCTGCGCCGTATGCTTCGCTTTCGCCAACGTGTCCAGCATCGCCAGCATTGGGGTTTGTCCCACGCCCGCGGAGATCAGAGATACCGGGGTGTCGGTCGCGACGTCCATAAAGAAATCGCCCGCAGGTGCGGCCAGGTGAACAACGTCGCCAACATTCGCATGGTTGTGCAGCCAGGTGGAAACCTGACCACCGTCTTCACGCTTAACGGCAATACGATAGCCTTTGCCATCAGGCTTACGGGTCAGTGAGTACTGACGAATTTCCTGATGCGGGAAACCTTCCGGCTTCAGCCAGACGCCCAGGTATTGTCCCGGATGATATTCAGCTACTGCGCCACCATCGACAGGTTCAAACTCAAAGCTGGTGATCAGTGCACTGCGTGGGGTTTTTGCCACGATGCGGAAAGGACGGGTACCTTCCCAGCCGCCATTTTTATTGGCATTTTCGCTATAGATTTGCGCTTCACGGTTGATGAAAACGTTCGCCAGTACGCCATACGCTTTACCCCACGCATCCAGAACTTCCTGGCCTGGGCTGAACATTTCGTCCAGCGTTGCCAGCAAATGACCACCCACGATGTTGTACTGCTCTGGTTTAATCTGGAAACTGGTATGCTTTTGCGCGATTTTCTCAACCGCTGGCAACAGCGCCGCCAGGTTTTCGATATTGCTGGCATACGCGGCAATCGCGTTAAACAGAGCCTCGCGCTGATCGCCATTACGCTGGTTACTCATGTTGAAAATTTCTTTCAGCTCTGGGTTATGCGTAAACATGCGATCATAGAAATGTGCGGTCAGCTTCGGACCTGTTTCAACCAGCAGGGGAATGGTGGCTTTCACTGTAGCGATGGTTTGTGCGTCAAGCATACGGTCTTCCTTTATCTGAGACTTTAATGATGTATGTCAAATGCATCTTATAAAAAATACCCCTGCATTGTAAATGGTTCTTTGTAACTTTGCGTTGTAAAGGTTACATCGTGAAAAATCTGCATCACAAACCTGAAAAGAAATCCGTTGAAATTCAGCAGACCTTTGTTCTCCAAAGCCTTGCGTGCCGTGAAGGTAATCGTTTGCGTAAAATCCTTTGTCAAGACCTGTTATCGAAGAATGATTCGGTTATACTGTTGGCCGTCGTCCAACGGGACTGCCTTTTTAGGCCGAAATTCTATTGTTAGCTGAGTCAGGAGATGCGGATGTTAAAGCGTGAAATGAACATTGCCGATTATGATGCCGAACTGTGGCAGGCTATGGAGCAGGAAAAAGTACGTCAGGAAGAGCACATCGAACTGATCGCCTCCGAAAACTACACCAGCCCGCGTGTTATGCAGGCGCAGGGTTCTCAGCTGACCAACAAATATGCTGAAGGTTATCCGGGCAAACGCTACTACGGCGGTTGCGAGTACGTTGATATCGTTGAGCAACTGGCTATCGATCGTGCAAAAGAGCTGTTTGGCGCTGACTACGCTAACGTACAGCCGCACTCTGGTTCTCAGGCTAACTTCGCTGTTTACACCGCTCTGCTGCAACCGGGTGATACCGTTCTGGGTATGAACCTGGCACAAGGCGGCCACCTGACTCACGGCTCCCCGGTTAACTTCTCCGGCAAACTGTACAACATCATCCCTTACGGTATTGATGAGTCCGGCAAAATTGACTACGAAGACATGGCGAAGCAG
Source organism: Citrobacter freundii ATCC 8090 = MTCC 1658 = NBRC 12681 (assembly GCF_011064845.1). Classification (NCBI taxonomy): domain Bacteria; kingdom Pseudomonadati; phylum Pseudomonadota; class Gammaproteobacteria; order Enterobacterales; family Enterobacteriaceae; genus Citrobacter; species Citrobacter freundii. The sequence goes on along the minus strand of NZ_CP049015.1, from coordinate 3,608,892 downwards.
GCCAAAGAGCACAAACCGAAGATGATCATCGGTGGCTTCTCTGCTTACTCCGGCGTTGTTGACTGGGCAAAAATGCGTGAAATCGCTGACAGCATCGGCGCATACCTGTTCGTCGATATGGCGCACGTTGCGGGTCTGATTGCCGCAGGCGTTTATCCGAACCCGGTTCCACACGCACACGTTGTGACCACCACCACCCACAAAACCCTGGCGGGTCCACGCGGTGGCCTGATCCTGGCGAAAGGCGGTGACGAAGAGCTGTACAAAAAACTGAACTCTGCTGTGTTCCCAAGCGCGCAGGGCGGCCCGCTGATGCACGTGATCGCAGCGAAAGCCGTGGCGCTGAAAGAAGCGATGGAGCCTGAGTTCAAGGTTTACCAGCAGCAGGTTGCTAAAAACGCCAAAGCGATGGTGGAAGTGTTCCTGAACCGTGGCTACAAAGTGGTTTCTGGCGGTACTGAAAACCACCTGTTCCTGCTGGATCTGGTTGATAAAAACCTGACCGGTAAAGAAGCTGATGCCGCGCTGGGCCGCGCTAACATCACCGTTAACAAAAACAGCGTACCGAACGATCCGAAGAGCCCGTTTGTGACTTCCGGTATCCGTATCGGTTCTCCGGCAATCACTCGCCGTGGCTTCAAAGAAGCGGAAGCGAAAGAGCTGGCTGGCTGGATGTGTGATGTGCTGGACAACATCAATGACGAAGCCGTAATCGAGCGCGTCAAAGGTAAAGTTCTGGATATCTGCGCACGCTTCCCGGTTTACGCGTAAGCCATACTGATTGCTGGATGGCGGTGTAAACACCTTATCCGGCCTACAGGTAACTCACATGTAGGCCGGATAAACGAAGTGCCATCCGGCAGTTATATTGACTTAAGCAAGATTGTTTCATCGACTAAAGCCGCCATTGGTGGCTTTTTCTTTGCCTGAATCCATTTTCTCAATAAACGTATTTCTCGTCCCTGATTCAACGTTACTGCGCCGACAATCACGCCATCCTGCAGGTTAAACCATATTGCTTTATGCGCATCTGAATTGCCGCGTATGAACCAGCTTTCTCCCTGCATTTCGCCAACAAATTGTAGGTTGTCATTAAATTGGTCGGTCCAGAACCAGCCAGGTGTCTTCTCCGGCAACGGCAGATTTAGCATTGCGGCGGCGGCAATCTGTGCCTGAAAATTGGCGTTTTCCCAGCTTTCCATGCGTACTAACGAACCGTCGGGCTTGCGCGTTATCGCTACGTCACCGGCGGCGAAAATGTCCGGATCGGAGGTGGTGCTGGCGCTATCAACGATAATGCCGTTCGCCGTCTCCAGCCCCGCTTCGCGGGCCAGCGCATCATTCGCCACGATACCGATGCCGTAAACCATCACATCGGCCAGCAGCGTCTCGCCGTTTTGCAGCATCAGCGAGAGACACTCTCCCGCTTCGGCGTGTTCAATGGCGCTGTTAAGTAACACCCGCACGCCCGCCTGCTGGTGGCGGGCAAGCAGGTAGTCGCGCACCGGAGCAGGCGCGTTACGGCCCATGACCGTTGGTGCCAGCTCCACCACTGTCACCTGACAGCCTCGTTGAGTCGCGCTGGCCGCCAGTTCCAGACCAATGGTGCCCGCACCGACAATGACAATCGACTTACCCGGCAACAAAGTGTCGCGCAGGCGCTCGGCATCAGCGGTATGACGCAGAGTAAAGCATCGATCGCCCAGCTTATCTAACAGCGGAAGGGGGCGTGCCGCAGCGCCCGTCGCAATCAGTAGCCGATCCCACGGATAACTCTGCCCATCAGCCAGCACCAACTGATGCGTTTGGCGGCCGAGCGTCTGTACAGTAACACCCAGATGCAGCTGTACGTTGTGTTCCCGCCACCAGTCAGCGGGGAGTATCGGCTGAAGTTGCGGATTGTCGTCCAGCAGCATCGCTTTGGAGAGCGGTGGACGTTCATAGGGCAGATGCTGCTCATCGGAAAACAGGTGTAATTCGCCGTCAAATCCCTGCTGGCGCAGTGCGGCAGCAGCCATAGCAGCAGCCTGGCCGCCGCCGACGATAGCGATAGTTTTTTGGTTCATAACGCCTCCTCAGAGATCCAGTCCGGCGGCAACGTGACGAATACCGCGAATACCCAGACCGGCGTCGGCATTGATCATTACGCCACTTAATGTGCGGTTGTTGCGTTTTGACGCCAGCATCACATACGGACCGGTAAAATCCGCAGGCTCAGGGAAAAACTGTAGCGGCAAAATAGCGGCGATTTTTTCTGGTGTCAGCGACTGCATAATCGATGTATCGTTTTGTCCCAACGCCTGCGGGCCGCGTAGATCTGTCGCCATACCGCACGGACCGACACCGTTAACACGTACCTTTGGCGCCAGCTCGTAGGCCAACTGGCGAATCAGCCCGGTAGCCGCATGTTTAGAGGCGGTATACAGAGGGCCGCCGCCGCCGGGATACCATGACGCATTGGACAAGGTAAAGATGATGCTGCCTTCGCTGGCGATAAGTGCCGGGGCACAGGCTTTCGCCCCCAGCAGATAACCCAGCACGTTGACGTTAAACAGCTCATGAAAGCCGCTCTCCAGTACGTCTGCAGGCGTATTGACCAGCGAGGCGTTGTGATCCCATATGCCCGCATTACCGATAAAACAGTCCAGCTTGCCAAACGCTGTGAGGATTTGATCCACCGCGCGCTGATAGTCGGCGTAGCAGGTGACGTTGCCTTCGATTGCCAGTACATGTTCGCCAAAGCGCTGACGCAGACTGGCAACTTTAGCTGGCGACAGTTCCAGCGTGGCGACCTGCGCACCTTCTTCGATGAAACGCTCGACCAGCGCCAGGCCAAGGCCGGAGCCGCCGCCAGTGATAAAGACCACGTTATCGCGTAAATCGCTCATCTGGCGTCCTCCGGAATATCAACAAACACATCGCTACCGTCCACATATACTGCGTAGGTGGTTAGCGGATCGGTGGCGGGTAAACACAACGCCTTGCCGGTTTTCAGGCAGAAGCTGGCGGCATGCAGTGGGCATTCCACCGTAGCGTCTTCTTCCAGATAACCTTCCGACATCGAGGCGTTACCGTGGCTACAGCGATCGTTAATGGCATAGAACTCGCCGCCAACATTGAACAGCGCGATGACGGGCGAGGTATCAAGCCGGAGCGCTTCACCCTCCGGCAAATCCCCTACAGGGCAGGCAAATACACGGCTCATCAGAACAGTACACTCAGGTTATGGGAGGTGATCACCGCTTGATCCAGCACGATCTCACGCGCCAGTAAGCGCCACTCATCGCCGGGCAAACGACGGACTTTGTCCACGCGCGTGCCGACGTAAAACGTCTCGTCCCGCTCTTTTTGCGCGCGATACAGCAGATAGTTGAGGCGCACGGCGAACACGTCGGGCACGTCGGTTTCGCTGATTTGTAAGTTACTAATCAGATGACGGGTACGCGACGGCGGTTCTTCCGCCCAGGCCATGCCGGTTTCCAGCCGCGCGATGCGGCGCTCAAGCTGGTCTTTGTTGTCGTTGAAAATCCAGGTGGTTGGTGGCTGCACGCCTTTGCGGCGGTCGCGCGTCTGGGCGTTGACCGTGGTACGCATGGTGTAGCGAATGTCGTCATCCAGCTGCGCCAGCCAGTCGCGAAACTGCCAGTCGTCGAGCATACGCGCTTCTTCATACAGAAACTGGCTGATGCGATGATGCAGTTCGAGAGAAACTAAAGTGCTCATTTCATCACCTCCTGCTGGTAGGCGGCGGTTTTCTCGTGCACTTCCTGCCAGCTTTCGCTGCTGAGCAAATCGGCCCAGCGTTGGTACATGCCACGCGCGGCGGTTTCAGAAAAGATGTAGTTGGTGATCCCCGGAATGCCGTCTTCACGACGTTTCTCCTGGCCAAGCCCCATTTCCAGACACAATTTCGTGTTGCGTGCGCGATGACCTTTCAGCAGTTTTTGAATTTCACACCAGTTTTCCGAGTCGTCCTGCTCCAGGAACCCGGCGGGGCCAAAAGCCCGTGTGGCGCTGTTTTCAAACGCGGCTTTCACTTCATCAGAGGCGGCTTTGTCGGTAATACAGAACGCCCACACCTCAACCTGGTCCGGCCCACGCGGGTGCCAGACGCGCAGCGTGGCGGTACCGTTGAGCCAGGAAAGCGTGGGGAAAATGTTGTTGTGACCGGCCAGACGCAGGGCGCGAACCTTGCCCAAGCGTTGTTCGGCTTCCGCGTAGGTGTCGCGGTAGTAGCTGGAGACCTCACCATCGACCCAGACGTTGGCATCAGGATTCTCAGTAAAGAAAAATCCGCTGCCGTGCCCGTCCTGACCGAACTGTAGCGCGTCTTTGGCGGTTTCCCACACCGGGCGGGCGGTCTGACCATCGCCGAGGCGCTTATCGCTACCGTCGTCTTTCGCTCCCAGCACCTGCACCGCAGAGGCATGGCTGAACAGCGCGTGATACTGGTCGCTGGCAAACTGTTCGGCGGGGAATTTCCAGTTACAATCGATGGTCCACTTTTGTACGCCACCGACGATTTCGGTGCCGCCTTCACGGCGGTCGAGCACGCCGTCGAGATACCAGGCGATGTCACCGAGATAATCGCGAAGCGTTGGTGCGGAGGTATCCCAGTTGCCGAAAATCAGTCCCTTGTAGCTCTCTACGCCAGGCACTTCATTCAGTCCCCAATGCGATTTGCATAAACCTTGCGGATAAGCGCGCGGCTCCAGCGGCACGTCGATCAGCTCGCCGTTAATGCCGTACGACCAGCCGTGATACGGACAGGTGAAGGCGCGGGTATTGCCGCAGTCGGCGTAGCTGACGCGCATCGCGCGGTGGCGACACTGGTTGAGAAACGCTTTGATGCTGCCGTCTTTCTGGCGAACCACCACAACCGCATCCTCGCCCATGTAGGTGTTAAAAAAATCACCGGGTTTGGGGATTTGGCTTTCGTGGGCGAGAAATAACCAGCAGCGTCCGAAGATGCGTTCCAGCTCCAGTTGGTAAATTTCAGGGTCGGTATAAATTCGTGGGGTTACGCGACCGTTTTGCGTGTCGATCAGTTGGTAGATGTCTAAATTTGAGGGTGTGGTCATATTTTTTAATCCTGAAAGCTAAGATGTATTGACCTTCTTTTTTTGTACCTTAAGGATGTTGCTGGTTAGTTATCAATCTGTGAAATAGTAAATTTCTACCAGTTGAGACATTTTTTCGATAACAAGGAGAAGGGCATGGAACTGAGGCACTTACGCTATTTCGTAGCGGTGGCGCAGGCGCTGAATTTCACCCGAGCGGCAGAAAAGCTGCATACCTCTCAGCCGTCGTTAAGCAGCCAGATCCGCGATCTGGAAACTTGCGTGGGCGTTCCGTTGCTGGTGCGGGATAAACGAAAAGTTGCGCTGACGGCGGCCGGTGAGTGCTTTTTACAGGATGCGCTGGCGATCCTCGAACAGGCGGAAAACGCCAAAGTTCGTGCCCGTAGAACGGTGCAGGAAGATAATCATTTCTCCATTGGCTTTGTCCCTTCTGCAGAGGTCAATCTGTTGCCGAAGGTGCTGCCTTTGTTTCGTTTGAAGCAACCGGATACGCACATTGAACTGGTGAGTCTGATCACCACCGAGCAGGAAGAGAAGATCCTCAGCGGAGAGCTGGACGTTGGCTTAATGCGCCATCCGGTGTACAGCCCGGATCTGGACTATCTGGAGCTGATTCATGAGCCGTTGGTAGTTGTGTTACCGGTGAATCATCCGTTAGCTGATGAGCAGGCAATCTCCGCAGAACAACTACACGGCGTGAATTTTGTCAGCACCGATCCGGCCTATTCCGGCGCGTTAGCGATGATTGTCAAAAACTGGTTTCAGCAGCAAAAAAGCCAGCCTAACATTGTGCAAGTGGCAACCAACATTCTGGTGACCATGAACCTGGTCGGCATGGGGTTGGGGGTGACTTTGATACCCGGTTATATGAATAATTTTAATACCGGACAGGTGGTTTTTCGGCCAATTATTGGTGATGTCCCAACCATCGCGTTGCTGATGGCGTGGAAAAAAGGATCGCTCAAACCGGCACTGACCGATTTTATCGCCACGGTACATGAACGTTTGGCCGTGAGTCTGACGATGTAATGGTTACAACTCGCTGAGCTGTGACTCGACATACAGATAGCCAATTCCCATGAGTTGCTGGGCACGATTGAGCTGGCCGAAGCTTATCTGAGTCGCTCTGGCGCGCGGGTTATCACCGTGATCAAACGGGTTAAACCCAGTTTGCTGCACCAAGGTATTGAGCCAGCTATCGCCAAAAGCACAGCTACGACCGTACAACCATATCTGATTAATATTCAGTATATTCAGAAAGTTATATAAACTAAGCCCAATGGCGCTGGCGGCATGCTCGGCCCAGGCCTGAATACGAACATCACCGTTCTGCCAGGCAGTAATAAGCTGGTCGGTGGTGAGTGTTTCCGGATCGTAAAGGGACGTCGGCTGCGATTTCATCCACACGCGGGCCTGTTTTTTCAACGCGCTCAATGATGCCACCGTTTCCAGACAGCCATAGCGACCGCAGTCACAGGCAATTCCATCGGGATGAACGATGGTGTGTCCAATCTGGCCGCTGCCATACAGACTACCGCGCCAGATATTGTCGTTAATCACAAACGATGAGCCGATACCGTAATCAACGTTAATCACGCAAAAATCACCGTTAGCCGCTGGGTTTTGCCATTTTTCGGCCAGCGCCAGCATCACGCAGTCATTGTCCAGGCGGACCTGTACGCCGAGCATCTCTTCCAGCAGATATTTTATTTCCACCGGTGTTTTCCACGGGGCCTGGGGCATGGTTTTTGATGCGCCGGTGATCGGATCAACCTGGCCGTGAACGCCGAGCGCCAGATTAATCGTGACCTCGGGAAATTGTCGACGGTATTCCCGCCAGTGTGCAGCAAGGGCTGACAGCAGCGCTTTGGGGGTTTCCGGCTTAATGACCTCATGACGCCAGTCGCCGATGGCAACCAGCCGTGCGTCCGCCAGTTGGCTGGTGATACTGGTAGGGGTGACGTTGATACATAGCGTCCATGCGCCTTTTTCTGGCAAATGATAGCTGCCGCTGCTCAAACCGCGCTGGCTTAAGGTTTTTCGCGAATGACTGATTCTCCCCTCATCCATTAGCTCTTCGAGGATATTGCTGACCGCCGGGATCGACAGGCTGGTGAGCTGCGCCAGCTGTGACTTGCTGAGCTGCTTTTCCCGCCACAGGTGCGACAAAAAGATCTGCTTATTCGCCTGACGAACCCTGGCGTTGTTGAACCCCGAACGCTGCATTCACTTAACTCCCTTAACTATATTGCGTGAGCATTGCGCATTTTAGCGCCACTTAACTGCCGCAGAATAGCATCAAGTTGAATTTTTACTTTTTCTTATTGAGTGGAGAGCGGCATGTACGGTTCAGTTAAAGTCTGGCAAGAAACGATCACCCTCCCAACGTGGACGGCGGGTGAAGAAGATGCCAACCCAATGTTTCTGGAAAAGCGGGTTTACCAGGGATCTTCTGGCGCGGTGTATCCGTATGGCGTGATTGATACGCTGACCGGCAAACGTGAAATGCGCGACTATCAGGCGGTGTGGATGGAGAATGACTTCATTCGCGTCATGCTGTTGCCGGAGTTAGGCGGGCGTATTCATCGAGCGTATGACAAAGTTCAGCAGCGCGATTTTGTCTACTACAACGAAGTGGTGAAGCCCGCTCTGGTTGGTTTGCTTGGGCCGTGGATCTCTGGTGGCATTGAATTTAACTGGCCGCAGCATCATCGCCCAACCACTTTTATGCCAGTCGATTTTACGCAGCAACAGGGTGAACACGGCGAATATACCGTATGGATGGGTGAGGTAGAACCTATGCGCGGTTTACAGGTGATGACCGGATTTACGCTGTATCCGGATCGCGCCCTGATCGAGATAACCGGGAAGGTGTTTAACGGTAACGCTACGCCGCGCCATTTTTTATGGTGGGCGAATCCAGCGGTGAAGGGCGGCGACGATCACCAGAGCGTGTTTCCGCCGGATGTGACCGCAGTATTTGACCACGGTAAGCGTGATGTTTCTGCGTTTCCTATCGCCACCGGTACATACTATAAAGTGGACTACTCGGCTGGCGTGGATATCTCGCGCTACAAAAACGTGCCGGTACCGACCTCCTACATGGCTGAAAAATCAGATTATGATTTTGTTGGCGCATGGCATCACGGTGAGCGAGGCGGTCTGCTACATGTGGCTGACCACCACGTTTCGCCAGGGAAAAAACAGTGGACCTGGGGCTATGGCGACTTTGGCGTTGCCTGGGATCGTAACCTTACCGATGACAACGGTCCTTATATTGAACTGATGACTGGGGTCTTTACCGACAACCAGCCGGATTTCACCTGGCTTGCGCCGTACGAAGAGAAAGTCTTCGTGCAAAACTTCCTGCCCTACAGCGAACTGGGCATGGTGCAAAACGCCAGTACGCAGTTGGCGCTTCGTCTGGTACGTGAGCGTAGCCAGCTTTCTGTGGGCGTTTATGCGATTGCGCCGCTGCACGACGTGCAGATTACGCTTTCTGCCGATGGACAACCGTTCTATGAGCATACGCTGACCCTGGAGCCCGGACAAAGCTGGCTGGCTGATGTGTCTGACGATAACCATGCGCGGGTAACGATGACTGTCACTGGCGCCGATGGCATTACGCTTTTGCAGTACGAAGAGCACATCGAGCAAGAGTTACCACTGCCATCGGCGGCCGTCGCGCCAGCGCTGCCAGAAGCGCTTTCTAATACCGATGAACTCTATTTTATTGGTCAGCATCTGGAGCAGTACAACCATGCCAGCCGCTATGCCGAAGATTATTATCGCCGCGCGCTGGACGTTGATCCGCTGGACTACCGCAATAATGTGGCCCAGGGGACGCTGGCGCTAAACCGCGCGGACTGGGCGCTGGCGGCACAATGTGCCGGCAAGGCGCTGGAGCGGGCGCATAAGCTCAATAAAAATCCGCGTGATGGCGAGGCGAGTATGCTGCTGGCCGCCGCACAGGAACGTCAGGGCGATGATGACAGCGCGTGGGATAATTATTATAAGGCCAGTTGGAGCGGCAACTGCCGGGATGCGGCTTTCTGGTCGTTAGCGCGTTTGGCGATGAAGCGTCAGGACTACGCTGGCGCATTGGAAAAGGTGGAGCAGAGCCTGCGCTTTAACGGTAGTAATAACCTGGCGATGGGGCTGAAAGCGCTGGCGCTGGCAAAGCTTGATCGCAATGCACAAGCGCTGGACTACATTCGCCAACAGCTGGTGGATTATCCGCTGAGCTATACCCTGCATTATGCACGCTGGGCAATCTGCCAGGACGAAGCGACAGCGCTTGCGCTGATCTCGATTACCGGGCGTCGCGGGACCAACGCGTGTGAACTGGCAGGCTGGCTGACTTCTTTGGGGCAAAAGGATGCTGCCCGTGGCGTGCTGGAACTGCTTGACAGCCAGGAAACGCTGCCGATGCTGTGGCGCGCCTCGCTGAGCGATAATCCACAACCCTTCATTGAACGTGCTCGTGAGTGTCTGCAAAACCGCGTGCGTTTCCCCAATACGCTGGATGAAGTGCAGATGCTGCAAACTCTTGAGCAAAGCGCTTTTGCCCGCTATTTACTCGGCTGTTTCTGGTACAGCAAACGGCGTTATGCCGAGGCGGTTTCCTGCTGGCAGTTCACGCTTGCGCAGGAAGCGGATTTCGCTCCGGCGCATCGTTTACTGGGGATTTACGCCTGGAACAAACTGCAAGATGCGCAGCAGGCGAAACAGTATCTGTCGCAAGCCGTGGCGCTGGAGCCGCAAAATGCCCGCTTCCTGTTTGAACTCGACTATCTCAACAAGCTGATGGCACAACCGGCTGAACAGCGCCTGCAGCGGCTGGAAGCCAGTAAAGAGATTGTCTTCCTGCGTGATGATCTGACGGTGGAACTGCTCAGCTTGTGGAATGGGTTGGGGCGCTATGATGATGCCGCCGCAGTATTACGTGAGCGGGTGTTCCATCCATGGGAAGGCGGTGAAGGTAAAGCCACCGGGCAATATCTGCTTAATCAATTACATCGTGCGCTGGCTGCCGTGCAGTCCGGCGACCCGCAAACTGCTATTACGCAACTGCAACAGGCGCTGCACTATCCGCAAAACCTCGGAGAAGGCCGTTTGCCAGGGCAAACGGATAACGACATCTGGTATTTGCTGGGGTATTGCGCGCAGCTGCAAGGCCATTTCGAAGAATCTCAGCGCTACTTCTCCCGTGCGACGCGCGGCGGAAGCTCACTGGATGCCGGACGTTACTATAACGACCAGCCAGTGGACTATCTCTTCTGGCAGGGTATGGCGCAGAGAAAACTTGGCGATGATGCAGAGGCGGACGCTCTGTTCAATAGCTTCCTGCAATGGGTTGAGTCGCATCACGACAACGTGCCGGATGTCGATTTCTTTGCCGTATCGCTACCCGACCTGGTGGTGCTGGATACCTCAGCACAAGCAAAACACCAGCAACACTGCCTGTTTATCAATGCGCTCGGGCATCTGGGGCTAGGAAATAGCGCCGCCTGTCAGCGTGAACTTGATGAACTCCTGCAACTCAATCCGGCACATGACAAGGCATTACTGCTGCGTCACGCCATTAACGTAAGGCTTTTCCAGTAATACCCGAAACGGGTGGGGGATAACCTCACCCGAAACCTACTGTACCCTGCGTTTCCCTGAAAGAGGAATCATAATGAATAACGCGCAGACACATTTAAAGATTGGTTATGTCTGGACTATCTGCCTGGTTGCGGCCTGCGGAGGTTTACTGTTTGGCTATGACTGGGTGGTGATCGGCGGGGCAAAACCCTTCTATGAAGCATATTTCTCGATTACCGATCCGGCGCAATCCGGCTGGGCGATGAGTTCCGCGCTGGTTGGTTGTATCTTTGGCGCACTGATTTCCGGCTGGTGCGCCGATAAATTTGGCCGAAAAATGCCGCTGATTCTCTCAGCTATCCTGTTTAGCGCTTCTGCCTGGGGAACTGCCGTCGCCAGCAATTTCGACATGTTTATTGTCTATCGCATTGTGGGCGGCGTGGGGATTGGTCTGGCGTCTGCGCTAAGTCCGCTGTATATCGCCGAGGTCAGCCCCGCTGAAAAGCGAGGTCGCTTTGTTGCCGTTAACCAGCTCACCATCGTCATTGGCGTGCTGGCGGCGCAGCTTATCAACCTGATGATTGCCGAACCTGTTGCCACAGGCGCTACGCAGCAGGCAATTGTTGAAAGCTGGAACGGTCAGACAGGCTGGCGCTGGATGTTTGGTGCTGAATTAGTGCCTGCGGTAATTTTCCTGGTGCTGATGTTCTTTGTACCTGAATCGCCGCGCTGGCTGGTGAAAGCGGGCAAAGCCGATCGTGCGCGTGCCATGCTGCAGCGCATTGGTTCGGCGGAATATGCCGGGCAAACGCTGAAAGAGATTGAACATACGCTGCAAAAAGATAATCACAAGGTCGCGTGGTCAACGCTGTTACAACCGCAGATCAAACCGATCGTGATTATTGGCATGGTGCTGGCAGTGTTCCAGCAGTGGTGTGGGATCAACGTTATTTTCAACTATGCGCAGGAGATCTTCGCCTCTGCCGGATTCGACATCAACGGTACGTTAAAATCGATCGTGGCGACAGGGATCATCAATCTGGTCTTTACCCTTGCCGCTCTGCCGTTAGTGGACAAAATTGGCCGTCGTAAACTGATGCTGTTCGGCGCGTCAGGATTGACGGTTATCTACGTACTGATTGCCGGGGCGTACGGGTTGGGCATTATGGGCTGGCCGGTTCTGGTTCTGGTGCTGGCGGCAATCGCGATTTATGCTCTGACGCTGGCGCCGGTGACCTGGGTGCTGCTATCAGAAATTTTTCCCAACCGCGTGCGCGGGCTGGCAATGTCGCTTGGGACGCTGGCGCTGTGGATTGCTTGTTTCCTGCTGACCTATACCTTCCCGCTGCTCAATGCGAGTCTGGGCGCGTCGGGAAGCTTCCTGCTGTACGGTGTGATTTGCGCGATGGGTTTCATCTATGTTCTGCGTAATGTACCGGAAACCAAAGGCGTGACGCTGGAAGCGCTGGAAGAACAGCTGGCGGCGCAGCATACAAAAGTTGGTGCATCAACCCAACCGCGAAGCGCCCGCTAATGGATGGTCTGCTGACGCTACAAAACGCACATCTGCGGATGTGCGTCGATCCGCAGGGCGGTTCTCTATTAAGCCTGGTTTCGTTACAACATCAACAGGCCATTTTACGCGAAGGTCATGGTCAGCAGCCTGGTGATTGCGGCCTGTTCCCGATGCTGCCGGTCGCGAATCGGGTGGCGGGAAATCGTTTTATGCTGCGCGGTGAAGAGGTGGTTTTACCTCAACATGGCGCAGACGATACTTTCTTCCTGCACGGTGACGGCTGGCTGCAACGCTGGCAGATTATTACCGCTACCCAAAGCGGCTGTTTGCTGCAGTTGCGCAGTTGGCACCCCTGCGGCTACGACTATACGGCGCGGCTTTGCTATCAACTGGAAACCTCAAGCCTGCACGCCTCGTTGACGCTCACCCATTGCGGTGAGCAGCCAATGATTTACGGTTGTGGGTTCCATCCGTTTTTCGCCTTTGATAAGCGCAGCACGGCGCAGTTCACCGCCGGCGGTTACTGGCCGGAGGGGGAACAGCATCTGCCGCTGGAATGGCAACGCGATATCCCTGCAGTGGCGGATTTCAAGCATGCGCAATACGGTGAGGATAGCTGGCTGAATGTCGGATATTCTGGCTGGAGCGGGCGGGCCGTTATTCAGCGAGATGTGATGAAAGTCACGATTTTAGCGCAAACTCCGTGGTTGATGCTGTTCAGAATGTCGGGTGAGGAGTTCCTGTGCCTGGAGCCGCAAACGCATCCGGTGAATGCCCACAACATGCAGGGGCAGCCGGGATTGCAGGTTTTAGCGCAGGGAGAACGCTGCCATTTTGCGATGCAAATTAGCGTCGAATAGGGCAAAAATCATGTTATCTGCCTGTTAATGCTCTCTTGCGCCAGCCTGCGTTTGTCGCCAGACTATCGCCTCCAAACGGGAGGGATTCATGGCTTTGCATTCCACGCGCTGGCTGGCGCTCGGTTATTTCACCTACTTTTTTAGCTACGGTATCTTTCTGCCTTTCTGGAGCGTCTGGCTCGAAGGGTTAGGGCTGACGCCGGAAACCATCGGTTTACTGCTGGGTGCGGGGCTGATTGCCCGTTTTCTCGGTAGCTTGCTGATTGCGCCGCGTGTGAGCGATCCCTCTCGGCTGATCTCAGCGTTACGTATTCTGGCCTTATTGACGTTGGTGTTTGCGCTGGCCTTCTGGGCGGGGACTAACGTGGCGTGGCTGATGGTGGTGATGGTCGGCTTTAACCTGTTTTTCTCACCGCTGGTACCGCTGACGGATGCGCTGGCCAACACCTGGCAAAAACAGATAACCATGGATTACGGTCGGGTGCGACTGTGGGGATCCGTGGCCTTTGTGATCGGCTCTGCGTTGACCGGCAAACTGGTGAGCCTGTTCGACTATCGGGTGATCCTGGTCCTGTTATCGCTTGGCGCCGCCTCAATGCTGCTGGGCATGATGATTCGCCCGAGCGTGCAGCCAGCGGGTGAAAACCGTCAGCAGGAGAGCGCAGGATGGCCCGCCTGGCGCGCGCTAATAACCCAAAGCTGGCGCTTTCTGGCCTGCGTGAGTCTGCTGCAGGGCGCGCATGCAGCTTATTACGGTTTCAGCGCCATTTACTGGCAGTCTGCCGGGTATTCCGCTTCGGCGGTGGGCTATTTATGGTCATTAGGCGTGGTGGCGGAAGTGATTATTTTTGCGCTCAGCCACAAGCTGTTCCGCCGCTTTAGCGCTCGCGATCTTCTGCTGCTTTCCGCCGTTTGCGGCGTGGCGCGTTGGGGTCTGATGGGCTGGAGCACAGAGCTGCCATGGCTGATTGTGGTGCAAATCCTGCATTGCGGAACGTTTACCGTCTGCCACCTGGCGGCGATGCGTTACATTGCTGCGCGACAGGGCAGTGAAGTGATTCGTCTGCAGGCGGTATATTCTGCGGTGGCGATGGGCGGCAGTATCGCCATCATGACCGTTTTCGCCGGCTATCTATACCAGAACCTGGGCAGCGGCGTATTCTGGGTGATGGCGCTGGTGGCGCTACCAGCTATCGTTCTGCGCCCGAAAGTGGTGGCGCAGCCTGCGACGTTATGATTCAAGGATTTTGCGGATTTGCTGCTGCTGGTGAGACGTAAGCGCCAGATCCGCATGAATCAGCGGGGGAGAAAACAGCGGTAGCGGCGTGGTGTACGGTGTAATAATCAGCGTTACGCCACGCGGCGCTCCCTCTTTTTGAAAGTCCTGCATCGGCATATGCTTTACGTTGAGCGGCAGCAGCGTCAGTTCGCGCAGCTGTTGCTCTATATGCGCTTCAAGTTGTTCGTTACTACCGGTCAGCAGGATAATCTGTTTTTCGTGCAAATCCTTCTCCTGCATCAGCCAGGCGCCGAAAATAACGGCGACCAGGCCGATCTCTTCTTCTGAAAACTGGACATCGTATTCCGCTTCAAAGCCGTGAATCGCCTCGCGGGTAGTTCGAACCAGCCGGGGATAAAGTCGGCTGAACTCCTCCGGTAGCGTGTTATCAATGCCGATGGCAAACACGCTGCGGTTCAATGCCTGGGCCAGGTGGATATACAACTGGTCATTCAGCCCTTGCTCGTCGCTGAAGCGCACGTTGCCATACTCGCGAAAACGCAACACCAGCCGCGCAATAGCAAGGCGCAGGCGGCGATCCTGCTGGTGATTATCGCGGATCGGGTCGGGGATGCGGATCATTGAGAATAACAACGCCATAAACAGCGATTCGCCCAGCGGCGCACTTTGCATGACGTGGCGCTGCCAGTGGCGGCCAATTTCCTCGGCGAGCGGATACTCCGCGCAGGATTGTGCCCACCGTTGCTGGAGTGGATTAAACTCTGGGGTGATCCCTGCGTGATGTTGCAGCAGGCAATATTGTAAATACAAGCGCAGGAACTGGATGTCACGACACTCAAACGGCTTCTGTAAGCGCCGGGAGCACAGATTGATGAGCGCATGCAGATTGGTGTCGTCATACAGCGTACGTGCGATACCTTGTTGTTTAAGAGCAATTTTTAAAGTGGGCGTGAAATGCTGAGCGATAAAAGTAGGGCAAATCCGCAGGCCACGACGCAGCCACTGCAACAGACACAGACGCTGATTTAGCGGGGTTCCTTCGATCGCATAGCCACCATTCTGCGCGGTGGCTATCGTGAGCCGGTGATAGCGCTGGATTTCGAGCCCTGCGCCAATAATATCTTCCTGAACCGTGGCATCATCGACACCATTGAGGCTGCTGAAGGTTTGTGTAGTCGCGATTTGCCCTGGCAGGAAAAGCGTCAGCAGAACCTGGCAACGGCGCTGGGGAGCGGAAAGTACAGATGGCGGAGCAAGCGTTGACATCATCTGTAGGGTCTCCCGTAAGTATGTTTGATAAGAATAGCTAAAGTTTGCTCATAGATTTGAGGAATGGAATGCTTTCCACCAGGAATGCTGGAGAGCGTCACAGAATTTTTAACGTGCGGAACAGATAGCGGGAGTGGAACGCAGCGCGTTAATCCGTTTTTTCACTGTTTTATCTTTTTGTTGAGATATAAAAAATGCCAGAGGGGGGAATGCTGGCGGAGGGAGGTATGAAAATGCTATCTCAGAGAAGTGAAAAACCTAAAGTGAACGTAGCAATACGACGGAGGCAACAGATTCATTACCTCCGTAACAGCTGTCTGGCGTTACTTCTCTCGACTCAGCGTTAATCCTACATCGCCGCCCGGATGTACCGCCAGCAGCGTTTCCTTTGAGTAGCCGCTCTCGCTCATCAGACAGGCGCAGGCGGCGTCAAAGATAGCCAGCACCAGTAAAATGGAGGTGGTGGCTAACATGTTCAGCGGGTCGGCCTCTCGCTGAACGCCAGTGGAAATCACTAGCTTCGATGCTTTAGCGATGGCCGAATCCGCGTTTTCAGTCACGCTCAGTATGGGCACATTCCTCGCAGCCAGTCCGGGCAGCAGCCGGGTGAGCTCGTCCGAATTACCCCCGCGTGACAGCATAATCACCAGGTCGTCGGCGCGTAAAAAACCGAGATCGCCATGCGCTGCATCTGTCGCGTTGAGGTAAATCGCTGGACGTTCCACGCAGGCAAGCATATGCGCGACTTTACGCGCTGCAATGCCAGAGGTACCGACGCCGGTGACGACGATTTTGCCCTGACAACCGCGCAGCTCCGCCATCAGCGACTGCCAGACAGGTTCAGTCAGATGCTGCCCCAGACCCGCCAGGGCATCGCTATAGAGCTGGAATACGCCGCTGGCCTGAGACCAGGAGTTACTCATGCGTCCTCCTGCATCAACTGGCGGTATTTCATATGATCCTGATACATCTCGTGGAATACCCGATATTTGCGATCGTAGTACTGCTTAATGCGATTAGTCTGCGGGGTAACCGTTTTACCAATCCGGCTCATCGCTGACATTGCTTCCGGGAAGGTATCGAACACGCCCGCGGCGATAGTTCCCATCATGGCGCCACCCAGCAGCATGGCTTCGCTCTCTTCAGGCAGCAGCATCGCACAGCCGGTGGCGTTGGCATGCTCCTGAACGAAGATCGGGTTTTTCGTCCCGCCGCCGCTGGCCATAATGGTATCGATGGTGTAGCCGCTTTGATTCATCGTTTCAATGATATGACGGGTTCCCAGCGCAATGGACTGGATGGTCGCGAGGTACTGTAACGCCATATCTTCCGGCGTGCGCGACAGCTTCAGTCCGGTGATAGCGCCTGTGAGCGTTGGGTTGGCGCGAGGTGAACGGTTGCCGTGGAAATAGGGCAGGATGTGCATGTCACGGGTTAAAAATGCGATATCTTCCGGCTCACCGGCCATTTTACGCAGCAGCGCATTCAGCACTTCATAAATGGTCTGCCCTTGAGATTTCGCCTGGGTCAACAAGGTTTCGTAACAAGGATGCGACTGAATAACGTGGTCGATTAACGCCCCGGTTGCCGACTGTCCACCTTCGTTAAGCCAGTATTCTGGCAGCACTGCTGAGTAGTAAGGACCCCAAACGCCGCCGATAAAACGCGGCTCTTTGGAAATCGCCATGTGTCCGGTAGAGGTGCCGCCAATCAGCGCGACGCGGCGGTCAAAATCCGCCACCTCGCCAGAGACACCGCTCGCGCCGAGCGTGCCGAGCGTACCGGCGTGGGCATCGATGATCGAGACGCTGACAGCGGTCCCCGGAATCAGCCCCATTTCGCTGGCGGCGCGCGCAGAAAGACCATGACCAAGCGGTTCGCCCATAGTTTTCACGTAACGGCCAATTTTGGCGGCATCATGTTCCAGCAAGTCTTCCAGCCCAATCTGGCGGAAATAGCTGTCATCCCATTTGTCTTCATGGCCCATATAGGTCCATTTACACACCGTCGAGCACAGTGAGCGCGTGTCATCGCCCGTTGCGCGCCAGGTCAGGAAATCGGGCAGGTCAAAGTAGTATCCCGCATTGGCCCAGGTGTTGGGCATATGTTGCTTCAACCACAGCAGTTTGGGCGTTTGCATTTCCGGGGAGATAATACCGCCAACGTAGTCCAGCACCCGATGATGCAGGGCGTTAATGCGCTCAGCCTGAGTAATGGCGCGGTGATCCATCCACACAATGATATTCTGTTCGCTGCGCCCGGACGGACTAATGGTCAGCGGTTTACCTTCTTTATCCAACACCACCAGTGAACAGGTCGCGTCAAAGCCCAGACCTTTCACCTGGATAGGGTTGATATCCGACTGGTTAATCGCATCGCGAACCGCGTTACACACCGCCTGCCAGATGTTATCGGAAGACTGCTCAACGAAATCGGCCTGCGGACGGTAAATCTCGATGGCCCGACTGGCCTGACCGACCATTCTGCCGTTGAGATCAAACACGCCAGCACGGGCGCTACCGGTTCCGACATCCACACCAATAAAGTAACTTGCCATAATTTTTTCTCCTGAAATCAGGCTTTACGATTCTGTAATGCGATAAAGAGGATCAGCACCGCGCCCCACAGCGCCATCGTCAGATAGCTGCTGACCCCCAGCAAGTTAAGGCCGCTTTCCAGCATTTGCAGCACAATCAGCGCCAGTACCAGGCCGATAATGCGTCCGAAGCCGCCATCCGGATTGATGCCGCCGAGTACGGAGGCAAGGATGGTGACCAGCAGGTAGGACTCACCGTATCCGGCTTTTGCCGAGTTGAATTTCGCCATCATCAGAATGGCGGCGACCCAGCCGAGCAGGGCTGAAATCACGTACACGGAAATTTGTACCCGTACGGTATTCACACCACTGTAGCGGGTAGCCTGTTCATTGGAGCCGACGAGATAAAGACTGCGCCCCAGCGTGGTGTGCTCCAGCAGTACCCATAGCAGGATTGCCACCAGGAAAAAGAGCAACAGCGCCACCGGAATACCCGCAATCGTGGCGTTGCCAAGGTACTGAATGGCGGTCGGGAAACCCGAAATCACCGTCCCGTTGGAGAGCAGAATATTCAGCCCGGAGATAAGTGTCATCGTGCCGAGGGTGGCGAGAATCGGTGAGACGCCGACCCAGGCAATCAGCGCGCCGTTGAGCGTACCGATAGCCACCGCCACGGCTGCGCCTGCCAGCAGCGCCAGCACCAGAAACAGCGGGTTATCCGGATGGGTAACGATAATCGCTGCCATTACCAGCGAGCAGGCGTTCGCCCCGGCAATAATTGACAGGTTAATGCCGCCGGTCAGCATGGTCATACCCATCCCGAGGGCCAGCATACCGAGGATCGGTAACTGTGAGCCTATCGACTGGAAGTTAGCGACGCTAAAAAAACGGCTGCCGAGCAGGGCTGAGAAAACCAGGGCGACGACCACAATAATGACGCATTGCAGACGAATGATGGCATCACCGGGTAAAAATCTGGCGATTGTTTTCATCTCAAAGCTCCCTTGCCAGTTTGCGTTTTTCGTTCCAGGCCGTGGCACTGATGCTGACCAGGATAATGGCGCCGCTGAATACGGTGTGCCAGTAAGAGGAGACGCTGAGTAGCGTCAGACCATTTTGTAAGAAGGCGAGCAGGACAACGCCGAGCAGGGTTCCGGTCAACGTACCGCGCCCGCCGCTCATGCTGGTTCCGCCGAGTACGACCGCCGCCAGCACCGTAAGCTCAAAGCCGAGCAGCGAATTGGGTGCAACTGACTGGGTGATTTGCGCCTGAACCACGGCGGCAACACCTGCCAGAATGCCCATATAGCCATAGACGTAGAAATGCAGCTTCAGCAGATTCAGCCCCAGACGTGAGGCCGCGTCGCGGTTGCCGCCCATGGCGTAAACCTGACGGCCAAGACGGGTATAGTTCATCAGCACTGCGGTAAAGACGATCACCGCCGCCAGGCACAGCAGGGGCAGGGTCAGGCCGTAGTCGTAGCCATCTGCCGCGGTGAAGGAGAACCAGTTAATGCCGTTCATAAACCAGTCAGGGAAACCGTACAGCCAGGTACCTTTGGTGGCGTAAACCAGAAGACCGTAGTAGACGTTCAGCGTGGCGATGGTAATGATGATTGCCGGAACGCGCAGCCAGTAGACCAGGAAGCCATTAATGAGCCCAAGCAGCAGGCCCACCGCAATCGCAATGGTTAACGCCAGAGCGAAGTTGCCGCCGTGGCCGATCACCCAACTGGCCATCGCATACTGGGCAATCGCGGTCATCGCCGGAAATGAGATATCGATCCCACCGGAAATCAGCACCACAAACAACCCGCAGGCAAGAATGCCGAGAATCGCGTAGCTGGTGGCCACATCTGTCAGATTGCCGAGCGAGAGGAACTCATCGGTGCTGACACTTAGCCCAACCGCCAGCGCCACGACCAGCAGGCCCAGCCAGAATTCATGTTGCCCGATTAAACGGGACAGATGCATCTTATTCATTGATTACCTCGACCACTTCAGCAATCTCCTCTTCACGGCAGTGATGAGGATTAAATTCCGCCACCAGTCTGCCGCGACGCATCACCAGCACGCGGTGGCTGTTGTAATATGCTTCCGGAATTTCATCGCAAATCATCAGCACCGCCATACCTTGTTCCGCCAAATCGCGGGCTATCTGGTAAATGCCCTCTTTGTTGGCGATATCCACGCCGACGGTAGGCGAGTCGAGGATCAGGATGCGGGGATTGGTCGCCACCCATTTGGCAATGGCGATACGCTGGGCATTCCCGCCGGAAAGGGTTTTGACCGGCAGGTGCGGATCGGACACTTTGATATTCAGTTCGCGGATTAAATCGGCGACCAGCTTTTGCGCTTTACGATGATCGAGCAAGCCGCTACCGGTGTGCAGTTGATCAAACACCGTGACGATGGT
This sequence comes from Citrobacter freundii ATCC 8090 = MTCC 1658 = NBRC 12681, assembly GCF_011064845.1. NCBI lineage: Bacteria > Pseudomonadati > Pseudomonadota > Gammaproteobacteria > Enterobacterales > Enterobacteriaceae > Citrobacter > Citrobacter freundii. Next base: position 3,588,388 of record NZ_CP049015.1, on the reverse strand, counting down.
GTTGTCGTAAATCGACTGCTCCATGATCAGCCCCTGCGTCAGGCGATCTTCTGAGACGTAGCCGATCCCATGCTTAATGGCGTCGTGGTTATTACGAAGCGTGACCGGCTGACCGTTAATACGCATCTCGCCGCTTTCCGGCTGGGTCATGCCGAACAAACTGAGGCAAAGTTCGGTACGCCCGGCGCCCAACAGGCCGACAATCGAGACAATCTCGCCGCCATGTAGCGACAGATTAATGTTCTGGTATTTGCCTCTGCGGCTGAGGTTGCGCAGCTCCAGCAGGGGTTCTCGATCGTCGAATGATTTCTCCGGCAGCGGGCTGTAGTGGAAGCGTTGTCCGGTCATCAGGAAAGCCAGCTCGTGACTGTCCAGTTCGCTGGCAGGATATGTGCCCACCAGTTTGCCGTCGCGCATGACGCTGATACGGTCTGCCACTTCCATCACTTCATCCAGACGATGGCTGACAAACACCACGCAAATGCCGGCTGCTTTCAGTTCGTTAACCACCTTCAGCAGGCCATTGACCTCCTGGCGGGTTAGCGAGGCGGTGGGCTCGTCCATAATCACCAGACGCGCATCTGCGGCAATTGCCCGGCAAATAGCGACCAGCTGTCGGTCGGCAATCGAGAGTTTTTCTACTTTTTTATCGGGATCGATATTCACCCCGATACGTTTCATGGCTGCCAGCGCCTGCTGTTTCATAGCACCACGACGCACCCAGATATCACCGCCCGGCAGATAGCGGTTGACCGCGATATTTTCTGCGACGCTAAAGTTGGGGAACAGCGACAGGTCCTGATAAATAACCTGAATGCCATAATGGGAAGAGAGCTGCGGCGTCAGGTGATGGAACAATTTTCCGTCGAGTAAAATCTGCGCGCCTTTTTCCGGGTGATAAACCCCGGAGATCACTTTAATAATGGTACTTTTACCACAGCCGTTTTGACCCGCCAGACAGTGAACTTCGCCTTTTCTCAGCGTCAGATTCACGTTATCCAGCGCCAGCACGCCCGGGAATTGTTTGCTGATATTCTCAAGAGTGATAAATGCGGTGGTGTCTGCCATGGACAATACCCCTGCGAGCGCCCTGACGGACGCTGAGTGTTAGTTTGGTTGATAGCGCCGACCAGACGGTCGGCGTTAAGGTTCCCTGGTGTTGGCTAAAGCCTTAGAAACCAAGTGATTGTGCGTTGTCTTTGGTGACTTCGAGGATCTTGTTAAAGCGGATCACTTTCTTCTCCGTGTCGATATCGGCTTTCCCTAAACCGTCGATACTCAGATCTGCATTGACTTCTTTGCCCTGCAACAGCTGATCGGCAACCGTTACCAGCGCATAGCCCGCATCTTTTGGATCCCACAGCAGCGCTTTTTTGATATCTCCACGCATCAGGTAAGGCGCAGCCTGCGCTGGCATGGCGATCCCGACAACGGCGATCTTATCTTTGGCGCGTTTTTTCTGCACAGCCTGACCCGCACCAATTGGACCCAGTGAGCCGAAGCCGATAATGCCCTTCATCTGCGGATAGGTTTTCATCAGATCCAGCGTTGTGGCGTAGGATTTATCAATGCTTTCCGCGACCGGCAGGCGGGAAGTGACCTCGAACATTTCCGGATATTTTTCTTTCTGGTACTTAATTGCATAATCCGCCCACGCGTTATGCAGTGGGACCGTCAGCGAACCAACATAGATTGCATACCCGCCTTTGCCGCCCATATTTTTCGCTAACTCATCGACGTTGGCTTGTGCGTATTTTTCACTATCGATGGTTTCGATATCCCACTGACCGATTTGCTCGTCCGGGGATTCGTGCGTCAGGACCACAATGCCTTTATCGCGCGCTTTTTTCAGTACTGGCTCAAGAACCTTGGCATCGTTCGGTACCACGATGATTGCGTTGACGTTTTTGGCGATCAGATCCTCAATCACTTTGACCTGCTGTGCAGGATCCGGCGTAGATGGACCGGTCTGGTAAGCGTTCACATCCAGTTTTTTTGCTGCTTCGTTAACGCCGGTTTCCATGCGGTTAAACCAGGGAATACCGGTGACCTTTGCAACCACAGCAATTTCATATTTTTCCGCCGCAAAGGACGTGCCGGACAACATGCATGCAGAAACCAGGGTTGCACTGAGTAATGCGAGTTTGAATTTCATAGTTGTACCTTTCGTAGGGGGCAGGACATGTCACGGCGTGAAGTTAACAACGAATGGAAGAGGGAATGAATCATAAGTTTGGAGAATGTGATATGCGCCCACTATTGTGAATTTATGGAAACAAAATGGTTAACAGTTAGTTAAATTTGCATGGTTTTAGATTCAAGCGTTCAAATTAAGTGTTAATAAAACATCAAAATGAAACCATTAATTAACATTTTATTATCATTTTACTTAAGATTTGACGCCGAAAAGGTGTTTGGGTGGAATTTCCCGAAGAAGAAATTATCGAAATTGAGAACTGAATCGATACCGGAAAAGGGTGCTCAACTTTTTTTCGTTCAATGGTATCCTCGGCACACTTGCGCCAAATACGGCATCATTATTTGTGGCGGTGTTGATTTTTATCGTGGAGAACTCATGCAAGGCGTTAAACGTATCATTATGACGTTGTTTCTCGCTGTCCTGTCTTTTGGCGCAGGTGCGCATCCCCACAGCTTTATTCATCTGAAAACCGAAGTTGTGAGCGAAAATGATCGGTTCGTCGCGCTAAAAATGCGCTGGACGATGGATGAAATCACGTCGGCGGATCTGCTTTACGACGCGGGGGATGCTAAACCTGGTGATGAAATTTGGAAAAAACTGGCGGCGGAAGTGATGGCCAACGTTCTCGGGCAGCACTATTTCACCGAAGTGTGGCACGATGGGAAAAAGGTAAAGTTTAAAAACAGACCGACGGAATATGGCATGGCGCGTGAAGAACACCAGGCGGTGCTGACGTTCGTTCTGCCGCTGGCCGAAGCTCAACCACTGAGCGGTCAAAAATATACTATTTCAACCTTCGATCCGACCTACTACGTCGATATGAGCTATGACAAAGACAGCGACGCCCGACTTTCGCAGACCATAAGCCAGCAATGCCATATTTCAATGCATACGCCGACGCCGAATGAACACATGTTAAGTTTTGCGCAGTCGCTGGATAAAGAAGACGCACCGCCGGAGGATATGGAGTTGGGTAAACAGTTTGCACAGACGGTGACGCTGCAATGTCAGTAGTTTATCAACAACGCGCAGCCAGACGCCGTTGGCTCACGCTATGGCCGCTGGCGGTCTTTTTGTTGCTGGCGACAGGCGGGGGGCTGTGGTTGTGGCAAGCCTGGCCTCAGGTAATGATGCACAGTGTCGTCTGGCAGCGCGACGTTAACCAGCAGATGAGCGGGTTGCTGAAAGCGGTTGCCGCGAACCCCACACGTGCGGGCGGATCTCTGCTGTTGTTTAGCTTTATATATGGGGTATTGCACGCATTGGGGCCGGGGCACGGCAAAATCGTCATCACGACCTGGCTTGCGACGCATCCGTCGAAGCTCAAGTCGAGCATTGGGCTGACGCTGGCGTCTTCCCTATTGCAGGGGCTGGTGGCAATAGGACTGGTGGTTGTAGTCCTCACGGTGCTGCAACTGCCTGCCCGACAGCTGCATATGAGCAGTTTCTGGCTGGAGAAAGGAAGTTATGCGCTGGTTGGCATGTTGGGCGTTTTATTGTGTGTCCGTGCGCTGAAGAAATTGCGCCAGCTGCTGATGCGCCCGAAATTCACCGCCTTTACGCCGCACCATGTGCATCACGAGGGCTGCGGCTGCGGGCATCAGCATTTGCCCAACCCGGAACAACTGCAAAGCGGCGATGACTGGCGCGCCCGGTTGATGATTATTCTCTCTATGGGCATGCGTCCCTGCTCTGGCGCAATTATGGTGCTGCTGTTCAGTAAAGTGGTTGGCGTCTTTAGCTGGGGTATGGCGTCGGCGTTGGCGATGGCGGCAGGAACCTCTTTGACGATTACGTCATTGGCTTTGCTGGTACATAGCTTTCGCTCATTGGCGGTGAAAATTAGCGGGCATAAAGCGCCGGTGCTGTGGCGACAGATTGGCTGGACGACGCTGGCATTAGCCGGTGGTGCGGTGCTTATTGTTGCTGCGGTAGTGATGTGGATGAGCGCGGTGCCGGTAGGGCGCGGGATAAGACCATTTTAGATTAGTGAGCGGAATGGTATGACTTGTAGGCCGGATAAGACGCGAAAGCGTCGCATCCGGCACCACAGCAGATTAACGCTTCAGCGCATCACTCAGTTCGTCACGCATGTTAGCCAGCATGGCTTTAACAACGCGCGGGTTACCTGCAACGATGTTGCCGGTTGCCAGGTAGTTATGACCACCGGTGAAGTCGCAAACCAGTGCGCCAGCTTCACGTGCAATCAGCTCACCTGCTGCGAAATCCCATGGTTTCAGACCGATTTCGAAGTAACCGTCGACGCGCGCAGCGGCAACGTAAGCCAGATCCAGCGCAGCAGAACCTGTGCGGCGGAAGTCAGCGCACTCGGTAAACATTTTGCCAAGAATTTTCATGTAAGAAGCGGCGTGCTGCTTCGCTTTGAACGGGAAACCGGTGGCGATGATGGTGCCGTCCAGATCGCGGGCGGTGCTGCCACGCAGACGATAGCCGTTCAGCTGTGCGCCCTGGCCGCGAGTGGCGGTGAACAGTTCGTTACGCATTGGATCGTAAACAACGGCGACTTCAGTACGGCCTTTAATGCGTACTGCGATAGATACCGCGAAGTGCGGCAGACGTTTTACGAAGTTGGTAGTGCCATCCAGTGGATCGATAACCCATTGAACATCCTGATCTTCACCTGCGTGCTCACCGCTTTCTTCGGTGATGATGGTGTGCTGTGGGTAAGATTTGCGAATAGTTTCGATAATAATCGCTTCGGCGGCTTTATCGACGTTAGTCACGAAATCATTGCTGCCTTTCTGGCTGGTTTCTACAGAGTCTGGGGTTTCGTAGTGTTTGGCAATTACATTACCCGCCTTGCGCGCTGCGCGCACGGCGATGGTCAGCATCGGATGCATCGGTCTCTCTCACTGGATGTTAAAGAACGGGAAAACGGCGCAGAGTATAGCAGCGAGTTCGGAATATGTCTTCGTTTTATGATAATATGCCCGAATAATCTTTAGCCGAAGAAATACAATGCTGCAAAATATTCGAATCGTGCTGGTGGAAACCTCTCACACTGGCAACATGGGCTCTGTAGCCCGCGCAATGAAAACCATGGGTTTAACCAATCTGTGGCTGGTAAATCCACTGGTTAAACCGGACTCTCAGGCCATCGCTCTGGCGGCAGGTGCCAGTGATGTAATTGGCAGCGCGCAGATTGTCGATACTCTCGATGAAGCGCTGGCAGGTTGCAGCCTGGTAGTAGGCACCAGTGCGCGCTCCCGTACGCTACCGTGGCCGATGTTGGATCCGCGTGAATGCGGTTTAAAAAGCGTCTCTGAAGCGACGAATTCGCCCGTAGCGCTGGTGTTTGGTCGTGAACGTGTTGGCCTGACGAATGAAGAACTGCAGAAGTGCCATTACCACGTCGCTATTGCCGCGAACCCGGAATACAGTTCGCTGAACCTGGCGATGGCGGTGCAGGTCATCTCTTATGAAGTGCGCATGGCCTGGCTGGCAACGCAGGAAAGCGAGAAGACCGCAGAATACGAAGAAGCTGAGTATCCGCTGGTCGATGATTTAGAGCGTTTTTACGGTCATCTGGAACAAACGCTGCTGTCGACCGGGTTTATCCGTGAAGGGCATCCGGGACAGGTGATGAACAAGCTGCGCCGTCTGTTTACGCGTGCGCGTCCTGAGAGCCAGGAGCTGAACATTTTGCGCGGAATTTTAGCTTCAATTGAGCAACAGAATAAAGGCAAGTAAACGTAACGCCTCCGGCAAGTAAAAATGGCACTGAAGGTTAAATACCTGACTAAATTAGTCAAGTAAATAGTTGACTGATTTAGTCGGGAATGTCAGACTTGCCCCTGCTATGCAATACCCCCATTTTACAATAAAAAACCCCGGGCAGGGGCGAGTTTGAGGCTAAGTAAGACATGAGACTGACATCAAAAGGGCGTTATGCCGTGACCGCAATGTTGGACGTTGCGCTCAACTCCGAAACGGGCCCGGTACCGTTGGCTGATATTTCTGAACGTCAGGGAATCTCCCTGTCATATCTGGAGCAGCTGTTTTCCCGTTTGCGTAAAAACGGTCTGGTTTCCAGCGTACGTGGACCAGGCGGCGGGTATCTGCTGGGTAAAGATGCCGGCAGCATCGCAGTAGGTGAAGTAATCAGCGCTGTGGACGAGTCTGTAGATGCGACCCGTTGCCAGGGCAAAGGCGGTTGTCAGGGCGGCGATAAATGCCTGACCCACGCGCTGTGGCGCGATCTGAGCGATCGTCTGACCGGTTTCCTCAACAACATTACGTTGGGCGAACTGGTGAATAATCAGGAAGTCCTGGATGTGTCTGGTCGCCAGCACACCCATGACGCTCCACGCACTAATCGTGCACAAGACGCGATCGACGTTAAGTTACGCGCATAATAAAAGTATTTTAGAATCAGGCCGGGGTGTTACACACCCCGTTAACTCGGTCGTACATCCAGCCGGTTGCCTGATTCCTTGCATTGAAGCGATGTACGGAGTTTATAGAGCAATGAAATTACCGATCTATCTCGACTACTCCGCAACCACGCCGGTGGACCCGCGTGTTGCCGAGAAAATGATGCAGTGTCTGACCCTGGACGGAAACTTTGGTAACCCAGCGTCTCGTTCACACCGTTTCGGCTGGCAGGCTGAAGAGGCGGTAGATATCGCCCGTAACCAGATTGCTGACCTCGTGGGCGCTGACCCGCGTGAAATCGTCTTTACTTCCGGTGCGACTGAATCCGATAACCTGGCGATTAAAGGTGCAGCCAACTTTTATCAGAAAAAAGGCAAGCACATCATCACCAGCAAAACCGAACACAAAGCCGTCCTGGATACCTGTCGTCAGCTGGAGCGCGAAGGATTTGAAGTCACCTACCTCGCCCCGCAGCGTAACGGCATTATTGACCTGAAAGAACTTGAAGCGGCAATGCGTGACGACACCATCCTCGTGTCCATCATGCACGTGAATAACGAAATCGGCGTGGTGCAGGATATCGCGACTATCGGCGAAATGTGCCGTGCGCGCGGCATCATCTATCACGTTGATGCGACCCAGAGCGTGGGCAAACTGCCTATCGATCTGAGCCAACTGAAAGTTGATCTGATGTCCTTTTCCGGCCACAAAATCTATGGTCCTAAAGGTATCGGTGCGCTGTACGTGCGTCGTAAACCGCGTATTCGTATTGAAGCGCAGATGCACGGCGGCGGTCACGAGCGCGGTATGCGTTCCGGTACGCTGCCTGTGCACCAGATCGTCGGCATGGGTGAAGCTTACCGTATCGCTAAAGAAGAGATGGAAACCGAGATGGCGCGCCTGCGCAGTCTGCGTAACCGTCTGTGGGACGGCGTGAAAGATATGGAAGAAGTGTATCTTAACGGCGATCTCGAGCAGGGCGCACCGAACATTCTCAACGTTAGCTTCAACTATGTTGAAGGCGAATCGCTGATTATGGCGCTGAAAGATCTGGCTGTATCCTCCGGTTCTGCATGTACTTCTGCAAGCCTGGAGCCATCCTACGTGCTGCGCGCGCTGGGGATGACCGACGAGCTGGCACACAGCTCAATTCGTTTCTCTTTAGGTCGTTTCACTACCGAAGAAGAGATTGACTACGCCATTAATCTGGTTCGCAACTCCATCGGCCGCCTGCGTGACCTTTCTCCGCTGTGGGAAATGTACAAACAGGGCGTGGATCTGAACAGCATTGAATGGTCACATCACTAATCGGTACCGATAAGGAGAATTCAGCATGGCTTACAGCGAAAAAGTAATCGATCATTATGAGAATCCACGTAACGTGGGTTCTTTTGACAACAGCGACGAGAACGTGGGCAGCGGCATGGTGGGTGCACCAGCCTGTGGCGACGTGATGAAGTTGCAGATTAAAGTCAACAATGAAGGTATCATTGAAGACGCGCGTTTCAAGACTTACGGCTGCGGTTCCGCTATTGCTTCCAGCTCTCTGGTTACCGAATGGGTAAAAGGGAAATCTCTGGACGAAGCACAGGCGATTAAAAACACCGATATCGCCGACGAGCTTGAACTGCCACCGGTGAAAATTCACTGCTCTATTCTGGCTGAAGACGCGATTAAAGCCGCGATTGCGGATTACAAAAGCAAACGTGAAGCAAAATAATTAAGAGTTGAGGTTTTATTATGTCGATTACCTTAAGCGACAGTGCAGCAGCGCGTGTAAATACCTTCCTGGCAAACCGCGGTAAAGGGTTTGGTCTGCGTCTGGGCGTGAGAACCTCCGGCTGCTCAGGTATGGCCTATGTACTGGAATTTGTTGACGAGCCGGCGGCTGAAGATACCGTGTTTGAAGACAAAGGCGTTAAAGTTGTGGTCGACGGTAAGAGCCTGCAATTCCTCGACGGTACGCAGTTAGACTTCGTCAAAGAAGGTCTGAACGAAGGGTTTAAGTTTACTAACCCGAACGTGAAAGACGAATGTGGATGCGGCGAAAGCTTCCACGTGTAACGCGCTTACCGATAACCCCACCGTGGTCGCCTGCGCGTGGGGTTTGTTTTACCTGACTCTCTGGTTTTGCTCCCGTGAACAACAGAGAATCGATGCCCTGAGAATGTTATGGACTACTTCACCCTCTTTGGCTTGCCGGCCCGTTATCAGCTCGATACTCAGGCGCTGAGCCTACGTTTTCAGGATCTACAACGTCAGTATCATCCTGATAAATTTGCCAGCGGTTCTCAGGCGGAACAACTTGCTGCGGTTTCGCAGTCCGCCACGATCAACCAGGCCTGGCAAACGCTGCGTCATCCTTTGATGCGCGCCGAATACTTATTGTCTTTACACGGCTTTGACATCCGTAGTGAGCAGCACACGGTGCGCGATACCGCGTTTCTGATGGAACAACTGGAGCTGCGGGAAGAGCTGGACGAAATTGAACAGGCAAAAGACAGTCAACGTTTAGATGCGTTTATGCAACGCGTCAGCGAAATGTATAACGTTCGTCATCAACTGATGGTGGAACAGCTGGATAGCGAGACGTGGGACGCAGCGGCAGATACCGTGCGTAAGCTGCGTTTTCTCGATAAACTGCGAAGCAGTGCAGAACAACTCGAAGAAAAACTGCTCGATTTTTAATTTCCGGAAGCGAAAATGGCCTTATTACAAATTAGTGAGCCTGGTCTGAGCGCCGCGCCGCACCAGCGTCGTCTGGCGGTAGGTATCGATTTAGGCACCACCAACTCCCTGGTTGCGACCGTACGCAGCGGCCAGGCCGAAACGTTGGCAGACCATGAAGGTCGCCACCTGTTGCCGTCAGTGGTTCACTATCAGCAGCAGGGTTATTCTGTCGGTTACGATGCCCGCGCCAATGCTGCGCTGGATACGGCAAACACCGTCAGTTCGGTAAAACGCATGATGGGCCGCTCTCTGGCGGATATCCAGGCGCGTTACCCGCATCTGCCATATACGTTCCAGGCAAGCGAAAACGGCTTGCCGATGATTGAAACCGCTGCCGGATTGCTTAATCCGGTGCGCGTCTCCGCGGATATTCTGAAAGCGCTGGCCGCGCGGGCAACCGAATCACTGTCCGGCGAACTGGATGGCGTGGTAATCACCGTTCCGGCTTACTTTGACGATGCACAGCGTCAGGGGACCAAAGACGCCGCGCGTCTGGCGGGCCTGCACGTATTGCGTCTGTTGAACGAACCGACCGCAGCAGCGATTGCCTATGGTCTGGACTCCGGTCAGGAAGGCGTGATTGCTGTCTACGATCTTGGCGGCGGTACTTTTGATATTTCTATTCTGCGTCTGAGCCGCGGCGTGTTTGAAGTGCTGGCGACCGGCGGTGATTCCGCGCTCGGCGGCGACGATTTTGACCATCTGCTGGCCGATTATATTCGCGAGCAGGCTGGCGTGGCCGACCGTAGCGATAACCGCGTACAGCGCGAACTGCTGGATGCTGCTATTGCAGCGAAAATCGCGCTTAGCGACGCTGATTCTGTAACGGTTAACGTGGCGGGATGGCAGGGTGAAATCACCCGTGAAACCTTTAATGAACTCATTTCCGCACTGGTCAAGCGTACGCTGCTGGCCTGCCGTCGCGCGCTGAAAGATGCGGGCGTGGAGCCGCAGGATGTGCTGGAAGTGGTGATGGTCGGTGGTTCAACTCGCGTGCCATTGGTGCGTGAACGCGTCGGTGAATTTTTTGGCCGTACGCCGCTGACTTCTATTGACCCGGACAAAGTGGTCGCTATTGGTGCGGCAATCCAGGCAGATATTCTGGTCGGAAATAAACCGGACAGCGAAATGCTGCTGCTGGACGTTATCCCGCTGTCCCTGGGACTGGAAACCATGGGCGGTCTGGTGGAGAAAGTGATCCCACGTAACACCACGATTCCGGTGGCGCGCGCGCAGGACTTTACCACCTTTAAAGATGGCCAAACCGCGATGTCCATTCACGTAATGCAAGGCGAGCGTGAGCTGGTGCAGGACTGCCGTTCACTGGCGCGTTTTGCGCTGCGCGGCATCCCGGCATTGCCAGCTGGCGGCGCACACATCCGCGTGACCTTCCAGGTGGACGCCGATGGCCTGCTGAGCGTCACCGCTATGGAAAAATCCACCGGCGTTGAGTCCTCAATTCAGGTTAAACCGTCCTACGGTCTGACCGACAGTGAAATCGCCTCCATGATTCAGGATTCGATGAGTTTTGCCGAGCAGGACGTTAAAGCCCGTATGCTGGCAGAACAGAAAGTCGAAGCGGCACGCGTACTGGAAAGTTTATCCGGTGCGTTGAACGCTGATGCCGCGCTGTTAAGCGCCGCAGAACGTCAGGCTATCGACACCGCCGCCGCGCATTTGAGCGAGGTTGCACAGGGTGACGATGTTGACGCGATAGAACAAGCCATTAAAAACGTAGACAAACAAACCCAGGAATTCGCCGCTCGCCGCATGGACAAGTCCGTCCGTAGCGCGCTGAAAGGCCATTCCGTGGACGAGGTTTAATATGCCAAAGATTGTTATTTTGCCTCATCAGGATCTCTGTCCCGATGGCGCAGTTCTGGAAGCTGAGACCGGCGAAACCATTCTTGACGTTGCCCTGCGTAACGGTATCGAGATTGAACACGCCTGTGAAAAATCCTGTGCCTGCACAACCTGCCACTGCATCGTACGTGAAGGTTTTGATTCTTTGCCGGAAAGCACAGAAGAAGAAGACGACATGCTGGATAAAGCCTGGGGACTGGAGCCGGAGAGCCGTTTAAGCTGTCAGGCACGTGTCACCGAGGACGATTTAGTGGTCGAAATCCCACGTTACACAATCAATCATGCACGTGAGCATTAACAGAGGGTAGTATGGGACTGAAGTGGACCGATAGCCGTGAAATCGGCGAGGCGCTGTACGACGCGTTCCCCGATCTCGACCCCAAGACCGTTCGTTTCACCGATCTGCACCAGTGGATCTGTGACCTGGAAGAGTTCGATGATGATCCTCAGGCATCGAACGAAAAAATCCTTGAGGCCATTTTGCTGGTCTGGCTGGACGAAGCCGAATAAGTCAACGGGCTGCCCACGGGTGGCCCGTTTTCCTGTATGCGCGAAAATAAGGATAAATAAAATGACAGAAGCCATGAAAATTACGCTTTCCACGCAACCCGCTGATGCCCGCTGGGGTGAAAAGGCGACATACAGCATTAATAATGATGGCATTACCCTGCACCTGAACGGAAAAGATGACCTCGGCCTTATCCAGCGCGCCGCCCGTAAAATTGACGGCCTGGGTATTAAACATGTCCAACTGGATGGTGAAGGCTGGGATACTGAACGTAGCTGGGCGTTCTGGCAGGGCTACAAAGGGCCAAAAGGCACCCGCAAAGTTGAGTGGGCCGCTCTGGATGAGGCGCAGCGCAAAGAGCTGGATAACCGCCTGAAAATTATTGACTGGGTGCGCGATACCATTAACGCCCCGGCAGAAGAGCTGGGCCCGGAACAGCTGGCGCAACGCGCAGTAGACCTGCTGTGCTCTGTTGCCTGCGATAACGTCTCTTACCGCATCACTAAAGGCGAAGATCTGCGCGAGCAGAACTACATGGGATTGCATACCGTAGGTCGTGGCTCCGAACGTCCTCCGGTACTGCTGGCGCTGGATTACAATCCAACTGGCGATAAAGAAGCCCCGGTTTATGCCTGCCTGGTGGGTAAGGGAATTACTTTTGACTCCGGCGGTTACAGCATCAAGCAAAGCGCATTTATGGACTCGATGAAGTCTGATATGGGCGGCGCGGCAACGGTGACCGGCGCGCTGGCGTTCGCCATCACCCGTGGTCTGAACAAGCGCGTGAAGCTGTATCTGTGCTGCGCGGATAACCTGATTAGCGGCAACGCCTTTAAACTCGGCGATATTATTCACTATCGCAACGGTAAAAAAGTTGAAGTGATGAATACCGATGCCGAAGGGCGTCTGGTACTGGCCGATGGACTGATTGACGCCAGCGCGCAAAAACCAGAATTGATCATTGATGCCGCCACGCTGACCGGCGCGGCGAAAACTGCGCTGGGCAACGATTACCATGCGCTGTTTAGCTTTGACGATCAACTGGCTGCCCGTCTGCTGGCAAGCGCGGCGCAAGAAAACGAGCCGTTCTGGCGTCTGCCGTTGGCAGAGTTCCACCGTAGCCAGCTGCCGTCTAACTTTGCCGAGCTGAATAATACCGGCAGTGCGGCCTATCCGGCGGGTGCTAGCACCGCGGCGGGTTTCCTGTCCCATTTCGTGGAAAACTATCAGCAAGGCTGGCTGCACATCGACTGCTCTGCAACCTATCGCAAAGCGCCAGTTGAGCAGTGGTCTGCGGGCGCAACTGGTCTGGGTGTGCGCACGATTGCAAATCTGCTGATTGCCTGAACGGTGTTTTTGTAGGCCGGGTAAGCGAAGTGCCACCCGGTATTTTGCCTGATGGCGACGCCGTGCGTCTTATCAGGCCTACAACCCATATACATAATTTGTGATCTCTATGTCCGAAACGAAAAACGAATTAGAAACCCTGCTGGAGCAAGCGGCGACAGAGCCTGCGCATCGTCCGGCATTTTTCCGTACTTTACTGGAGTCTACCGTCTGGGTGCCGGGTACAGCCGCAGAAGGCGAGGCGGTGGTTGAAGACAGCGCCCTCGATCTTCAGCACTGGGAAAAAGAAGACGGCACGACCGTGATCCCGTTCTTCACCTCCCTGGAAGCTCTTCAGCAGGCGGTTGAAGATGAGCAGGCATTTGTCGTCATGCCGGTGCGTACATTGTTTGAAATGACGCTCGGCGAAACGCTGTTTCTCAACGCGAAACTGCCGACCGGCAAAGAATTTATGCCGCGTGAAATCAGCCTGCTGATGGGGGAAGAAGGGAATCCGCTCAGCACCCAGGAAGTACTGGAAGGCGGTGAATCGCTGCTCCTCTCTGAAGTCGCTGAACCTCCGGCGCAGATGATTGACTCGCTGACTACGCTGTTTAAAACCATTAAGCCGGTAAAACGCGCGTTTCTCTGCTCGATCAAAGAAAGTCCGGATGCCCAACCCAACCTGCTGATTGGCATTGAAGCGGATGGCGATATTGAAGAGATTATTCATGCCACGGGGAGTGTTGCAACGGATACGTTACCGGGTGATGAACCGATTGATATTTGCCAGGTGAGGAAAGGTGAGAAGGGCGTGAGCCACTTTATCACTGAGCACATCGCACCGTTCTATGAACGTCGCTGGGGCGGTTTCCTGCGCGACTTTAAACAGAATCGGATTATCTGAGTGAAGGAAAGCCGCCCCGAAAGGCGGCTACCAGGCTTACTTGCTCTGGGCGCTGAGCGTCATGCGTGCAGAATTACCTGAGTAACTCTGATCACCGTGAAGACACAATGCACCAGATACAACAAGCACGATACAGAAGTATCGTATCTTCATTGCGCGGTCCATGCGAAGACCGCATCACGACAGCACCACTGGCGATAATGCCGTGATAGCAAGCACTGATGTACGCTTGCATATACGGCCATGGGACATCCTTTCCTGAAACCAGTGCCCGCTTGCGAGGCGGCGAAAAGGGCCGGAAAAGATAATACCTCAAATAGTGAATAGTTTCGCAGCTAATTAACTTGACATTCACTCCCTTAAAAGGGACTATTTGCCCACTGATGTACGCTTGCATTGCTATGGTGACATAGCCTGCTGGAAAGGCCGCGAACCGGACCAGCACAAAAAAACCGCTCATTTGAGCGGTTTTTTTGTGGACGAAAAAGATGAATAAATCAGATTTTATTTAGCCTCAGATGGTTCTACCGGTAAATCGTTGCGAGCACCCCACTCGCTCCATGCGCCGTCATACAATGCGACGTTAGAAACGCCCAGCGTGGCAAGTGCCAGCACCACCACGGCAGCCGTTACGCCGGAGCCACAGCTGGCGATAATCGGGCGGTCAAAGCTCACGCCGTGGCTGAAGAAAATAGCATCCAGTTCGTCGGTAGTTTTCAGCTCGCCGTCACGAACCAATTCTGTCCACGGTACATTAAGCGCACCGGGCACATGACCACGCTTCAGGCCAGGACGAGGTTCGTCAACTTCTGCGTTAAAACGCGCAGCCGGTCGCGCATCGACAATCTGTGCGGTTTTTTCATGACTGGCCAGCAGTACATCGGTAACACGCACAACAGCGCCAGGCGTAAAGGCCACGTTAAATTCACCTTCAGGTAAATCCTCATCGCCTTCTTTGAGCATTAGATCATCGCGCTTCCAGCCTGCCAGACCGCCCGCCAGAATGGAGACATTTTCGACGCCAAATGTCCGCAGCATCCACCATGCGCGTGGCGCGGAAAACAGATTACCGTCATCGTAGATAACCAGATGCTTATCCTGATCAACGCCCAGCTCACGCATCGCAACGGCAAAAGCTTCCGGGCGCGGCATCATATGCGGTAGCGGTGAGGTATGATCTGAAAGCGCTTCAATATCAAAAAAGACTGCGCCAGGAATATGGCCCGCACGATACTCCTCGCCAACATCGCGATCTTCCTGTCCTGGAGGTGCCATCCGGGCATCAAGAATTTGTATTTCCGGGTCGTCAATGTGTTCGGCAAGCCAGTCGGCAGCGACAAAGAAGGCGGTGGTCATAGGCATCTCCATTTTTACCAGGTTTTGGCAAATTGTCGGATGTTTACCGTAAAGCGACAAGTAAAACAGGCTGATTTGTCAGGTGAATCCACATTAATCACTAAAATTAAGACAACGTTGTTCAGTTACTGACTTCCACCGCCGGAAATCTGACGCATAATAGTTGTTCTACGTAGCTAACGGGCCACTACGGCCAGGGATGAAAAATGAAACATTTACGCGTAGCGGCCTGCATGCTGATGCTGGCACTGGTCGGGTGTGATAATAATAACGAAAAATCACCGACGGCTGCGAAGCCTGATGAGCCTGCGCCACAGACAGCGCCAGCAAAAGATAAGGCTCAATTACAAAAACTGATGCAGCAAAGCCAGGGCAAGTCGCTGACGCTGCTGGATGCCTCAGAGGTCCAGCTCGACGGTGCGGCAACGCTCGTGTTGACCTTCTCCATTCCCCTCGATCCGGATCAAGATTTTTCCCGCGTCGTGCACGTTGTTGATAAAAAAAGCGGCAAAGTGGATGGTGCCTGGGAGCTGGCGCCAAATCTGAAAGAGCTACGCTTACGCCATCTGGAACCTAACCGGGAACTGGTCGTTACCATTGAGCGTGATTTGCTGGCGCTGAATAAAGCGACGTTCGCTATTGATTATGAAAAAAACATTACTACTCGCGACGTCCAGCCAAGCTTAGGGTTTGCCAGTCGCGGCTCGCTGCTGCCGGGAAAAGTGATTGAAGGGCTGCCGGTGATGGCCCTTAACGTTAATAGCGTAGATGTGAACTTCTTCCGCGTGAAGCCTGAGTCGCTCGGTGCGTTTGTCAGCCAGTGGGAATACCGCAATTCGTTGACTAACTGGGAATCTGACAATCTGCTGAAAATGGCGGAACTGGTGTATACCGGACGCTTTGACCTCAATCCTGCGCGCAACACCCGTGAGAAGCTGCTGTTGCCGCTGAGCGATATCAAGCCGTTGCAGCAAGCAGGTGTTTACATCGCGGTGATGAATCAGGCTGGACAATACAACTACAGTAATGCCGCTACGCTGTTCACGCTCAGCGATATTGGTGTGTCTGTACACCGTTACCATAATCAACTGGATGTCTTTACGCAGAGTCTGGAAAACGGCGCCGCGCAGCAGGGGATTGAGGTCACGTTACTCAATGAAAAAGGACAGACGTTGGCGCAGGCTACCAGCGACGTTCAGGGTCATGTCAAACTGGAGACTGATAAAGACGCGGCTTTATTGCTGGCCCGCAAAGACGGACAAACCACGCTGCTGGATCTGAAGCTCCCGGCGTTGGATCTGGCTGAATTTGATATTGCCGGTGCGCCGGGATACAGCAAGCAGTTCTTTATGTTTGGCCCACGCGATCTCTATCGTCCTGGCGAAACGGTGATCCTCAACGGATTACTGCGTGACAGCGATGGCAAAACGTTGCCCGACCAGCCGGTGAAGCTGGAGGTCGTGAAGCCCGACGGACAAGTGTTACGTTCGGTAGTTAGCCAACCGGAAAACGGCTTGTACCGCTTTAGCTGGCCGCTGGACACCAACGCGCCAACCGGCATGTGGCATATTCGGGCTAATACCGGTGATAACCAGTCGCGGATGTGGGATTTCCACGTCGAAGACTTTATGCCGGAGCGAATGGCGCTCAATCTCTCCGCCAATAAGATCCCGGTGGCACCAACTGATGACGTGAAGTTTTCGGTAGTGGGCTACTACCTGTACGGCGCGCCCGCTAACGGCAATGCTCTGCAAGGGCAGCTTTTCCTGCGCCCGCTGCGCGAAGCGGTGCAGGCATTGCCGGGGTTCCAGTTTGGTAATATTGCCGAAGAAAACCTTTCCCGCAGCCTCGATGAAGTTCAGCTCACGCTGGATGACCACGGACGCGGCGAAGTGACCACCAACAGCCAGTGGCAGGAGACGCATTCCCCGTTACAGGTGGTTTTGCAAGCCAGTCTGCTGGAGTCGGGGGGCCGTCCGGTGACGCGTCGGGTTGAGCAAGCCATCTGGCCTGCGGATACGCTGCCGGGCATTCGTCCGCAGTTTGCAGCGAAAGCCGTCTATGACTACCGCACCGATACCACCGTGAATCAGCCTATCGTTGATGAAAACAGCAACGCCGCTTTCGACATTGTGTATGCCGATGCGCAAGGCAAGAAAAAAGCGGTGTCCGGTTTGCAGGTGCGTTTGATCCGCGAGCGACGAGATTATTACTGGAACTGGTCTGAAGGCGAGGGCTGGCAATCACAGTTCGATCAAAAGGATCTGGTTGAAGGTGAGCAGACTCTGGATCTTAAGGCCGATGAAACCGGTAAAGTCAGCTTCCCGGTTGAGTGGGGCGCCTATCGTCTGGAAGTGAAAGCTCCGAATGATGCGGTGAGCAGCGTACGCTTCTGGGCCGGTTATAGCTGGCAGGATAACAGCGACGGCAGTGGGGCTGTGCGTCCCGATCGCGTGACGCTGAAACTGGACAAACCCAGCTATCGTCCCGGTGATACCATGAAGCTGCACGTTGCCGCTCCCGCTGCTGGCAAAGGTTATGCGATGGTGGAATCCAGCGAAGGCCCGCTGTGGTGGCAAGAAATAGACGTACCGGCGGATGGTCTCGATATCTCCATCCCAATCGATAAAACCTGGAATCGCCACGATTTGTATCTTAGTGCGCTGGTGGTTCGTCCTGGCGACAAGTCCCGTTCGGCAACGCCAAAACGGGCGGTCGGTTTACTGCATTTGCCGTTAGGTGACGAAAACCGTCGTCTGGCGCTGGCGCTGGAAAACCCGGCGAAAATACGTCCAAACCAGCCGTTGACCGTCAAGATTAAAGCCAGCGTCAAAAATGGCGACGTACCAAAACAGGTTAACGTGCTGGTCTCTGCAGTTGATAGCGGGGTGCTAAACATTACCGATTACGCCACGCCGGATCCGTGGCAGGCGTTTTTCGGGCAAAAACGCTATGGCGCGGATATTTATGATATTTACGGCCAGGTGATCGAAGGGCAAGGACGCCTGGCGGCGCTGCGCTTTGGTGGTGATGGCGATGAATTAAAACGCGGCGGTAAGCCACCGGTTAATCACGTCAATATCGTGGCGCAACAGGCGCTGCCGGTCACGCTTAACGAGCAGGGCGAAGGTACGGTGACGTTACCTATTGGTGATTTCAACGGCGAGCTGCGGGTAATGGCGCAGGCCTGGACGACGGATGACTTTGGCAGCAGCGAAAGCAAAGTGATTGTTGCGGCGCCGGTGATTGCTGAACTGAATATGCCGCGTTTTCTGGCGGGAGGCGATACCTCGCGCCTGACGCTGGACGTGACTAACCTGACTGACAAACCGCAAACGCTGAATATTAAGCTCGCGGCCAATGGTTTACTGGAGCTGATGGGGCAAGATCCCGCGCCGGTAAATCTGGCGCCAGGCGTAAGGACTACGCTGTTTATTCCGGTGCGCGCGCGGGAAGGGTTTGGCGATGGCGAAATTCAGGCAGAAATTAGCGGTCTGACTTTACCGGGTGAAACGCTGCCTGTTCAGCATAAACAGTGGAAGATTGGCGTGCGTCCGGCGTTCCCGGCGCAAACCGTTAATAACGGTGTCGCACTTCAGCCGGGCGCGACCTGGCAGCTTACGGGCGAAGAACTGATCAATCTCTCCCCTGTGACGATGCAGGGGCAACTGCTGTTCAGCGGTAAGCCGCCGCTAAACCTGGCGCGCTATATCCGCGAACTGAAAGCGTACCCTTACGGTTGTCTGGAGCAAACGGCGAGCGGGTTGTTCCCATCCTTATACACCAACGCTGCGCGATTGAAGGCGTTAGGTATTGTGGGCGACAGCGATGAAAAACGTCGCGCGGCAGTTGATATTGGGATTTCCCGTTTAGTGCAGATGCAGCGTGATAACGGCGGTTTTGCGCTGTGGGATAAAAACGGGTCGGAAGAGTACTGGCTGACCGCGTATGTCATGGATTTCCTCGTCCGGGCAAATGAACAGGGCTACAGTGTCCCGGTAGAGGTGATTAACCGGGGCAACGAGCGGCTACTGCGCTATTTGCAGGATCCGGGCATGATGTCGATTCGCTATACCGACGACTCTTCAGCAAGCCGGTTTGCCGTACAAGCCTACGCCGCGTTGGTTCTGGCACATCAGCAAAAAGCTCCGCTCGGCGCATTGCGTGAGATCTGGGAGCGTCGTGCGCAAGCAGCCTCTGGTTTACCGCTGTTACAACTGGGGATCGCGCTGAAAAATATGGGCGATGCCAATCGCAGTGAACAGGCGTTGACGCTGGCCCTGAATACACCGCGCCGCGATACGCAACAGTGGATGGCGGATTACGGCAGTGCGTTACGGGATAACGCGTTGATGCTGGCCTTGCTCGAAGAGAACAAGATCAAACCTGACGTGCAGAATACGCTGCTGAACACGTTGTCAGAACAGGCCTTTGGACAGCGCTGGCTCTCGACGCAGGAAAATAATGCGTTGTTCCTTGCCGCGCGTACGTTACAGGATTTGCCTGGTACGTGGCAGGCGCAAACGTCACTCTCGGAACAACCATTAGCAGGGGATAAATCGCTAACCCGCAATCTGGATGCCGATGCGCTGTCTACGCTGAGCGTCACCAATACCGGTAATCTACCGCTGTGGTTGCGTCTGGATGTGAGTGGTTATCCACAAACCGCACCGACGCCTGCCAGCAACGTTTTGCGTATTGAGCGGCAAATCCTGGGAATTGACGGAAATAGCAAATCGCTGGATTCGCTGCGTAGCGGCGAACTGGTGCTGGTCTGGCTGGAGGTAAAAGCCAGCCAGAACATGCCGGATGCGCTGGTGGTCGATTTACTGCCAGCAGGACTGGAACTGGAAAACCAGAATCTGGCCAACGGCAGTGCCAGCCTGCAGGATAGCGGCAGCGAAGTGGCGAATCTGCTCAATCAGATGCAGCAGGCAGATATCCAGCACGTTGAGTTCCGTGACGATCGCTTTGTTGCCGCGGTGGCGGTCAACGAAGGACAACCGGTTACGCTGGTGTATCTGGCGCGGGCGGTAACGCCGGGGACCTACCGGGTTCCTGTCCCGCAGGTGGAATCAATGTATATTCCGCAGTGGCGCGCGACCGGTGCGACAGAGGGACTTTTGATTGTCAGACCGTAAATGATACGCGGGTTGGGTAAACGCGGCTGCTGGCTCTGGCTGGCAGCCGTTGCACTATTGTTTGTGGCGGCGGTTTGGGCGGCAGATAAAATCTGGCCGCTGCCGCTGCACGAAGTCGATCCGGCGCGGGTCGTGGTGGCGCATGATGGTACGCCGCTGTGGCGCTTTGCCGATGCGGATGGTATCTGGCGGTATCCGGTAACGATTGATGAGGTGTCGCCCCGCTACCTTGAGGCGTTAATTAACTACGAAGACCGCTGGTTCTGGAAGCATCCCGGCGTCAATCCATTTTCAGTACTGCGCGCGGCATGGCAAGACCTCTCCTCTGGGCGTGTGGTTTCTGGCGGCAGTACGCTCACTATGCAGGTGGCGCGTTTACTCGACCCCCATCCGCGCACCTTTGGCGGTAAGTTTCGCCAGCTCTGGCGCGCTTTGCAGCTGGAATGGCATCTGTCCAAGCGCGACATCCTGACGCTGTATCTTAACCGTGCGCCGTTTGGCGGCACGTTGCAGGGCGTGGGCGCAGCAAGCTGGGCCTATCTTGGCAAATCGCCAGCACAACTGAGCTACTCTGACGCCGCATTGCTGGCTGTGCTGCCACAGGCCCCGAGCCGTCTGCGCCCGGACCGCTGGCCGGACCGTGCTGAAGCGGCGCGTAATAAAGTGCTCGAACGTATGGCAACCAAGGGCATTTGGCCTGCCAGACAGGTGCAGGAGTCGCGTGAAGAACCGGTCTGGCTGGCGCCCCGGCAAATGCCGCAGTTAGCACCGTTATTCTCGCGCATGATGCTGGGAAAAAGCCGAAGCGATAAAATCGTGACTACCCTTGATGCCGGATTGCAGCGTCAACTGGAAGAGCTGGCGCAAAACTGGAAGGGGCGCTTACCTGCGCGCAGTTCGCTGGCGATGATCGTGGTCGATCACACCGATATGAGCGTGCGTGGCTGGGTGGGGTCGGTAGATATGAATGACGACTCTCGTTTTGGTCATGTGGATATGGTGAATGCAATCCGTTCGCCTGGCTCGGTGCTGAAGCCGTTTGTTTATGGCCTGGCGCTGGATGACGGACTCATCCATCCCGCTTCGTTATTGCAGGATGTCCCGCGGCGAACCGGGGACTATCGACCGGGGAATTTTGACAGTGGTTTTCATGGCCCGGTGAGCATGAGCGAAGCGCTGGTGCGCTCGCTGAATTTACCCGCCGTGCAGGTACTCGAAGCCTATGGCCCGAAGCGTTTTGCCGCATCGTTACGTAACGTCGGCTTACCGCTGTATCTGCCCGCAGGGGCTACGCCGAATCTGTCGCTGATTTTGGGCGGTGCGGGGGCAAGGTTGGAAGATATGGCCGCAGCGTACAGTGCCTTTGCCCGCCAGGGAAAAGCGGGAAAACTGCGTCTGCAGCCGGGTGACCCACTACTGGAACGTCCGTTGATGTCGGCGGGCGCGGCGTGGATTATTCGCCGCATTATGGCTGACGAAGCGCAACCGCTGCCGGATAACGCGCTGAGCAGAGTGGTCCCTCTGGCGTGGAAAACGGGTACCAGCTATGGCTATCGCGATGCCTGGGCGATTGGCGTTAATGCGCGTTATGTGATCGGTATCTGGACCGGCAGGCCCGATGGTACGCCAGTGGTGGGGCAGTTTGGTTTCGCCAGTGCCGTGCCGTTGCTCAATCAGGTCAACAATCTTTTGCTCTCTCGCGGGACAAATCAGCCGGAAGATCCACGCCCTGAATCCGTGAGTCGTGGTGTGGTGTGCTGGCCGGGCGGGCAATCTCTTGCCCCCGGTGACAGCAACTGCCGTCGCCGTCTGGCAACCTGGTTACTGGATGGCAGTCAGCCGCCAACGTTATTATTGCCCGAGCAGGAAGGGGTTAATGGCATTCGTTTTCCTGTCTGGCTGGATGATGAAGGCAAACGTGTGGCGGCGGATTGCCCGCAGGCGCACGAGCAAACGTTAATCGTTTGGCCGTTGCCGCTGGAGCCATGGCTACCGGAATCAGAACGTCGTGGGGCGAGATTACCGCCAGTTTCTGCCACATGTCCGCCGCTGGGACAAGACGCTTCGCAGCCGTTGCAGTTGACAGGCATTCGTGATGGCGCGATTGTGAAGCGTTTACCCGGTTCTGCTCAAGCCTCATTACCGGTGCAAACCAGCGGTGGGAGCGGTGAACGCTGGTGGTTTCTTAACGGTGAAAGGCTGGATGAACGCGGACGTCGTCTTACGTTACGGCTGGCGACTAAAGGGGATTATCAACTGCTGGTGATGGATGATGCAGGCCAGGTAGCGACGGTGAGATTTTCGATGCAGTAGACCAGTTAGTGACTGTTTGTTGCTAAAATTCATCTTATTTTAAAGAAATGTTACCTTCATCAATAGTCAATTGCCGGGATGCTCTTTATAATCCGCGCCAGGTCGTACATCTATATAGACAACAACAGAACACATTACAGAGGTTATCATGGCTATTGAACGTACTTTTTCCATCATCAAACCAAACGCGGTGGCAAAAAACGTTATTGGGAGCATCTTTGCGCGCTTTGAAGCAGCAGGGTTCAAAATCGTCGGGACTAAAATGCTGCACCTGACCGTTGAGCAGGCGCGTGGTTTCTATGCTGAGCACGATGGCAAACCGTTCTTTGACGGTCTGGTTGAATTCATGACCTCTGGTCCGATCGTTGTTTCTGTTCTGGAAAGCGAAAATGCCGTACAGCGTCATCGCGATCTGCTGGGCGCAACCAACCCAGCGAATGCGCTGGCCGGTACTCTGCGTGCAGACTATGCTGACAGCTTCACCGAGAACGGTACTCACGGTTCCGACTCCGTTGAGTCAGCGGCGCGCGAAATCGCCTATTTCTTTGGTGAAGGTGAGGTTTGCCCGCGCACTCGCTAATCTCCTGCGTCTTTCACGTCGCAGATGCGTTGGCTGCATTCGTTTACCCCGGTCACATAGTTTTCTATGCTCCCGGGGATGCTCGAACTTGCCGCCTTCCTGCGACGCGAAATCCTTTGGAGATGAATTAGCGATTTACATATTATTTTCGCTAATGCTTCGTGCAAACGTGGCATCCCTGCGCCAGACTTTGTACAATGCAACGCCCCGGAAGAGCAGATCGCTTGCCGGGGCGTTTCTTTTTAACCCTCCACGGGCCACAACGTGTAACAACGAGGCCGGAAAAAATTATGTCTGAACTAGTTAACACCTCTGAAGTCGTCATTCCTGCGGTTCCAAATAAAAATGGAAAAATTAACCTGCTGGATCTGAACCGTCAGCAAATGCGCGAATTCTTCAAAGAGATGGGCGAAAAACCGTTTCGTGCCGATCAGGTCATGAAGTGGATGTACCACTATTGCAGCGACAACTTTGATGACATGACTGACATCAATAAGGTGCTGCGTAACAAGCTGAAAGAAGTGGCTGAAATTCGCGCCCCGGAAGTGGTGGAAGAGCAGCGTTCTTCTGACGGTACGATCAAATGGGCTATCGCTGTTGGCGATCAGCGCGTTGAAACGGTGTATATCCCGGAAGACGATCGTGCGACCCTGTGTGTTTCTTCACAGGTCGGTTGCGCATTAGAGTGTAAATTCTGCTCTACGGCGCAACAGGGCTTTAACCGTAACCTGCGGGTATCGGAGATCATTGGCCAGGTCTGGCGCGCGGCGAAAATCGTCGGCGCGGTCAAAGCAACGGGCGTGCGTCCTATCACCAACGTGGTGATGATGGGGATGGGTGAGCCGCTGCTCAACCTGACCAACGTAGTGCCGGCGATGGAAATCATGCTGGATGACTTCGGTTTTGGGTTGTCCAAGCGTCGCGTCACGCTCTCCACCTCGGGCGTTGTCCCTGCGCTGGATAAGCTGGGTGATATGATTGACGTCGCGCTGGCGATTTCTCTGCATGCGCCGAACGATGAAATTCGTGACGAAATTGTACCGATCAACAAAAAGTACAATATCGAAACATTCCTTGGCGCGGTTCGTCGTTATCTGGAGAAATCCAACGCTAACCAGGGCCGTGTGACCATTGAGTATGTGATGTTAGATCACATCAATGATGGCACCGAACACGCGCATCAGCTGGCAGAACTGCTGAAAGATACGCCGTGTAAGATCAACCTGATCCCGTGGAACCCGTTCCCGGGCGCGCCGTATGGCCGTAGTTCTAACAGCCGTATCGATCGTTTCTCCAAAGTGTTGATGAGCTATGGTTTCACCACCATTGTGCGTAAAACACGTGGCGATGACATCGATGCAGCCTGTGGTCAGTTGGCGGGCGACGTTATCGACCGTACCAAGCGTACTTTGCGTAAGCGTATGCAGGGCGACGCTATCGACATTAAGACCGTTTGATGTTGGCGCACTACGGTATAATTCTTGTACCGTAGTGCAACGTAAGCCATATGAGGTTTTTTGTTGTCGTCGTCAGGTCAATAATAACGGTGCGTTTTTGTCGACTTTAAGGCAGTATGTAACGGCGTAACAAGTGTTTAGCCCTCAGGTTTACGCCGTTTTGTCATTGATAGTCTGACCGTTTTATACTGTCTGACGAAGGTTAACTGACCAGATGTTTCGCGGTGTGGGTGAGCATTGTGGCTCGCCGGCATCAGAACCCAAATATTACGCAGCTGTAGCGAATGAATACTGAAGCCACGCACGACAAAAATGAAACACTATCCACCGGCATTCGTCTGCGCAATGCCCGTGAACAACTCGGATTCAGCCAGCAGGCAGTCGCGGAGCGACTTTGCCTGAAGGTCTCCACGGTACGCGATATTGAAGAAGATAAGGCACCAGCCGATCTTGCTTCAACATTCCTGCGCGGGTATATCCGTTCTTATGCGCGTCTGGTGCATATTCCTGAAGAAGAACTGTTGCCAGGGCTGGAAAAACAGGCTCCGATTCGTCCTGCCAAAGTCGCACCGATGCAGAGCTTCTCGCTCGGTAAGCGTCGTAAGAAACGCGACGGCTGGTTAATGACCTTTACCTGGCTGGTACTGTTTGTCGTTGTCGGACTGACTGGCGCCTGGTGGTGGCAGAACCATAAAGCGCAGCAGGAAGAGATCACCACCATGGCCGATCAATCCTCCGCTGAGTTGAATGCCGGTAAAGAGGGTGCGCAGAATGTACCGTTAGATACCAGCGCTGCAGCAAGCCAGGATACCACGTCGGCTGCTGAAAATGGCGCGGTAACGGATTCAGCGCCAGCGCAACAAGATACCGCAGCGGCTCAGGCCCCGGCTGCTGATGCGCAACAAAACGCCGTCGTTGCCCCTTCTCAGGCTAACGTCGATACTGCAACCACAGCGCCAGCTACCGCGGCACCGCTGCCGACCGATCAGGCAGGTGTGACTACACCTGCAGCCGATCCTAACGCGCTGGTGATGAACTTTACCGCCGATTGCTGGCTGGAAGTCACCGATGCGACCGGTAAAAAACTGTTCAGCGGGATGCAGCGTAAAGATGGCAATCTGAATTTGACCGGTCAGGCACCGTACAAACTGAAGATTGGTGCTCCGGCGGCAGTGCAGATTCAGTTCCAGGGTAAACCTGTCGATCTGAGTCGTTTTATCAGAACTAACCAGGTTGCGCGTCTGACCGTTAATGCCGAACAATCACCGGCTCAGTAACAGACGGCAATGCGGGAGATTTTTTAATGCATAACCAGGCTCCAATTCAACGTAGAAAATCGACACGCATTTACGTTGGGAACGTGCCGATCGGCGATGGTGCGCCCATCGCCGTACAGTCTATGACTAATACGCGTACCACGGACGTGGAAGCGACGGTTAATCAGATTAAAGCGCTGGAACGCGTAGGCGCAGACATTGTTCGTGTCTCTGTACCGACAATGGATGCCGCAGAAGCGTTCAGGCTTATCAAACAGCAGGTTAACGTCCCGCTGGTTGCCGATATACACTTCGACTATCGTATCGCACTGAAGGTGGCGGAATACGGCGTTGATTGCCTGCGTATTAACCCAGGTAATATCGGCAGTGAAGAGCGTATTCGCATGGTGGTGGATTGCGCTCGTGATAAAAATATTCCTATCCGTATCGGTGTCAACGCCGGATCGCTGGAAAAAGATCTGCAGGAAAAATACGGTGAACCGACGCCTCAGGCGCTGCTGGAATCCGCGATGCGCCACGTGGATCACCTCGATCGTCTGAACTTCGATCAATTCAAAGT
Organism: Citrobacter freundii ATCC 8090 = MTCC 1658 = NBRC 12681; assembly: GCF_011064845.1. Lineage (NCBI taxonomy): Bacteria > Pseudomonadati > Pseudomonadota > Gammaproteobacteria > Enterobacterales > Enterobacteriaceae > Citrobacter > Citrobacter freundii. The sequence continues at coordinate 3,561,776 of NZ_CP049015.1, read as the reverse complement.
TAGTGTTAAAGCGTCTGACGTTTTCCTCGCCGTAGAATCCTATCGCCTGCTGGCGAAACAGATCGATCAACCGTTGCATCTGGGGATCACCGAAGCTGGTGGCCTGCGTAGTGGTTCGGTGAAGTCCGCGATCGGCCTTGGCCTGCTGTTATCTGAAGGGATCGGCGATACGCTGCGTGTTTCTCTGGCGGCCGATCCGGTGGAAGAGATCAAAGTTGGTTTCGATATCCTGAAATCGCTGCGCATTCGCGCGCGCGGGATCAACTTCATCGCTTGCCCAACCTGTTCGCGTCAGGAGTTTGACGTTATCGGTACGGTTAACGCGCTGGAGCAACGCCTGGAGGATATCATTACGCCAATGGACGTTTCGATCATCGGCTGCGTAGTAAACGGCCCTGGTGAAGCGCTGGTTTCTACGCTGGGCGTGACGGGCGGTAACAAGAAAAGCGGCCTGTATGAAGACGGCGTGCGTAAGGACAGACTCGATAACGACGACATGATTACGCAGCTTGAAGCCCGCATTCGTGCCAAAGCAAGTATTCTGGACGAAGCGCGTCGTATCGACGTGCAGCAGCTTGAAAAATAACAACGTGATGGGAAGCGGCATGCTTCCCGTGTATGATTGAACCCGCATGGCGCCCGCATTGTTCGGGTTAGCGCTGAGGGTTCATTTTTATATTCATAAAGAGAATAAACGTGGCAAAAAACATTCAAGCCATTCGCGGCATGAACGATTATCTGCCTGGCGAAACCGCCATCTGGCAGCGCATTGAAGGCACTCTTAAAAACGTGCTCGGCAGCTACGGTTACAGTGAAATCCGCTTGCCGATTGTAGAGCAGACCCCGTTATTCAAACGCGCGATCGGTGAAGTCACCGACGTGGTTGAAAAAGAGATGTATACCTTTGAGGACCGTAATGGCGACAGCCTGACGTTGCGTCCTGAAGGGACTGCGGGCTGCGTACGCGCCGGCATCGAACATGGTCTCCTGTACAATCAGGAACAGCGTCTGTGGTATATCGGGCCGATGTTCCGCCACGAACGTCCGCAGAAAGGACGCTATCGTCAATTCCATCAGCTGGGTGTCGAAGTGTTTGGCCTGCAAGGCCCGGACATCGATGCAGAACTGATTATGCTGACCGCTCGCTGGTGGCGCGCGCTGGGTATTTCTCAGCATGTCAGCCTGGAGCTGAACTCGATCGGTTCGCTTGAAGCCCGCGCTAACTACCGTGATGCGCTGGTTGCCTACCTGGAACTGCACAAAGAGAAACTGGACGAAGACTGCAAGCGCCGTATGTACACCAACCCGCTGCGCGTTCTCGACTCCAAAAACCCGGAAGTACAGGCGCTGCTCAACGACGCGCCTGCACTGGGCGACTATCTGGATGACGACTCGCGCGAGCACTTCGCGGGTTTGTGCAAACTGCTGGAGTCCGCAGGCATTGCCTACACCGTCAATCAGCGTCTGGTTCGTGGTCTTGATTACTACAACCGCACCGTATTTGAGTGGGTCACCAGCAGCCTGGGCTCTCAGGGTACCGTGTGTGCCGGTGGTCGTTACGACGGTCTGGTAGAGCAACTTGGCGGTCGTGCAACGCCTGCCGTGGGCTTTGCTATGGGTCTGGAACGACTTGTTTTGTTAGTTCAGGCAGTTAATCCGGAATTTAACGCAGATCCTGTTGTCGATATATACCTGGTCGCTTCAGGGGCGGACACGCAGTCGGCAGCAATGACGCTTGCAGAACGTCTGCGCGATGAAGTTCCTGGTGTGAAACTGATGACAAACCACGGTGGCGGCAACTTTAAGAAACAGTTTGCCCGTGCCGATAAGTGGGGCGCCCGCGTTGCACTGGTACTGGGCGAGTCCGAAGTGGCTGACGGTACTGTTGTAGTGAAGGATTTGCGCTCTGGTGAGCAAACGGCAGTAGCGCAGGATAGCGTTGCCGCGCATTTGCGCACTTTACTGGGCTAAGGAGAAGGACAGCGTGGAAATTTACGAGAACGAACACGACCAGGTTGATGCGGTAAAACGCTTCTTTGCTGAAAACGGCAAGGCGCTGGCTGTTGGGATCATTTTAGGGGTTGGCGCGCTGGTTGGTTGGCGTTACTGGACCAGCCATCAGACGGAGTCCGCACGCTCTGCTTCTCTGGCGTATCAAAATACGGTGACTGCGGTTAGCGCGGGTAAACCGGACAGCATTCCTGCCGCTGAGAAATTTGCTGCAGAGAATAAAAATACCTATGGCGCGCTGGCTTCACTGGAACTGGCGCAGCAGTTTGTTGACCAAAATGAACTTGAGAAAGCCGCAAGCCAACTGCAACAAGGCTTGGCTGCGACCAGCGATGAAAATCTCAAAGCAGTGATAAACCTGCGTCTGGCTCGTGTTCAGGTTCAGCTTAAACAGGCTGATATCGCGCTGAAAACACTCGAAACCATTAAAGGTGAAGGGTGGGCGGCCATTGTTGCCGATCTGCGTGGTGAAGCGTTGTTGAGTAAAGGCGATAAACAAGGTGCGCGTAGCGCATGGGAAGCGGGTGTGAAAAGCGATGCCTCTCCTGCTCTGAGCGAAATGATGCAGATGAAAATCAATAATTTGTCCATCTGAGAGGGACCCGATGCAATTGCGTAAATTACTTCTGCCAGGGCTGCTTTCCGTTACCCTATTGAGCGGCTGTTCACTGTTTAGTGGCGAAGAAGATGTCGTTAAGATGTCCCCATTACCGGTGGTTGAAAACCAGTTTACTCCGTCTACGGAATGGAGCACCTCTGTAGGAAACGGTATTGGTGATTTCTATTCCAATCTTCATCCTGCGCTGGCGGATAACGTTGTCTATGCTGCCTCTCGCGCTGGTGTAGTTAAAGCGTTGAACGCAGGCGACGGCAAAGAAGTCTGGTCTGTGAATCTGGGTGAGAAAGATGGCTGGTTCTCCCGTGCATCTGCACAGCTTTCTGGCGGTGTAACCGTGGCCGGCGGTCATGTTTATATCGGCAGTGAAAAAGCACAGGTTTATGCGCTGAACACCAGTGACGGTACTACCGCATGGCAGACGAAAGTCGCTGGTGAAGCGCTGTCTCGTCCTGTTGTGAGCGATGGCGTGGTATTGATCCACACCAGCAACGGTCAGTTGCAGGCCTTAAACGAAGCCGACGGCGCCATCAAATGGACCGTTAACCTCGACATGCCTTCTCTGTCTCTACGTGGCGAATCCGCTCCGGCAACCGCCTTTGGCGCAGCTATTGTTGGCGGTGATAACGGTCGCGTAAGCGCTGTGCTGATGCAGCAGGGCCAGATGATTTGGCAGCAGCGTATCTCTCAGGCGACAGGCCCAACGGAAATCGATCGTCTGAGCGACGTTGATACCACGCCGGTTATCGTCAATGGCGTTGTTTACGCGCTGGCTTATAATGGTAACCTGACGGCGTTGGATCTGCGCAGTGGTCAGATCATGTGGAAACGCGAACTGGGCTCGGTGAATGATTTCATCGTCGACGGTAACCGTATCTACCTGGTTGATCAGAACGACCGCGTGCTGGCACTGACCACCGATGGCGGCGTGACGCTGTGGACGCAAAGCGATCTGCTGCACCGTCTGCTGACGTCCCCGGTATTGTATAACGGCAATCTGGTCGTCGGTGATAGCGAAGGCTACCTGCACTGGATTAACGTTGACGATGGCCGTTTTGTTGCCCAGCAGAAAGTTGACAGCTCAGGTTTCCTGACCGAGCCGGTCTCTGCTGATGGTAAACTGCTGATCCAGGCGAAAGACGGTACGCTGTACTCTATTACGCGTTAATCGTCGCGGCCGCTCGCTTTGAAAAACGGCTCCTGGTGCAGGGGCCGTTTTACTGTTTTTAACAACGGAGCAAAAATGTGCCCGTTGTCTGATGATTTTTTAAATGAGGCTTTAAACATGGTACCTGTGGTCGCGCTTGTCGGGCGCCCTAACGTTGGCAAATCCACGTTATTTAACCGTCTAACTCGCACCCGAGATGCGCTGGTTGCGGATTTCCCGGGTCTGACTCGTGACCGTAAGTACGGTCGTGCGGAAATTGAAGGCCGCGAGTTTATCTGTATTGATACCGGCGGTATTGATGGCACCGAAGACGGTGTTGAAACTCGTATGGCGGAACAGTCGCTGTTGGCTATCGAAGAAGCGGACGTTGTGCTGTTCATGGTGGACGCGCGTGCTGGCCTGATGCCAGCGGATACAGCTATTGCGAAACATCTGCGCTCGCGCCAGAAACCGACGTTCCTGGTAGCCAACAAAACTGACGGACTCGATCCTGACCAGGCGGTTGTTGATTTCTACTCTCTGGGTCTGGGTGAAATTTATCCGATCGCGGCGTCCCATGGTCGTGGCGTTCTCAGTCTGCTGGAGCATGTTCTGCTGCCGTGGATGGATGACGTTGCTCCGCAGGAAGAAGTGGACGAAGACGCGGAATACTGGGCGCAGCTGGAAGCCAAAGAAAATGGCGAAGAAGAGCCTGAAGATGATTTTAATCCGCAGGATTTGCCGATCAAACTGGCGATCGTGGGTCGCCCGAACGTAGGTAAGTCCACACTTACTAACCGTATTCTTGGCGAAGATCGTGTGGTGGTTTACGACATGCCAGGGACCACGCGTGACAGTATTTATATTCCGATGCAGCGCGATGAGCGCGAATATGTGCTTATCGATACCGCGGGCGTGCGTAAGCGCGGCAAAATTACCGAAGCGGTAGAAAAATTCTCAGTTATCAAAACGCTGCAGGCGATTGAAGATGCCAACGTGGTGATGTTGGTGATTGACGCGCGCGAAGGGATTTCCGATCAGGACCTGTCGCTGCTGGGCTTTATCCTCAACAGTGGGCGCTCACTTGTTATCGTTGTGAACAAGTGGGATGGTCTGACGCAGGAAGTAAAAGAGCAGGTCAAAGAGACGCTGGACTTCCGTCTGGGCTTTATTGATTTTGCACGCGTACACTTTATCTCTGCGCTGCACGGCAGCGGTGTGGGTAATCTGTTTGAATCGGTCCGTGAAGCGTATGACAGCTCCACCCGTCGCGTGAGCACCGCGATGCTGACGCGCATCATGACCATGGCAGTAGAAGATCATCAGCCGCCACTGGTGCGTGGTCGTCGTGTGAAGCTGAAATACGCCCACGCGGGCGGTTATAACCCGCCAATCGTGGTGATTCACGGCAACCAGGTCAAAGACCTGCCGGATTCCTACAAGCGTTATCTGATGAACTATTTCCGCAAATCTCTGGACGTAATGGGGACGCCGATCCGTATTCAGTTCAAAGAAGGGGAAAACCCGTTTGCAAACAAACGCAATACGCTGACTCCGACTCAAATGCGTAAACGTAAGCGTTTGATTAAACACATTAAAAAAAGCAAGTAATCGTTGCTGATGCAGATGAAAACCCGCGCTTGTCGCGGGTTTTTTTTCGTTATTCCAACGTCAACCTCAGCCCGCGCAATGTCAATCACTATTCGTTTTTTACCAAGTTTAAATCTAAGAAAGTAGACAATTGTCGAGTTTTCATCTTAAAGTCCCCCGGTTGGTACTAGACAAAACTACTGCCAGGTTATCAAATGGTTAAATAAATCTTCGCCGCATGTAAAAAATCGACCAGCTACGTAACTGGTCGGCGTACATCGCGGTGTTTACACGCACGACGACATAACTTTCGGGAGAATTATGCAATCCTCTGTTAATCAAAAAGAAAGCCGAACTTTCTTCGGTCATCCTTATCCGCTCGGCTCATTGTTCTTTACTGAGATGTGGGAGCGTTTTTCGTTTTATGGCATTCGTCCGTTACTGATCCTGTTTATGGCGGCTACCGTTTATGACGGCGGCATGGGACTGGCGCGTGAAAATGCCTCGGCGATTGTCGGTATCTTTGCCGGTACCATGTATCTTGCTGCGCTGCCAGGTGGCTGGCTGGCGGATAACTGGCTTGGTCAACAAAAAGCGGTATGGTATGGCTCCATCCTGATAGCACTTGGTCACCTGTCGATTGCACTCTCGGCCATCATGGGTGACAACCTGTTTTTTATTGGCCTGATGTTCATTGTGCTCGGTTCTGGCCTGTTCAAAACCTGTATCTCGGTGATGGTGGGTACGCTGTATAAAAAAGGCGATGCGCGCCGTGACGGCGGTTTCTCGCTGTTCTACATGGGTATCAACCTGGGTTCCTTCATCGCGCCATTGATCTCCGGCTGGCTGATTAAAACTCACGGCTGGCACTGGGGTTTTGGTATCGGTGGTATCGGAATGTTGGTGGCATTGCTCATCTTCCGTATCTTTGCCGTTCCGGCGATGAAACGCTACGATAGCGAAGTGGGCCTGGACTCGACCTGGAACAGCCCGGTTGTGAAACGTAATGGTGTGGGCGCGTGGCTGCTGGCGCTGGCAGTTGGTGTAGCAATTGTTGTTACCCTGATTGCGCAGGGAGTGATTGTGATTAACCCGGTCGCGGTTGCCAGCATGCTGGTGTACGTGATTGCCGCGTCAGTTGCGCTTTACTTTATCTATCTGTTCGTCTTTGCGGGGCTGAACCGTAAAGAACGTGCCAGGCTGCTGGTTTGCTTTATCCTGCTGGTTTCCGCTGCGTTCTTCTGGTCTGCCTTTGAGCAGAAACCTACCTCGTTCAACCTGTTCGCCAACGACTACACTAACCGTATGATCGGCGATTTTGAAATCCCGGCAGTATGGTTCCAGTCGATTAACGCTTTGTTCATCATTCTGCTGGCCCCGGTATTCAGCTGGGCGTGGCCAAAACTGGCGAGCATGAATATTCGCCCAAGCAGTATCACCAAGTTTGTCATCGGCATTCTCTGCGCAGCGGCGGGCTTTGGCGTGATGATGCTCGCGGCGCAAGACGTGCTGGCAAATGGCGGCGCGGGTGTTTCTCCATTCTGGCTGGTAGGCAGTATCCTGATGCTTACGCTCGGCGAGCTGTGTCTGAGCCCAATTGGTCTGGCGACCATGACGCTGTTGGCACCGGAAAGAATGCGTGGACAGATGATGGGTCTGTGGTTCTGCGCCAGTGCGCTGGGTAACCTGGCCGCGGGTCTGATTGGTGGTCATGTGAAGGCCGACCAGCTTGATATGCTGCCAGATCTCTTTGCGCGCTGCTCGATTGCGCTGCTTATCTGCGCCGCGGTACTGATCGTTCTCATTGTTCCGATTCGTCGCATGCTGGAGAATACACAGACTAAACCGGCAACTAGCGCCTGATAGCACCTCGATGATGCCGGGGCAGACGTTATGCCCCGGTAATTCAACTTTTGAGGTGAGAACATGCTGTTAGGGTTTGTTGGGCTGGGCGCAGTCGTTGAAACGGCATACTTGCCCGCATTACGTAGCCTCTTCGGTGATTCATTACGCTGTGTGGGGTTTGATGTTCAACCCACAAAACAGCCAGCAGGCGTGACGCGTTGTACGTCGCTCGAAGAGCTGCTTACTCAGCCTCTTGATACCCTGTTCATCACGACCGCATCCTTGCATCACCTTGAGGTGCTTGAACAGGCCCTGGCCTCTCCCATCGCACGTATCGTGGTTGAAAAACCTATTGTCGCCACGCTCTCCCAAATTGAAAAACTGAAAATGCTGCTGGCTCAACCAGGAGCCGCCGATCGTGTACTGGCACTCGACCACTGGATGGCGCGCATCGAAACGGTGAAACGAGGGTTGGTCAGCACTTTTGCCGAGATTGTGAAAATCGAAGGTTTTTTGCAGGAGCCAAGTGGATTTAACGCTGCAGGGGAGCCGATAGCGCTTAACTTTGCCACCGGTGAACCGGACACGCGTGAACTTCGCCACCCGGATGGCGTGATTCTGGATATCGGTACGCACGTGTTAGCAATGCTGCGGGAAACGGTACGGTATCTGGGAGGGAATAATGAGATGGTGCTGCGGTTAGTGAGTGCTAAAGACCGTCTGGGACGTGATATCCCCCAGAGTGACCTGACCACGGCAGAAGGCGAGGCGCATCTTCAGGGGCAGATTAGCGGCATTCCACTGGATATCTGGCTCAACAAATATGCAGGGCCAGCTGGTGGGCAAAAAGGTCTGCGGCTTTATCTGCATGACGGACGTATTATCAGCCATGACCGACGCGGTACAGAAGATGTACTGGAAGTGATTGACGGCGAGGTGGTACAACGCTGGAGCATTACTGGTACGATTTACGCCCATTGTCTCGCTGAGCAAATTCTGGGAGCGCAAAGTTTGTTTGAACGTTGTCCGCAGGAGGTGAGCCAAACGACACTGCGCAGGCTGGAAGAAGTGGAGTGCCTGTTAACATTGCAGCAGCAGTTACGTGGGCCACATTAAGCGCATGGTGTTAAAATAAAAGCAGCAATACATTTTCTGTATAAGGACACGATATGTCGATTACCTGCCCGGATTGTCATGCAGAGCTGGAGCCGCAAAATGGTGTGGCGCACTGCGAGCATTGTCACAAAGATATTCAACTGGAAGCGCGTTGTCCGGAATGCCATCTGCCACTGCAAGTATTAAAAGCCTGCGGAGCGGTGGATTATTTCTGTCAGAACGGCCATGGCCTTATTTCGAAGAAACGCGTGGAATATAATGTCATAATATAAATTATATTATGAATAATTTTTGCTGATTAATATTTATTATGAATGCTAATCAGCTTTAATCATTATTATTACAAATATTTTATTTTGCTTTGATAATCTGGCTGATTTTTTAGGATTATATTTAGGTTATAAAGGCATTCATTAGCGTGAATCATAAATATAATGTTCCTGCTGTACAGCAACTTTGTTAATACAGGAACATGTTATGGCCCGAAGGGCGCGCTTTGTTATCTTGCTTGTTCTATTCGTTTCTGGCGCAGTTATTGCCGGGGACAATATTGTTGCGCCTGCAGCAACCAATAACATAAGTGAGTCTACGTTGCCCGATCTCGGCAGTGAGTCGGTACTAAAAGAACAGCATAATAACGAAGATCAATCCATTAAAGAGAAAGGTGTCGACTATTTTATTAACTCTGCGACACAAGGCTTTGAAAACCTGACGCCTGACGCGTTGAAATCACAGGCGCAAAGCTATTTGCAAAATCAAATTACCTCCTCCACGCAATCGTATATAGAAGGGTTAATGTCACCGTACGGAAAAGTACGGACCAGTTTATCTGTTGGCGAAGGGGGCGATCTTGATGGTAGCTCTCTCGACTATTTTGTTCCCTTATACGACAACCAATATACATTGATTTTTACCCAAATCTCCGCGCAGCGTAAAGAGGACCGGACCATTGGAAATATCGGTTTTGGCTTGCGTCAAAATGTGGGGGATTGGTTACTCGGCGGCAACGCTTTTTATGACTACGATTTTAGCCGTGGGCACCGTCGCTTAGGTTTGGGCACTGAGGCATGGACAGATTATCTGAAGCTCTCTGGCAACTATTACCATCCACTTTCTGACTGGAAAGAGTCTGAGGATTTCGAGTTTTATGAAGAGCGCCCTGCCCGGGGATGGGATATTCGGGCTGAAAGCTGGCTGTCATTTTATCCACAGATCGGTGGGAAATTAGTCTACGAGCAGTACTATGGCGATGAAGTGGCATTATTTGGTACCGACAATTTACAAAAAAATCCCCATGCGGTAACCGTTGGTCTCAATTACATGCCTGTGCCGATGGTCACGTTAGGTGCAGATTACAAAGCCGGTACCGGAGATAATGCCGACCTTAGCATCAACGCAACCGTCACTTATCAGTTAGGTACGCCCCTGGCGGCTCAGCTTGATCCGGAAAACGTAAAAATTCAGCGCTCTTTAATGGGCAGTCGTACCGATTTTGTCGAGCGTAATAATTTTATCGTTCTTGAATACCGTGAAAAGGATCCCCTTGATGTTGCATTATGGCTCAAAGCCGATGCGACCAATGTCCATCCTGAATGCGTAATTGAAGACACGCCTGAGTCTGCGGTGGGACTGGAGAAATGTAAGTGGACGATCAATGCGCTTGTCTCTCATCACTACAAAATCATCTCCGCCTCCTGGCAGGCAAAAAATAATGCCAATCGCACATTAGTGATGCCAGTGGTAAAAGCTGATGCCCTCACTGAAGGGAATAATAATCGCTGGAATCTGGTCCTCCCTGCGTGGGTCAACGCGGATACAGAAGCACAGCGTACAGAGTTAAATACCTGGAAAGTGCGCATGACCCTGGAAGATGAAAAGGGGAATAAGCAAAACTCGGGTGCTGTGGAAATTACCGTCCAGCAGGATCGTAAAATCGAATTGATTGTCGATAACGTCGCTGACGCCGATCGTACCGATCATAGCCATGAGGCCAGCGCTTTGGCGGATGGCGTCGATGGTGTTGTGATGGACCTGGTGCTGACCGATTCATTTGGGGATACGACCGATCGTAACGGTAAAGTGCTGGTGGATGAGGCTATGGCGCCTGAACTCTATGACAGCAATGACAAAAAGGTGTCGCTTTCTTCCACCGCTTGTACCGCCGAATTGCCCTGCGTCTTCATTGCCAGCCGTGACAAAAAGGCGGGAACCGTCACGCTCTCCAGTACGCTTCCTGGTACGTTTCGCTGGAAAGCGAAGGAAGACGCCTACGGCGACAGTAACTATGTTGACGTGACGTTTACCGGTGATGCGTTTGATGCGTTGAATGCGCTCATTTATCAAATGAAAACATCTTCTCCCGTTAATTTGAGCGGCAAACAAGATAGGCATCCTGTCGTTAATAATACCTATCGATTTGTACTGTGGCGTGATGCCAATAAAGACGGCGTTTTCCAGATGTCAGAACAACTGGCAGAAGATGAAATGGCGCTTTATGACTATCAATGGGAATTTACCGGGCAAAGCGTGACGGGAAATACCGGAGCACAAGCCAATACCCGCAATGAAGATCTGGTGTTGCCAGCAACAAATAGAGAGGCTGCGCAAAAATTCGCTGCTCATGAGCAGGATGGTATTCAGGGCTATGGCATACGCGTGGTGTATAGCCAGAAATAGTGTCAGCGTAGTGGCTGACCAGCCAGTCGCTGAATGTTGAAGAAAAAGGAGAGTCTTGATGCAATTAGTATTAAAACGGCGGCTGACGAAGGTCGCACTGGCGTTGGCTGTGGCAGGGTATTGTGCTGTGCCTGCAGTCGCGGCTAATGGGAATCTGAAAGCCGGTCAGTGGCAAAGCGCGACAGAAAGTACCGGTACTATTCAAGGGACTATCCCGTGGATTACACGGGCTGCAGATAAAACGGCGGAAACGGATAAAGCACATGTCACGGTGACGATTGACCGTGGTAGTCGAACCGTGGCAACTGAAGGTGACCGGCAGTTTCACGCTGGCGACAAAGTGAAGGTCAACTGGGCTATCGGCGATACGGAAGGTGACCTGGATGCGGATAACACGGCGACCAAAGCGACTGTGCAGTGGATGAGCTATAGCGATCAGAATGGCGGCGATGCACAAGAGATAGGTACAAAAGGCAGCGACACCTATGAAATTCAGGCTGCGGATGCCGATCGCTACATCGGTATTAAAATTACGCCTACCACAACTACCGGCGATCCGAATGTTGCCACAGAATTGCTGCTAAACGATCTGTCGACCAACGCTGGCGGTGGTTCTGACGATGATGACATTCCGGAAGGTCCGGTGGTCGATGAAAATGTCCACGTCGTCATCTACGAGGCGGGTACAACAACCAATCTGTTGGGCACGAGCACCAAACTTAAAACCAACACCACCTATAAAGTGCTGCTGTGGAAAGATAAAAACGCCAGTCGCTCTTACGATGCAGGTGAAGAAGTTACCAGTGATTACAACTACCGCTGGAAATTCACCGGTAACAGTCTGCAGTTGGGTACTGTGGGTGGGATTGTCAACGCTACCTACAACAATAGCGATCTGGTTATTCCGCTTACCAACGCCGAAGCGAAGGCTGCCTTCGATTATGCCGATGGCGTTACCCTCGGCAACGATGGCGTCCAGGGATATGGCTTGTCTATCGACTACCAACGTAAATAAAACCGTGCAAGACCGCTTCCTTAGGGAGCGGTTTTTCCGCGCCCTTTGTTTAGCTCGGGGTTAAGCAAAGTGTGTTGAAACGCGAACACAGAATAAATGGGTAGTGACTGCTCAAGGATGGGGGATCTGGCAGGTGAATAAAGTTTATCGCTCTTTACTGGCGTTAGCTCTGTTAATGGGTGCAGTGCCGGTACTTTCTGCACTAAAAAGTGGGGCATGGCAGGAGTTGCGCACAGCTACGGATGCGATAAACGGCACCCCGCCGACGGCGGACAGCGCGTTCGTTCCGGTTTATCAGGGCAGCGTTGTGCTCTCTCCCGGTGAAGCGCACGCTGTGGCCTTCAGCGCGATGCCCCGCGACTTCAGCGTTGACGATTCAGCCAGCGCACTGCAGTTGGCTAATCCGCTCGATACCGAGGGCGATCTGTTCGCCATACCGCCGCTGCGCTGGGAAAGCGAACAGACGCCCGCTATCAGTTTAGTCTGGGCAGATGCCGCCACACCGGATGAACCGCTTAACCCGCAGCCGGTCGCCAATAAAACGTTCTGTGCGCAGAATATGGCCGGCGGGCATTACGTGGTCTGGCCGCAGCTGGAAGATAGCAGTGCGCTACCCGCGCTTTACCTCATTACGTCGACGGGAACACCGAACAGCAATACGGTTGCTTTAACCGAACAAAAAGTGGCGATTGACGTAGCTACCGCCGTGGGCGAGCCACTGTCACTCAGCGCCGTGCCGATGGACGACACGTTAAAAGCAGCCAAGGTCAAAGCAGGGGAAAGTATCACGCTGACCGTTACCACCCGCGATTGCGCCGGTAACGTGGTGGGCAATACCGCATTTATTATTACCCGCAGCGATGCGCTTAACCGCCAGAACATCGTCAACAATAATGCACCGGTACACGTTGGTGATACGGAACTGACCACCACGGCGACGGAATACCACGGTGTTACGGGCGCTGACGGCAAAGCGACAGTGACCGTCACCCAGGCAAACGGTCCCGGCGTAAAAACTACCCTGACGGTGATGCAGGCAAACAATACGGCGCTAAAAGACAGCGTCGATGTCATTTTCACCACCCTGACCAGCCCGGACAGCGACAAAGCGGCGATGTGGGGGCATATGGAAGAAAGCGCTACGGCAAACGTCGATGGCGTCACCTATACCTTCACGCGTCCAAAACTGACAGCGGAAACCAGTGGCACTAGTGCTACTTTTGCTGTCAGCAATGAAAGCTGGGCGCAGTTTACCTGGGATAGCGCGGATAACCACTGTGCCATTTTGCCGGATGCCGAACAGCTGGTAGCGCTGCGGGCCGCCCACAGCACCGCGGCGGCCTATCCCGGTTGGCCAATTGATACCTACTGGTCGTCCACGAAAGATCAGCTCGATATTTATCACTACGCCACCAGTATGGGGAGCGGGGCGGTGATACGAGAAAGCAACAGTACGGCTTTACTGGTGAGCTGCGTGGATAAAGCGCTGCCTTTAGCGTATCCACAAATCACGCTTTCTCCCGATGCGCCATACAAGGCGGAAGTCGGTGAGACGATTGATGTGATAGCCAGCGTGGTTGACCGGAATACCAATAAACCGTTGCCTTATCGCTATCTTGAACTGTTTGTCGACCCCGCCTCTAACCGTAAAGGGGAGCATAAAGATGAGTGGGATAATCTGCGGGTCGTTGTCCGTAGTGATGATATGCGTGCATCGTCCCCGGAACACTATACCGGGGTAACGGACGCGAACGGTCAGGTACATTTGTCGTTAAGTCATGACAGTGGGGTAGGGGTAGAAACGCCGATCCGCATTGTGATGGCGGATGATGAAGGCGCAAGCATCACGTTCCCCTTTAATGTGATTTTTACGGTGATAACCAGCCCGGACGTTGACGGGGCGAATATGTATGGCCATATGCAACGGGGTATTGTGGAGAAGGGTAATCTCTACAAGCGTCCGCTATTGGCGTCCGAAACAAGTCATAAAACCGGTCAGCAAAGTGAAAATAGCGAAGAATGGGCCACCTTCGATTCTCTGATCTCTGCCACGAATCAGTGCGGCGCAGGTCAGGTCCCCGACACGGGTTCTCTTGAAACGCTCTACAGCGCACATCCTGATAATAAAATCCTGACAGAACACGGCTGGCCGACGGCGTCTGATGCTTATATGGCCGATGATGCCACGCAGATGGCGTACTTTAATCTGGACGATGGTAGCAAGGGGGTCGGTGGCTCAGCCCACTATCTGACCTGTTCAGCCAATGAAATGGTGGCTCAACTGAGTGTCTATTTCAATGACGATGTCTCGTTACGCCTGCCCGTCGCCAAAACAGGCGATCAAATCAAAATGAACGTCCATTCACAAAATGCGTTGAACGGAGCAACGATAGCGAATGTGAAGTTTTCAGTCACCATGGGGCTCGGCAAAAATCGCAGCGGGATGACCACCGGCTTTACTGACCCAAGTCAGGGGGAATTGCTATTTGACAGCGTTGCCTATGGCGCGGGTACATCTTCAATGACGTATGAGGGGATGACGGATGCGAACGGTGACGCGCAAATTATTCTTGCGCAGCCACGCGGCGTGGGGTTAATCACACAGCTAAGCGTAGTACCGATTGATTCACTGCTAAACTCGCCTATCTCGCGTAGCGTGAAGTTTACCGTTCCGACAAGCCCGGATACGCCAAAAGCCCATATGTGGGGGCATATGGCGGACGTCATAACCGTGGATAATCTCACGTTTGAACGCCCGAAACTGGCGGCAGAGTCAGGGGCAACCCGAACCCAGGATGAAGCGAATGAAACCTGGGCTCGCCTCACACATGCCGATGCGCTGGGAAATACCGCCGCCGGGGGATGTGCACTTAATCGTCTGCCGCGTATCGACCAGCTTACCACTTTGTACAATGCCAACAATGACGGCGAGATACATACGGTTGCCGGATGGCCTGTGGGGCTGGACTACTGGTCCGTCACGTACGCCAGCCAGTCCAGCTGGCAGCAGATATCGTTGTCGGGTGGTGAGGTGACGGCGGGGGGCGATGTTTCGGATTACGTCAGTTGCCTGACCAGCGATAACCCGGCGGCGGCGTCCATCACCATTGAACCGGTGGATGCGTCGCAGTGGTATGACAACAACGTTAATAGCGTACATGCGGTAAGAGTGAAGAAAGGCGAGACGCTACAACTGAAGGTCACGGTGAAAGACGCCAATGGAAACCCTGTGCCGCAAGCGCCTTTTGTCATGAGCCGTGGTGATGGTTTTACCCGACAGAATGTTAAACATGCCGCTGGCAGCGGTGATGGTATTGTGTCGCCGGTGGTCATTGACGGCGAATCTGTTAACGACACGGCGACGAAAATCGGCGGCCTGACGGGCGTGGACGGCAGCAAAATCATCAATGTGACCCGCCCGGATACGCATGGCACTAAAGTGGCGATAACGGCGGCGCTGTACGGCAATGCCAGCGTGAGTGCCAGCCTCGACACCATCTTTACGGTGGTCACCAGCCCCGACTCGGACAAGGCGATGCTGTGGGGGCATATGACGGACACGCTGACGGCGGCAGACGGTACGAGCTACCACCGGCCGCTGCTGTACGCGGAGCTGAGTAATACCCTCAATGTGATGAGTTATACGGAAGATAACGAGGTTTGGGCCGGGTTCTATGGGCCTGATAGCGGTAAGAGCAATCCGGACAGTTGCGCCAAAGGCTACTATCCCACGGTCAGTTCGCTGGATTCTCTGTACAGTAAATATCCTGACAGAAGTATCAAAACAGTTCAGGGCTGGCCTATTGACCGTTCTTACTGGAGCGGCACCTACAGTAGCTCGTTCTCGACTGAAACGTTCTCACGTTATTCGGCAGTTGACCTGGACGATGGCAGCCATCAGACATTATCCGCGACGGACGCTAACGGGAGACAGTACCAGATTTGTTCGGATACGCAGACGGCGCAGGCGGTATTGATTACGCTCACGTCAACGCTGACGCAGGATGCCACTGCGCAGGCGGTGAAGGTAAAAACGGGCGATACCATTCCACTGCTGATCACCACCACCGATGCCGCTGGCAACCCGGTGGGGAATATCCCATTTACCCTTAAACGTGACAAAGGAACAGCCCGTACCACTACTTATACCACCTGGAGTACGCCAACGATGCAACTGACGCAGAGCGGGCAGGCGTCGCAGAGCTGGAGTTTCAACGGAACATACTACGGCGTGACGGGCGCAGACGGTACGCTGGCTGTCGATTTGGCTGAGAGTAGTGGGCCAGGCGTCAAAAACGTGCTGACCGCCGGTCTATATAACAGCACAACGGTTACTGCGTCGCTACCTGCGGTGTTTACGACAATCACCAGCCCGGACAGCAATAAAGCCAATATGTGGGGCCATATGCCGGAAACCTTCACCGCCAGCAACGGCACTGAATTTATGCGTCCCAGACTTATGGATGAGCTGGATTCAGCCACTGATACGACTGCCGTTATAGAGAATAATGAAAAGTGGTATACGGTGAAAAACATCGAGAAAGGACGTGGCGCCTGCGCAATGAACCGGATGCCGCGAGCCGCTGATTTGACCTCATTGTCTCAAGGTCATCCGAATGGCGCGTTAGCGACAGATTTAGGCCTCCCGATGATAACGTCGAAATCATGGTGGGCGGGCGATATGGCGATAAAAAGTCAAACCTCGCTGGCGTATCAATATATGAGTCTGAAGACGGGTGTTATCAACACGAACTCAGCATCGACCGTAAGTAATGTTGCACAATTGTGTCTGACCACGGCGCATGAGTCGTTCATCTCCCTTGACTCCAGCGCGTGGAATGAAGAAAAACAGGCTTTTGTGGCGAAAAAAGGCGAGGCGATACCGGTAACCGTAACCGTGACGGACGCAGCCGGCAGGCCGCAGGCGAATACGGTTGTGAGGGTGATGCGCGGCTTTTCATCCTCCCGCAGCAATACATCGGTATCCACCAGTGCGGCAACCATGACGCTCACCCCCACTTCGCCATTGGGGACGGTACTGACCAACTTCACTGGCAACAGTAGCTTGTATGAAGCGACCGGTGAGGATGGTATGTTGCAGTTAACATTAAATCAGGACAATACCACCGGGCTGAAAACGACTATTACCGCCAGCCTGGCAAGTGACAGCCTGGTGAAGGCCAGCAAAGACACCACCTTTACCGTCATTACCAGCCCTGATGTGGCGTCAGCAGATTACTGGGGGCATATGCCGGAGACGGTGCCGGGACCGGATAACGTTGTTTATCAGCGTCCCCACTTGCAGGCAGAAGCACCGTCGGGGGTAGGTTATCTCCTGTACAATAACGAAAAATGGGCCGCGCCGACGCCTGGGCAGGTGCTTTCGACGGATAAATCCGTATGCGGTATTGCGTTTACGCCGATGATGAGCGACCAACAGGCGCTGTATCAGCGTTATCCTCATGGTACGCTGGAAGCGCAGTATGGCTGGCCGGTGAAATCCGATCAGCTCTGGTGGCCGGCTGATTTAAAGTCAGGAAATGCCTATCACACTCTGAACCTGAATACTGGTCAGGTATCCAAGCAGACGAATTCCTCAACGAAAGAGATGCAGGCTTGTCTGGTTGACGCGCGTAATATCCCTGGCTTAATCACGCTGACCTCGACGGTGATGGATGTGGCGAAAGCAGCAGCTGTAGTGAAGAAAGGCGAAGTTATTCCGCTGACGGTGACGGTGAAAGACCGCGCTGGTAATCCAATGCCAAATGAGCCGTTT
Organism: Citrobacter freundii ATCC 8090 = MTCC 1658 = NBRC 12681; assembly: GCF_011064845.1. Classification (NCBI taxonomy): domain Bacteria; kingdom Pseudomonadati; phylum Pseudomonadota; class Gammaproteobacteria; order Enterobacterales; family Enterobacteriaceae; genus Citrobacter; species Citrobacter freundii. Next base: position 3,543,985 of record NZ_CP049015.1, on the reverse strand, counting down.
ACCCTGAGTCGATCTGATGCGGAAAGTCGGAACGGTACTGCATACACAGTGAATGGCGCAGACGATTTAACATTGCAGGCGCTGTCTCCTTCGTTGTCAACGACATCAATGACGACAACCAGCGTCGTGTTTAGCGGTGTAACTGGGGCTGACGGTACGGCAACCTTTACGGTGCGCCAGGATGCGAGCCTGGGGTTAAAAACGGCGCTAACGGTTACCGCGACCAATGATGTGTTGCTAGCAACCACCTCAACGCTTGACGTGATATTTACCGTAATAACCAGCCCGGACAGCAACAGCGCCGCTATGTGGGGTCATATGCCGGACACTCTAAGTGTTGATAGCATAACGCTACACCGGCCGCTGCTGTATAGGGAATCCCCTGGAGCAACGGACCAGAGGACGGATAATTATGAATCATGGGCCGGTGTCTATTCTCGAGATACTGGTACTGGCTATGATATGAGCAATAACTGTGGTGGGGTGGCCTATTTCCCGGAAAAAAGTTTACTGGAGAAAATGAGAGACGAACAGATAGCAACAGCTAACGGATGGCCTGTGTCTGTACTGCGTTATGTGAGCCGTACACCTTCGACGTATAACTATTGCGAGGTTTCGTTAAATGAAGGGGGCATCACAAATTGCCCAACAACCCCGACGGGGTCGAATTCGGGCGGGATAGGCTATGGGGCCTGTATTGTGCCGTAAATGCTCACATAGAACGAGGCAAGTAAGAACGTTATTGCGAACGGCGTGGCTTTTTAGTTGGGGTAATGTTGTGAACTTCGCTGGTAATCCAGCCGTCCTCCAGTCGGGTGGTCAGTAGATCGCCCGCTTTCACCTGTTTTACTTTTTTCAGCACCTCTCCATTCTGTGCGGTGGAGACGCTATAGCCGCGCGCTAATGTTGCCAGCGGGCTGACGGCTTCCAGATGGGTGACCGCGTTGCCGAAACGCTCGCGCTGCTCGCTTAGCCGCGCGCGGATATTTTCCGCCAGTCGATATTCCAGTTGCTGCACCCGTGACTGCGCGCGATGAATGCGCGGCTGCGGATTCTGCTGGTTCAGCCGCTGCAGCATGCGCTGCTGACGCTGATTGGCCTGTTTAATTTTATTCTCAAGTGCGAAGTTCATTCTCTGACGCAGTCGTTCCAGCACGGTCTGCTGGCGGGCCAGACGCAGCTGCGGATGCTGCTGTTGCAAGCGGTGATTAAGCTGGGTAAATCGGCGAGTTCGGTTGGCGAGATAGTAATCCATCGCCATTTCCAGACGTTGCTGACCATGCTGAATTTGACGCAGCAGTTCGAGCTGATTGCGGCTGACAATTTCTGCAGCCGCCGACGGCGTTGGCGCGCGCAGGTCGCCGACAAAATCGGCAATGGTCACATCGGTTTCATGGCCGACGGCACTCACCACCGGAATGCGGCTGGCAAATATCGCCCGTGCTACGCGCTCGTCGTTAAAGCTCCACAAATCTTCCAGCGAGCCGCCGCCGCGCCCGACGATTAATACGTCACACTCGCCACGGGCGTTTGCCAGCTCAATTGCGCGCACAATCTGCCCCGGCGCATCGTCGCCCTGGACAGCGGTTGGATAGATAATAACGGGCAGGGAAGGGTCGCGGCGTTTCAATACGTGGAGAATATCGTGTAGCGCTGCCCCGGTTTTCGAGGTTATTACCCCGACGCAGTGGGCCGGTGATGGCAGCGTTTTTTTGAACTGCTGATCGAACAGCCCTTCAGCCTGCAGTTTGGCCTTCAGTTGCTCATACTTCTGTTGCAACAGACCTTCACCCGCAGGCTGCATGCTCTCAACAATTATCTGGTAGTCCCCACGCGGCTCATACAATGTAATGTTGGCGCGCACCAGCACCTGTTGCCCGTGCTGCGGGCGGAACGTTACCCGGCGGTTGCTGTTGCGAAACATCGCGCAGCGAACCTGAGCGGTGTCATCTTTGAGCGTGAAGTACCAATGACCCGAGGACGGCTGAGTGAAATTGGAGATTTCACCGCTGATCCACACTTGCCCCATTTCCTGCTCAAGCAGCAAACGAACCGTCTGATTCAGGCGGCTTACGGTAAAAATTGAGGTGGTCTGAGAGGATAACATGTGAGCGGGATCAAATTCTAAATCAGCAGGTTATTCAGTCGAAAGTAACATGCTCACAGAGGAGCGCAAGGTTTTTTTGCAAAAAAGTGTGGATGCAATCGGTTACGCTCTGTATAATGCCGCGGCAATATTTAATAACCTCCCAGGTGAGATATTGCCCATGCTACGTATCGCAAAAGAAGCCCTGACGTTTGACGACGTCCTCCTCGTTCCCGCTCATTCTACCGTTCTGCCGAATACTGCTGACCTCAGCACCCAGTTGACGAAAACCATTCGCCTGAACATTCCTATGCTCTCCGCAGCAATGGACACCGTGACGGAAGCGCGCCTGGCAATTGCCCTGGCCCAGGAAGGCGGCATCGGTTTTATCCACAAAAACATGTCCATCGAGCGCCAGGCTGAAGAAGTTCGCCGCGTGAAGAAACACGAATCTGGCGTGGTAACTGACCCACAGACCGTACTGCCAACCACTACTCTGCGCGAAGTGAAAGAACTGACCGAGCGTAACGGCTTTGCAGGCTACCCGGTGGTGACTGAAGATAACGAACTGGTCGGTATCATCACCGGCCGTGACGTGCGTTTTGTGACTGACCTGAACCAGCCGGTTAGCGTATATATGACGCCAAAAGAGCGTCTGGTGACCGTTCGTGAAGGCGAAGCGCGCGATGTCGTTTTCGCCAAAATGCACGAAAAACGCGTTGAGAAAGCGCTGGTTGTTGATGACAGCTTCCATCTGCTCGGTATGATCACCGTTAAAGATTTCCAGAAAGCTGAACGTAAACCTAACGCCTGTAAAGACGAGCATGGTCGTCTACGCGTGGGCGCTGCGGTTGGCGCGGGCGCAGGTAACGAAGAGCGTGTTGACGCGCTGGTTGCCGCGGGCGTTGACGTACTGCTGATTGACTCCTCTCACGGCCACTCTGAAGGCGTACTGCAGCGTATTCGTGAAACTCGCGCTAAATATCCTGATCTGCAGATTATCGGCGGTAACGTTGCGACTGGCGCAGGTGCTCGCGCGTTGGCTGAAGCTGGCTGCAGCGCTGTTAAAGTGGGTATTGGCCCTGGCTCCATCTGTACTACCCGTATCGTGACCGGCGTCGGTGTTCCGCAGATCACCGCCGTTTCTGATGCCGTTGAAGCGCTGGAAGGCACCGGTATTCCGGTTATCGCCGATGGCGGTATTCGTTTCTCCGGCGACATCGCTAAAGCGATTGCTGCTGGTGCTGCCGCAGTGATGGTTGGTTCCATGCTGGCGGGTACTGAAGAATCCCCGGGCGAAATCGAACTGTACCAGGGCCGTTCTTACAAATCTTACCGCGGTATGGGTTCTCTGGGCGCGATGTCCAAAGGGTCTTCTGACCGTTACTTCCAGAGCGATAACGCCGCTGACAAACTGGTCCCGGAAGGTATCGAAGGCCGCGTAGCCTATAAAGGCCGCCTGAAAGAGATCATTCACCAGCAGATGGGCGGCCTGCGCTCCTGTATGGGGCTGACCGGCTGTGGTACTATCGACGCGCTGCGAACGAAAGCAGAGTTTGTACGCATCAGCGGTGCGGGTATTCAGGAAAGTCACGTTCACGATGTGACCATCACCAAAGAGTCCCCTAACTACCGCATGGGCTCCTGATAAGTTTCCGCGCCCGGCTATATGCCGGGCGAATTTGTTTCACTTGCCTCGGAATTAGCGTCAATGACAGACAATATTCATAAACATCGCATTCTCATCCTCGATTTTGGCTCGCAGTACACTCAGCTGGTTGCACGTCGCGTACGTGAACTGGGCGTCTACTGTGAACTGTGGGCATGGGATGTTACGGAAGCACAAATTCGCGAATTCAACCCAAGCGGTATTATTCTTTCCGGTGGCCCGGAAAGTACCACTGAAGAAAACAGCCCGCGTGCGCCGGAATACGTTTTCAATGCGGGCGTGCCGGTGTTCGGCGTGTGCTACGGCATGCAGACCATGGCAATGCAGCTCGGTGGTCATGTTGAAGGTTCTAACGAACGTGAATTCGGCTATGCGCAGGTTGAAGTTCAGACCGACAGCGCGCTTGTCCGCGGTATTGAAGACTCCCTGACCGCAGACGGCAAACCGTTGCTGGATGTGTGGATGAGCCACGGCGACAAAGTGACTGCCATTCCGGAAGGTTTCGTGACTGTTGCCAGCACCGACAGCTGCCCGTTTGCTATCATGGCGCACGAAGAAAAACGCTTCTATGGCGTGCAGTTCCACCCGGAAGTTACCCACACCCGTCAGGGCATGCGCATGCTGGAGCGTTTTGTGCGCGATATCTGCCAGTGTGAAGCGCTGTGGACGCCGGCAAAAATTATCGATGACGCCGTTGCCCGCATTCGTGAGCAGGTTGGCAATGACAAAGTTATCCTCGGTCTGTCCGGTGGCGTTGACTCCTCTGTGACTGCGATGCTACTGCACCGTGCGATCGGTAAAAACCTGACCTGCGTGTTCGTCGACAACGGTCTGCTGCGCCTGAACGAAGCCCAGCAGGTAATGGATATGTTTGGTGACCATTTCGGCCTGAACATCGTTCACGTTGAAGGCGAACAGCGTTTCCTCGACGCGCTGAAAGGCGAGAACGACCCGGAAGCCAAACGTAAGATCATCGGCCGCGTATTCGTTGAAGTGTTCGACGAAGAAGCGCTGAAGCTGGAAGACGTTAAGTGGCTGGCACAGGGAACTATCTACCCGGACGTGATCGAATCCGCGGCATCTGCCACCGGTAAAGCGCACGTTATCAAATCTCACCACAACGTGGGCGGTTTGCCGAAAGAGATGAAGATGGGGCTGGTTGAGCCGCTGCGTGAGCTGTTCAAAGACGAAGTGCGTAAAATCGGTCTGGAGCTGGGCCTGCCGTACGACATGCTGTACCGTCACCCGTTCCCGGGACCGGGGCTGGGTGTACGTGTGCTTGGCGAAGTGAAGAAAGAGTACTGCGACCTGCTGCGTCGCGCGGATGCTATCTTCATTGAAGAACTGCACAAAGCTGACCTGTACAACAAAGTCAGCCAGGCGTTCACCGTGTTCCTGCCGGTACGTTCCGTTGGCGTCATGGGCGATGGCCGTAAGTACGACTGGGTTGTTTCCCTGCGTGCAGTAGAAACCATCGACTTTATGACCGCGCACTGGGCGCACCTGCCGTATGATTTCTTAGGCCGTGTCTCTAACCGCATCATTAACGAAGTGAACGGCATTTCCCGCGTCGTTTATGATATCAGCGGTAAGCCACCGGCTACCATTGAGTGGGAATAATAGCCCTTTCTGTTAGCGGTTTCTGAACCGGTAATATGTAAAAAAACCCTCTTTTTATAGAGGGTTTTTTATTGCTCTCATACCGAAGCGCTGCGAATTAATCAACCAACTGTAGCTGGGGTTGAGATTGGGGGGCTACGTTCTCAACGCGAATATCCATCTGCGGATACGGCAGGGAGATATGGTTGGCGTCCAGGGCTTCTTTAATGTTTTCCAGCAGATCGTAATAGGTATTCCAGTATTCGATGTTGGGTACCCATACGCGGACGTAAAAATTCAATGCTGAAGCGCCCAGTTCGCCCAGACGAACGGTTACCCCACGTTGCTTATCGATGCGGGTATCCTGATCGATAATATGGTTAATCACGCGCTTAACGTCAGCTATCCGGCTCTGATAGCCGACGCCAATCACCAGATCGATACGGCGGAAAGGGTGGCGGGAATAGTTAATGATATTGTCAGCGATGATCTTACCGTTTGGAATGACCACTTCTTTGCTGTCGGCGGTGAGCAGGGTGGTGGAGAAAATATGTACCTTTTCCACCGTTCCGGTGACTGCCCCAATTTGTACCACTTCTCCGGCGCGGAATGGACGCAGGGAGACCAATAGTACGCCAGCGGCAAAGTTGGAAAGCGATCCTTGTAGCGCGAGTCCAATGGCCAACCCAGCGGCACCAATGACGGCAATAATGGAGGATGTTTCGATACCGACGCGACCCAATGCGGCAACAACGGCAAAGGCGAGGGTAATGTAACGTACCAGCGCGGTGAAGAACTGGATAATGGTTCGGTCAACTTTACGTTTTAACAGTAATTTTTCCAGACCACTGGAGATCAGGCGAGAGACAAATTTACCGACAAACAGTAAAATTACGGCGGCAACGATATTCCAGCCGAATTGAATAACCGCATCGCTGTGTCCAGCGATCCATTCAAGACCGCTGCTTATTTTCGGAAATAATGAAAAACCACTCATGGTATTACCCTGTAGAATTTAAAATGGTAATGATTCAAATAAGCATTTAATTTCATACATAATATTAATGCTTTCACCTGTGATATTTTCTGGTGATATTAATTGGCGTCTATTTGAACACAGTGTGTTTTTTTATACCCAGTAAATCGGAACGTAAAAATGAGCGCGAATGGTGCAGTGAAGTGAGATTAAAAGATTGTGAATTTGTGCGAATAACACGGTCTATTATCGGATAACTCCGTGCGTGTGGTGGGTAAGGCTGCGTATTGTTTCATCACTCAAATCCCTTACCGGATGGTTAAATGTCAGGCGATTAGCCATCCGGTAAGGAATCTTAATGCTGAGATATTACAGGCGCGAGCGATCAGCGCGCGTCGGTTTGAGCAGGAGATGCCTGTTGCGGCTGGGTGATCTGCTGAGAGTCTTTTTTGTTCTGGTGGTGGTGCCACGCACCTATAGCGGAGTAGACGAAGCGTCCGAAGAAGAAGAGAAAGCTGATAAGCAGTACGATCCGGATCATGCGACTATTAAATCGGTGTCGTTTGCGTAGGCTGGTAACCTGGCTCACAAAAGGTTCCTTGTAGTGTACCCAACTGAGGGCGATACTCACATTAAGGCATACTGTGAGGCAATGGTCAATTTTTCGTTATGTAAAATTGCTTCAGTTGTTTTATCCTCATATGTTATGAAAATTAATATTATTATTTGCATTAATAATGAATTAACGATAAGAAACGATGAAAATAGTAATAATTGATTAATGAGGGGCTTTTTTTTTGATATATATCAAACGTCACCCTTTACTGATAACTAAAATCGATGAGACATAGTAATGTATTTAACTTCATCGTTTTAGAGTCAGGTGGGATGCCTGTCTGAATACCCCCTGCAGGATGTGCGGGATTCTACTGAGCATCTATGAAACTCAATAAAAAATATATTTGTATGAGAGATAGATGGTGGGCGTTACCTCTCATCATACCATCTTTGCTGTTGCCTATATTGAGCACTGCCAATACCTATGCCCATATTAGTACTGGGACCGTAATTCTTTTCTACATGCCTTTGGCGTTGATGATTAGCCTGATGCTATTTTTTGGCTGGGCGGCATTGCCGGGAATTATCATTTCCATTATCTGCTACAAATATCCGCAGGTTGGGTTATTTGAAACGCTCTCAATAATTTCGCACTTTATTGTAACGATAGTGCTGAGTTGGGGAGGGTATAAAGTATTTGCACCCCGGCGGAACAACGTGTCTCACGGTGACTCCCACCTGATGTTTCAGCGCATGTTTTGGCAGGTCTTTTGCCCGGCGACGCTGTTTCTGATCCTCTTCCAGTTTGCCGCGTTTGTGGGCGTTTATGAGAGTAAATCCGGCATGGTGGGGGTTATGCCCTTTAATACTGGCACGTTGATCAACTATCAGGCTATGCTGGTCGGGAATCTGATTGGGGTTCCTTTGTGCTACTTTATTATTCGCACGATCCGCAACCCTTTGCATGTCAGAGGCTATTTTTCTCAATTAAAGCAGCAGTTTGATACCAAAGTTACCAAAACTGAGGTTGCGGTCTGGCTGATTATATTGGCTGTACTTATGGCATTGCTGTGTATGCCGTTAAATGAACAAAGCTCAATATTCAGCACAAATTATACTCTGTCGTTGTTGCTACCTGTCATGCTCTGGGGAGCAATGCGTTACGGTTACAGATTTATTTCGCTGATATGGTCTGTCGTACTTATTACCGCAATTCATTATTACCAGCGCTATATGCCCTGGTATTCTGGCTACGATACCCAGCTTGCCATTACCTCATCGAGTTATCTTGTTTTCTCCTTCATCGTGAACTTCATTGCCGTACTGGCAACGCGCCAACGCTTTGTTACCCGGCGCAACCATCGTCTGGCATTCTTTGATCCGATGGTGCATCTGCCAAATTTGCGCGCATTGAACCGGGATTTGAAAAAAACGCCATGGTCAGTGCTCTGCTTTTTGCGTGTTCCGGGCATGGAGCTACTGGTAAAAAATTACGGCATTATGCTGCGTATCCAGTACAAGCAAAAACTCTCACAGTGGATAACGCCACTGTTGGCACAGGATGAGCATGTCTATCAGTTATCGGGTAATGACTTAGTTTTGCGTTTTAACACTGAGTCGTATCAGGAGCGCATTGAAGCCCTGGACAGGCATATCAAGCAGTTCCGTTTTATTTGGGATGGCATGCCATTACAGCCGCAGGTGGGGATCAGTTTTTGCTATGTCCGTTCTCCTGTTAACCATATCTATCTGTTACTGGGAGAGTTAAGCACCATTGCCGAGCTTTCTCTGGCGACGAATTCACCAGAGAACTTGCAGCGCCGAGGCGTCATGCACTTGCAACGTGACCTGAAAGATAAGGTTGCGATGATGAATCGTCTACAGCTGGCGTTGGAGCACAATCGTTTTTTCCTGATGGCGCAGCCGATTTTTGGCGTACGCGGCGACGTTTATCATGAAATCCTGCTGCGCCTTGAGGGAGATGACGGTGAAACCATCCCGCCTGATTGCTTCTTGCCGGTCGCGCATGAGTTTGGCTTGTCATCCAGCATCGATATGTGGGTGATTGAAAATACGCTGAAGTTTATGGCACAGAATCGGGAAAAAATGCCCGCCCGTCGGTTTGCCATTAACTTGTCACCCACGTCGATATGTCGCGCCCGACTTCCGCATGACATCAAGCAGCTACTGGTTAAGTACAAGGTTGAAGCGTGGCAGTTGATTTTTGAAGTCACGGAAAGCAACGCCTTAACCAATGCGGAACAGGCACAGGCAACGTTACTGCAGCTGCAATCACTGGGCTGTCAGATTGCGATTGATGATTTTGGTACGGGTTACGCCAGCTATGCGCGGCTGAAGAATGTGAGTGCCGATATCCTGAAAATTGATGGCAGCTTTATTCGCAGTATCGTTTCGAATAGCCTCGACTACCAGATCGTGGCCTCTATTTGCCATCTGGCTCGGATGAAAAGAATGCTGGTGGTTGCAGAGTACGTCGAAAGTGAAGAAATACGCAGTGCGGTAATTTCGCTGGGGATTGACTACATGCAGGGGTACTTGATTGGTAAACCACAGCCATTGCATGAAACGCTGGAAGAACAGGCGCCAGACGCGCTGGCACCTGTTCTGAGTTTATGCGGCGATATCGGGTGAGGTTTCTTCTTCAATTTTGAGACGCCAGCCGGTTACGCCCTCCCAGTATTGCTGCTCTTTTTCCAGATCGAGCAGCACCAGCGCATTTTGGCTAAACCAGTCATGCGGGAAACGTAAGGTCCAGTGGTTGTCGTCGGTTATCAGAGTCAGGGTTGGCGGCGTGGTGGTCGCCTGACGCTGATTATTCAGCAGCACGCCGAGGCGTAACAGTTGAATTAATGGCAGAAACTGTTTTTTCTTGAACAGTGTAAAGCGGGGCAAATCATCCAGTTTCACCGCTTTGCGATGATAACGAACTAATGTTGCCATCATCAGTTGTTGTTCCTGATTAAACCCCGGTAAATCGCTGTTTTGTAAGATATAAGCAGAGTGGCGATGTAAGCCGCTGTGGTTGATGTTCAGCCCAACCTCATGCAGCATCGCTGCCCAGCGCAGTAATGCTTCCAGTTGAGGATTGGCCAGTTTGGGCTGTTGCGTATGCCACTGGTCGTACATTTGCATCGTTGTTTCCAGTACGCGCCGGGCCTGTTCACTGTCAATGTTGTACTGGTTCGCCAGACTGCTGGCGGTACGACTGCGAACGTCCTGGTGGCGAAAACGTCCTTCCATCTCGTACAGTACGCCTTCGCGTAGTGCGCCATCAGAAAGGCGAAGTTCGCGGATAGCCAACGCGTCAAAAACGCCGCACAGAATCGCGAGTCCGGGTACAAACACTGCTTTTCGTTCTTCTGACAATCCCGGCAAGCTGAGCGCATCAAATGACGCATGCTTCAGCACTTCAGATGTCAGTTTGTCCAGGCGTTCGGGGGTGATAAAACCGTCTTTTTCACCCATCTCCAGCAGCACTTCGTGTGCCGCTTTAATCGTGCCTGACGCGCCCATTGCGACGTTCCAGCCCTGAATGCGAAACTGCCACGTTAAGGTTTCAAGCTTTTGCGCTGCCGCCATGCGGGCACGCTGGAAGTTTTCCCGGCTGATAACACCGCCCGGGAAATACATCTGGGCAAAACTGACGCAGCCCATACGGCGGCTTTCGACCAGCTTGGGTTCGAAATCTTCGCCGATCACCAGTTCTGTTGAGCCACCGCCGATATCGATAACCAGCTTGCGGCCTTTTTCCGGCTGAGTGTGCTCCACGCCCATAAAAATCAGTCGGGCTTCTTCGTTACCGGAGATAATCTCAATCGGGTAGGGGATGACTTTTTCCGCTCGCTTGAGAAAATCGGTCGCATTCAGCGCCTGACGCAAAGTATGGGTTCCCACGATGCATACGCTTGACGGGGGAAAGCCCTGCAGGCGTTCGGCGAACAGCGACAGGCAGCTTAATCCGCGTTCCATTGCCTCTTCGCTCAGCTTGTTATCTTCGCCGAGACCATCCGCCAGATGAACGCGCTGTTTCAGCCGCCCGATAATCTGCATTGCGCCATCTACCACGCGGGCAATGACCATATGGAAACTGTTTGAACCAAGGTCGACCGCAGCAAATTCCTGCGGTCGTGGAGTCTTGTCGTGTATTGGCATAGCGTTAGTCAGGTTGCTCGAGTGATTTGATGTAGTCGTAAATCGCCAATTGTGACTGAACTTTACGGCGGTTTCCGCGTGGTACGTAGCGATTACTGAGTTCTTTATCGATGAAGCGAGCCTTCACCGTGTCGCTGAACAGGATATCGATAATATCCAGCACGCGCTGCTTAAGGCGCGGGTCCAGCAGCGGAGTGGCGACCTCGATACGATAGTCGATATTGCGGGTCATCCAGTCTGCAGAGGAGAGGTATACCTGCTTATCGCCACCGTTTTCGAAAATATAAACCCGGTCGTGTTCAAGGTAGCGGTCGACAATGCTTATCACGCGAATATTATCGCTGATGCCTTCCAGGTTCGGGATCAGAGAGCACATACCGCGAATCAACAAATTAACCGGTACGCCTGAGCTTGAAGCCGCATAGAGACGATCAACCAGGCCTTTATCGACCAGGTTGTTCAGTTTTAGCGTGATACCGGAAGGCTGGCCTTGCTGCGCATTGGCGATCTCTTTGTCGATCATCGCGTACAGCAGACGGCGTGAGTTCTGCGGAGAAACCAGCAGATAATCGAACGTCACCGGACGATACGGGTTTTCGATGAAGTTGAACACTCGACGAACCTCGTTGGTGATGCGTGAATCAGCGGTAAGCAACGAGTAGTCGGTGTACAGCCGCGCCGTTTTTTCGTTGAAGTTGCCCGTCCCGATATGCGCATAGCGCACGACTTCATCACCTTCTTTACGCGAGATAAGGAACAGTTTGGCGTGAATTTTCAGACCCGGCGCGGAGAAGATGACGTGAACGCCCGCTTCGGTCAGACGCTTGGCCCAATGAATGTTGGCTTCTTCATCAAAGCGCGCCTGTAATTCCACTACCACGGTGACTTTTTTACTGTTATGCGCGGCATGGATCATCGCGTCGATGATGCGCGAGTCTTTTGCCACACGGTAAATGTTGATCTTTATTGCCAGTACGCTCGGGTCGAAAGACGCCTGGCGCAACAGTTCAAGAACGTGCTCAAAGGTGTGATACGGGTAATACAGCAGCACATCGCGCTCGCGGATTGCATCAAATCCGTTACGGAATTTCTCATTGTCGAACCAGATGTGGCGCAGACGCGGCAGCGGCTTATTCACCAGGTTGGCTTTGCCAACGTTGGGGAAGTTAATAAAGTCTTTGAAGTTATGGTAACGGCCGCCGGGAACAATCGAGTCGTAGCGAGAAATCGTCAGTTTTTCACGTAGCACCTCGACCAACGCATTGGGCATGTCGCGCTGATAGACGAAACGCACAGGCTCTGCGGTCAGACGCTGTTTCAGGCTGGAGGACATCAGCTCCATCAGGCTCGATTCCATCTCGTGCACCAAATCGTATTCGGCGTCACGGGTCATTTTCATCGAATAGGCGTTAAGTGCGTCGTAATCAAAGAACCCTTTGAAAATATCGTCAAGGCAATAACGTAAAATGTTGTCCAGCAGGATCATCGGTTTGCGACGCCGCGGAGTTTCCGGCGGCAGATTCACAAAACGGGGAACCTTGTCAGAAGGGATTTCCAGCAGCGCGTAGCGGATTGTATCGCCGCGGATAATCTCTACCGCCAGATAGGTGTAGTCATCTTTCAAAAACTGGACTAAATCCGTCTCGCGGTTAATCAGGATCGGCGTGATGTGCTGGCGAAGATATTGCTTGAAGTAATGACGCAACCAGCTCTGCTGATTGGCCGATAGCTGGCGTTCGTTGATTAAGAAAATCTGATTGCGCGCCATCTCCAGCAGCAACTCGTTGTACAGACCGTCAAATTCCTGATCGGCTTTTAATACGCGGGCCTGGATTTTGCCTAACAGATGGCGGGAGTGAGAGTTTGAACCCTGTTCTTCGCTAATAATGATTCGGCGCTTCAGTTCGGCAAAACGAACCTTATAAAACTCGTCGAGGTTATTGGAATAGATGCCTAAGAAACGCATCCGTTCGATCAACGGGTTTGACTTATCAGCAGCTTCCTGGAGTACGCGTTCGTTGAACGCTAACCAACTGAGTTCTTTCTCGATGTATAGCTTTTCCTGACCCATTACCACTTTTACTCCGTTTCATTCACGGGACACTACCGATTTATTATGGCGAGCATTGCTCTCAGATGTCCAACTGTGCCAGAAAAATATGACAATAAACCGTCTGATAGCAAAGAGAAAGGGGGAGCGTAGATGAATACCGGTGGTATTAACCGGAAAAGGTAGTTATGCCTGTAAGCCGGATGGTGACATGCGGCTTACAGGTTGAATTTTATTATTCGTCGGCGGCGTAGCCTTGTGGCGGTAGGCGGATGCCATCCAGCCATGCAGCGTTATCACGCATCTTCAGGCGACCATCAATAAACCAGCTTACCACCAGTGGGTAAATGGTATGTTCCTGGGCCTGAACCCGTGCCGTGACATCATCTTCGCTGTCGCCTTCAAATACCGGAACCTTGGCCTGGAGAATAACCGGTCCGCCGTCCAGTTCATCAGTGACGAAGTGGACGGAGGTACCATGCTCTTCATCGCCGTTTTCCAGTACCTGGCGGTGCGTATGCAGGCCGGGATACTTTGGCAATAAAGACGGGTGGATATTCAGCAATCGTTCAGAATAGTGCGCGACAAACGCCGGGCTGAGGATGCGCATATAACCGGCCAGCACCACTACATCCGGCGCCCAGGCGTCAATTTCTTGCATCAGTTGGCGGTCGAAGGCTTCGCGACTGGCAAACTGGGCGGCTTCCAGCGAGTGTGCCGGAATATTCGCTTCGCGTGCGCGCTCAAGGCCGAACGCATCGGCCTTGTTACTGAATACTGCACGTATGGTGCCATTGATTTTTTTCTGTTCACAGGCGTCTATTATCGCCTGCAAATTGCTTCCGTTACCGGAAATGAGCACCACAATGTTTTTCATTCAATGACCACACGCTGTTCGGAATCAGAAGCTTTGATGATACCGATTTTCCATGCGTTTTCACCTTTCTCATTGAGCAAAGCCAGGGCTTTGTCCACTTCCGGAGCTGGCAGGGCGATAACCATACCTACGCCGCAGTTAAAGGTGCGATACATCTCATGCTGGCTGACGTTACCCGCCGTTTGCAGCCAGTTGAAGACGGCTGGCCACTGCCAGGAAGACTCGTCGATCACGGCCTGCGTGTTGTCTGGCAGAACGCGTGGAATATTTTCCCAGAAGCCGCCGCCGGTCAGGTGGGCAATGGCGTGCACATCAACCTTCTCGATCAGTTCCAGAATGGATTTTACGTAAATGCGGGTCGGAGCCAGCAAGTGGTCGGCCAGCGATTTACCTTCAAGCTCGGTGGTTTCCGGGTCACAACCGCTGACTTCAACGATTTTACGCACCAGAGAGTAACCGTTGGAGTGCGGACCGCTGGAGCCGAGCGCAATCAGTACGTCGCCGTCAGCCACTTTAGAACCGTCGATAATCTCTGATTTTTCGACGACGCCAACACAGAAACCTGCCACGTCGTAATCTTCGCCGTGGTACATCCCCGGCATTTCAGCTGTTTCCCCACCGACCAGCGCACAGCCAGACTGCAGGCAGCCTTCGGCAATCCCGTTAATGACGCTGGCTGCGGTGTCCACATCCAGTTTGCCGGTTGCATAGTAGTCGAGGAAGAACAGCGGCTCAGCGCCCTGAACCACGAGGTCGTTGACGCACATTGCGACGAGGTCAATGCCGATAGTGTCGTGGCGTTTCAGATCCATCGCCAGACGCAGTTTTGTACCAACGCCATCAGTGCCGGAAACCAGTACCGGTTCACGATATTTTTGCGGCAATGCGCACAGCGCACCGAAGCCACCCAGACCACCCATAACTTCCGGACGACGCGTTTTCTTTACTACGCCTTTGATTCGATCAACCAGAGCATTACCTGCATCAATATCAACACCGGCATCTTTGTAGCTAAGAGAGGTTTTATCGGTCACTGCCTGCTTCCCCACATGTTTACTTGCAGTAAAAGTTAAATTCGGCGCAATTCTAACAGGGAAAGCAAACGTTTGCGAGCCTGCTCTGCATCAAGTTTTATCTGCTGGTTTTTTCAGCATTTTACAATCATTTATCTATTTGTTTGAACTGCGCCACGAAAATGAAACCGGGTACAGCCTTGTGCTTGAAACCTGCCAGCCGAATGCACAGTATCGTACTGAAACCGGTTTCTGTTTTTTGTTGCGGGCCTCATTTGGAGCGTTTTGCGCAGACTCATCACGATAGGGGAAGGGGATGTCAGGATTTAAAGCAGATTTCATGTGGGGTGGCGCTGTCGCCGCTCATCAACTGGAAGGTGGCTGGCAGGAGGGCGGTAAAGGAATTAGCGTTGCCGATGTCATGACGGCGGGGGCGCATGGTGTGGCGCGTGAAATTACTGACGGTGTGATTGCCGGTAAAAACTACCCTAACCACGATGCCATCGATTTTTATCATCGCTATAAAGACGATATCAAGCTGTTTGCCGAAATGGGGTTTAAATGTTTTCGCACTTCTATTGCCTGGACGCGGATTTTCCCTTTAGGTGACGAAGCGCAACCCAATGAAGCTGGCCTGCAGTTCTATGATGATCTGTTCGACGAATGTCTGAAATATGGCATTGAACCGGTGATTACGTTGTCGCACTTCGAGATGCCCTACCATCTGGTGACGGAATATGGCGGCTGGCGCAACCGTAAGCTTATCGACTTTTTTGTCCGTTTTGCCCGGGTGGTTTTCACTCGTTACCAGTACAAAGTGAAGTACTGGATGACGTTTAATGAGATTAACAATCAGGCAAATTATCACGAAGACTTCGCGCCCTTTACTAACTCTGGCCTGAAATACCAGCCCGGCGAAGACCGCGAGCCGGTCATGTTTCAGGCTGCGCACTACGAGCTGGTGGCAAGCGCGCTGTCGGTGAAGGTCGCGCGTGAAATTAACCCGGCGCTGCAAATTGGCTGCATGATTGCGATGTGCCCAATTTATCCGCTGACCTGTGCGCCGAACGACATGATGATGGCGATGAACGCTATGCACCGGCGTTACTGGTTTACTGACGTCCATGTGCGCGGCAAATACCCGCAGCATCTTCTCAATTACTTTGCCCGTCGTGGCTTTGAACTGGATATCACCGAGGAAGACCGTCAGGCGCTGACCGAGGGCTGCGTTGATTACATCGGCTTTAGCTATTATATGTCTTTCGCGACCCAGGCAACGGCGGACAACCCTCAGCTGGATTACGACGAGTCGAAAAGCCTGGTTTCTAACCCGTACGTGCAGAAGTCGGACTGGGGCTGGCAGATTGATCCCGTCGGTCTGCGCTATTCGCTGAACTGGTTCTGGGATCATTATCAGTTGCCGCTGTTTATTGTAGAAAACGGCTTTGGGGCGATTGACGTGCAGCAGGCCGACGGTTCGGTGGATGATTCCTATCGTATTGACTATATGGCCGCGCATATCCGCGAAATGAAAAAAGCGGTGGTGGAAGATGGCGTGGATCTGATGGGCTATACCCCGTGGGGCTGTATTGATTTAGTCTCGGCCGGGACGGGGGAGATGAAAAAACGCTACGGCTTTATCTATGTTGATAAAAATAATGACGGGAGTGGGACATTAGCACGCTCGCCGAAGAAATCTTTTTCATGGTATCAAAACGTCATCCAGAGTAATGCTGAAAATCTATAAAATTCATAGCATTGATAACAACCCCCGCACTTATTGTGGGGGTTGTTTTATACTCATCATCCAGACGCAAACGATTTTGGTTGATCCATATCAAGCGTATGCAGTATTGCGCCAGAGACGAAAAGCGGTATAATCCGGCGATTTTTTTTGTGGTTGCCACTCGTCTGAGGAAAGGAGAAGAGTATGAAGATCGTGGAAGTCAAACACCCACTCGTCAAACACAAGCTGGGACTGATGCGTGAAAACGACATCAGCACTAAACGCTTTCGTGAACTCGCCTCGGAAGTTGGCAGCCTGCTGACTTATGAAGCAACCGCCGGTCTGGAAACCGAAAAGGTGACCATTGAAGGCTGGAACGGTCCGGTTGAAGTTGACCAAATCAAAGGTAAAAAAATCACCGTTGTGCCAATCCTGCGTGCGGGCCTGGGCATGATGGAAGGCGTTCTGGAAAACGTTCCGAGCGCGCGTATCAGCGTGGTCGGTATGTACCGTAATGAAGAGACGCTGGAGCCGGTTCCGTACTTCCAGAAGCTGGTTTCTAACATTGATGAGCGTATGGCGCTGATCGTTGACCCGATGCTGGCAACCGGCGGTTCCGTTATCGCTACCATCGACCTGCTGAAAAAAGCAGGCTGCAGCAGCATTAAAGTCCTGGTGCTGGTTGCAGCGCCGGAAGGTATCGCGGCGCTGGAAAAAGCGCACCCGGATGTTGAGCTGTACACTGCCTCCATCGATCAGGGACTGAACGAGCACGGATACATTATTCCGGGGCTCGGCGATGCCGGCGATAAGATTTTTGGTACCAAGTAAACGAATAAGTGAAAAGAAGCCGACTTTAAGAGTCGGCTTTTTTTTGAATAAAACAACCCAATCGCTAATAACAAACAACACTCAGAGGAAAACACTATGACGCGCCGTGCTATCGGGGTGAGTGAAAGACCGCCGCTTTTACAGACAATCCCGCTTAGTTTACAGCACCTGTTCGCCATGTTTGGCGCAACGGTACTGGTGCCAGTCCTGTTTCATATCAACCCAGCTACCGTTCTGCTGTTTAACGGTATTGGTACTTTACTGTATCTCTTTATTTGTAAAGGTAAAATTCCGGCTTACCTCGGTTCAAGCTTTGCGTTCATTTCCCCAGTTCTGCTGCTGCTGCCGCTAGGGTATGAAGTGGCGCTGGGCGGTTTCATTATGTGTGGCATCCTGTTCTGCCTGGTTTCGTTCATCGTTAAGAAAGCCGGTACTGGCTGGCTGGATGTAATGTTCCCGCCTGCGGCGATGGGCGCAATCGTTGCCGTTATCGGTCTGGAGCTGGCGGGTGTCGCTGCGGGTATGGCGGGATTGCTGCCTGCGGAAGGACAAGCGCCAGACTCAACAACCATCATCATCTCAATGGTGACGCTGGCGGTGACGGTATTTGGTTCCGTGCTGTTCCGTGGCTTTATGGCGATTATCCCGATTTTGATTGGGGTGCTGGCCGGGTACGCGCTCTCCTTCGTGATGGGGGTCGTGGACACCACGCCGATAGCGCAGGCTCACTGGTTTGCTCTGCCGACGTTCTACACACCGCGCTTTGAATGGGTCGCTATTCTGACTATTCTGCCTGCGGCGCTGGTGGTTATTGCTGAACACGTCGGCCACCTGGTGGTAACGGCGAATATCGTGAAAAAAGATTTGATTCGCGATCCTGGCCTGCATCGTTCTATGTTTGCTAACGGCCTGTCGACGGTGATCTCCGGCTTCTTCGGTTCTACGCCGAACACCACGTACGGCGAGAACATCGGCGTCATGGCGATTACCCGCGTTTACAGTACCTGGGTTATTGGCGGTGCGGCGATTTTCGCCATTCTGCTCTCCTGCGTGGGTAAACTGGCTGCGGCGATCCAAATTATTCCACTGCCGGTCATGGGCGGTGTATCTCTGCTGTTGTACGGCGTGATTGGCGCTTCCGGTATTCGCGTGCTGATCGAGTCAAAAGTTGACTACAACAAAGCACAGAACCTGATCCTGACCTCGGTCATTTTGATCATTGGCGTCAGCGGCGCGAAAGTTCACATCGGTGCTGCTGAGCTGAAAGGCATGGCGCTGGCGACCATTGTGGGTGTCTGTCTGAGCCTGATTTTCAAAGTTATCAGCCTGCTGCGTCCAGAAGAAGTGGTGCTCGACGCCAAAGATGCCGACACTGAGCAACAGTAAACCTTTGACCGGGTGGCGATGCTGCCCGGTTCTATCGCGACGCATTTCTGTGTTAAACTCAACGCGATTTTATGAAATCCTGGGTTGAGGTATCTCTGAACACACCGGCACAGCTCTCTTTGCCACTTTATCTTCCTGACGACGAAACTTTCGCAAGTTTCTGGCCGGGGGATAACTCCTCTTTACTGGCTGCACTGCAAAACGTGCTGCGTCAGGAACATAGCGGGTATATTTATCTCTGGTCGCGTGAAGGCGCTGGCCGTAGTCATTTGCTGCATGCAGCCTGTGCGGAACTGTCCGCGCGCGGCGATGCGGTAGGCTACGTGCCGCTCGACAAACGCACCTGGTTCGTCCCCGAGGTGCTCGACGGGATGGAGCATTTATCGCTGGTATGCATCGATAACATCGAATGTGTGGCCGGTGATTCGCTGTGGGAAATGGCGATCTTTGATCTCTACAACCGTATCCTGGAGTCGGGGAAAACACGCCTGCTGATCACCGGCGATCGTCCACCAAGACAGCTGAATCTGGGATTGCCGGATCTCGCTTCGCGTCTGGACTGGGGGCAAATCTACAAGCTGCAACCACTTTCCGATGAAGATAAGCTGCAGGCGTTGCAATTACGCGCCAGACTTCGCGGATTTGAACTGCCGGAAGATGTGGGCCGCTTTCTGCTTAAGCGTCTGGATCGGGAAATGCGTACGCTGTTTATGACGTTGGATCAGCTTGATCACGCATCGATCACCGCCCAGCGTAAGCTGACCATTCCGTTCGTAAAAGAAATTCTGAAGCTGTAAGCGCCGCAGCCAAATAACTGCGGCAGGTTTCGGTTAACCGACGATTTCCAGTACCTGCTCCGGCGGACGTCCAATTCGAGCCTGACCTTTGGCAACTACGATCGGGCGCTCCATCAGTTTTGGGTTTTCCACCATTGCCTGAATCAGCGCATCTTCACTCAGATTTTTGTCCGCCAGGTTAAGCGATTTATAGAGATCCTCTTTCTGGCGCATCAGCTCACGCGCGCTGGACATACCCAGCATCTGCAGAAGTTCACGCAGGGTCGCGGCGTCAGCCGGGGTTTCCAGATACAGCACCACTTCCGGGTCCACGCCATTGGACTTCAGTAATTCCAGCGTTTCACGGCTCTTGGAGCAGCGTGGGTTATGGTAGATTTTAATCGCGTCTGACATGACTTCTCCTTGCATAACAATACTGCCGGATGGCGGCCAAAAGACCTTATCCGGCCTACATATCGCGTCTGACGTAGGCCGGATAAGACGCTACAGCGTCGCCATCCGGCAAGGGTTCGATAATTACATCTTCGTGTAGGGTTTAAAGCGTTCTTGCAGCTGGCGTAGCTGGTCGATACGAGCATCGTATCTGGCCTGCTGCTGGCTACCCAGTTTCACCTGAGAGCTTGCGCTGCTGAGCATCGAAATCGCCTGATCCAGACGTCCAGCGAGGGCATATCCCTCCGCCCGCGCCGCCAGTTCTTGATCGCGGTTGTTCAGGTTGGCTTCCGTTTGCGCTAACAGATCCCAGCCGTTAGGGTCGTCCTTATGGTTAAACGTATAGCGATTCAGGATGGTTGCCGCCTCTTTGGCTTGCCCGCCCTGTAGATACGCATTCGCCAGGTTAAGCTGCAGTACCGGATTGTTACGCAGGTCACGGGCGTTTTTCAGGCGGTTAATGGCATCACTGGTTTTCTTCTGGCCGAGATCGATATCCGTTGCCAGGTCGAGATACCAGGCATTGTTCGCGTCTGCTGCCAGCAGCGGTTGCAGCGCTTTACGCGCCTCGTCATATTTGCTGGCTTCCATCGCCTGCAATGCCCGACCATATTGCGCCGCACGTTGCTCACGTACGTTGCCTTTCGACCAGTTACTCAGCAGGTCATCGGTCAACTGGTTACGACCAGAGTTGTACATGCCCAAGGTTCGTGCCTTAGCCAGATAAAAATCTTCTGACGACTGGACGACCACCGGACGCATCTGGTTGGCGCGGTTACGGGCATCCGACAGGCGGCTTTCAGGCAGGGGGTGAGTCAGCAAAATTTCCGGCGGACGCGAAGAGTAACGGGCCTGATCGAGCAGTTTTTCGAGGAACGTCGGCATGGCCTGGGGATCGAATCCCGAGCGTTGCAGCACCTGAATACCGATGCGATCTGCTTCCTGTTCGTTTTGTTGCGTAAAGCTAATCATCCCCTGACGTGTTCCCGCCAGCGTACCGGTCAGCGCCGCCATACCCGCCTGCGGGCTAGCCATCGCTAATAAAATTGAACCTAACGCACCTACCCACGTTAGCGGCGCGCTGCGTTTCTGATCTTCCATTGCACGCGCCAGGTGGCGCTGAGTGACGTGGGAGATTTCGTGCGCCATGACCGATGCTAACTGGCTTTCGTTGTCGGAATAGCGGAACAGTGCGGAGTGCAAGACAACGTTGCCGCCAAAGAAAGCAAAGGCGTTGATTTCATCGTTGTTAATCAAAAAGAATGTGAAGGGTGTTTTTACCGAGTCGGCGTGCGAGACCAGACGCATCCCCAGCGCATTAATGTATTGGGTGAGCAATGGATCATTAATTAATGGCGCACTGCCGCGCAGTTGGCGTACGTAATAATCGCCCATCTGCATTTCCTGTCCTATGGAAAGCGTACTGCCTGCCGACGTTCCCATATCAGGCAGGGTGTCCGCAGTATCAGCAAATGCGGGCGCAACCTGACCGATAGTCAGTGCGGCAATGAGGGTAGCAACCAGGTTTTTTTTCAACTGCCTGAACATAACCTCTGTCCTGTATTCTTTTTTGAGATAGCCATTTGACCAATGCTGTGAAGTATCGTTCACACTCCGCAAGCTTACGGAGTGTAACTGCGAAACCTGACGATGAACACCCAGGAAAAATGTCTTTTCACTTTGCGTAATCAGCCATAAAAAGCGAAGTCTTTTTTGTGACATTTCGATACAATTCGGGATCGCAATCCCGCTATTGGGTTCATGGAAGGGTTTTATGCTCGAAATGTTGATGCAATGGTATCGTCGCCGCTTTAGCGACCCCGAAGCCATCGCCCTGCTGATTATTCTGGTTGCCGGTTTTGGCATCCTGTTCTTTTTTAGCGGTCTTCTGGCGCCGCTACTGGTCGCCATAGTGCTGGCGTACCTGCTTGAATGGCCAACTGTGCGGCTGGAACATATTGGGTGTTCACGGCGTTGGGCGACATCGATTGTGCTGGTGGTGTTTGTCGGTATTTTGCTGCTGATGGCGTTTGTGGTGATGCCCGTTGCATGGCAGCAGGGGATCTATCTGATCCGCGACATGCCCGGCATGCTTAATAAATTGTCTGATTTTGCCGCCACCTTGCCACGACGTTATCCGGCGCTGATGGATGCAGGCATCATTGATGCGATGGCGGAAAATATGCGCTCGCGAATGCTCACCATGGGCGATTCGGTGGTGAAATATTCGTTAGCCTCACTGGTTGGATTGCTGACCCTGGCGGTCTATCTGGTTCTCGTCCCATTGATGGTGTTCTTCCTGATCAAAGATAAAGGACAGATGCTGAACGCCGTGCGCCGGGTGCTGCCGCGTAATCGTGGGCTGGCGGGGCAGGTGTGGAAAGAGATGAACCAGCAAATCACCAACTATATCCGCGGAAAGGTGCTGGAAATGGTGGTGGTCGGTGTGGCGACCTGGCTCGGCTTCCTGCTGTTTGGTCTCAACTATTCGCTGCTGCTGGCGGTGCTGGTAGGGTTCTCTGTGCTGATCCCGTATATCGGCGCTTTTGTGGTGACGATTCCGGTAGTTGGCGTGGCGCTGTTTCAGTTCGGGCTTGGCACCGAGTTCTGGAGCTGTTTTGCCGTGTACCTGATTATCCAGGCGCTGGACGGCAATCTGCTGGTTCCCGTACTGTTCTCCGAGGCGGTCAATCTGCATCCACTGGTGATTATTCTCTCCGTGGTGATTTTCGGCGGTCTGTGGGGATTCTGGGGCGTATTCTTTGCGATCCCTCTGGCGACGTTAATCAAAGCGGTAATGCACGCCTGGCCGGATGGTCAGGTCGTTGACGAACCCTAATCTGCAAGATCCGGCGATATCATGTCGCCGGATCCGAACTTGTCTGACCTCTATCCACACTTTCTGAATAATCTCTTCTGCTGTCGTTTTTCTCCGCATTTGTCTTTAACTTGACCTGCGTGATGTCTTTCTGTCACGCAAGGAATAAGACCAACAGGAGAACAAAATGGGTCACAACACACACACGCAGCAAAAGGTGGGATGGGGCGGTTATCTCGCTTTTTTTATTACGATTATCCTTTTTTCCGGCATGTTTGCGAAAAGTACCGAATGGTGGCGGGTCTTTGACTTCACCGTCCTCAACGGCGCGTTTGGGCAGATTAATGCCACAGGCGATACGGCGGTCTCTTTTCGCGGCTCTGGAGGGATGGGAGCCAAAGACGGCTTCTTATTCGCGCTTGAGCTGGCACCTTCCGTCATTCTTTCACTCGGGATTATTTCCGTCACCGAAGGATTGGGGGGGTTACGTGCGGCACAACAGCTGATGACGCCGGTCCTGCGCCCGTTACTCGGTATTCCGGGAGTTTGTTCGCTGGCGCTAATTGCGAATTTGCAAAATACCGATGCCGCGGCCGGGATGACCAAAGAGATGGCGGAAGAGGGCATTATTACTGAACAGGAGCGTGCCATTTTTGCCTGCTGGCAAACCAGCGGCAGCGCGTGTATTACCAACTATTTTTCCTCTGGCGCTGCGCTGTTTACGGTGGTTACCGTTCCGGTGATTACGCCGCTGGCGGTGATCCTTGTCTTCAAATTTGTGGGAGCGAACCTGCTGCGTTTGTGGATTGCGCAGCTGGAAAATCGCCGTCTGCAGCAGGAGGTCTGAGATGACAACGCAGGTACGTAAAAACGTCATGGATATGTTTATCGATGGCGCGCGGCGCGGGTTTACAATTGCTACAACCAGCCTGTTACCTAACGTGGTGATGGCGTTTGTGATTATTCAGGCGCTGAAGGTGACGGGATTGCTCGAGATTGTCGGGCGGGTGTGCGAACCGGTGATGGCGTTGTGGGGGCTACCGGGGGAATCTGCCACCGTGCTGCTGGCGGCGGTGATGAGTATGGGAGGCGGCGTCGGCGTTTGTGCCAGTCTGGTTGTTGCTGGTACGCTTTCGGGACATGATGCGACTGTATTGCTACCGGCAATCTACCTGATGGGCAATCCGGTGCAAAATGTGGGACGCTGCCTGGGAACTGCGGGGGTCCATCCCCGTTACTACCCGCTGATTATTGCGGTATGCGTCATTAATGCGCTGCTCTCTATTTGGGTTATGCAGGTAATTGCCTGACAAGGAAGGTTATGAACTGTTCAATTCTTAATTTGACGTTGTTCCAGCAGGGACACGTGTACGCACCGGAAGATTTAGGGCGACAGGATATACTGGTCTCCGGCAGTAAAATTGTTGCCATCGCCCCGTCAATTTCTCCTGAAGACTTTCCCGGTTGCGAGTGTATCAATCTTGACGGCGCGATTGTGTGCTCAGGATTTATCGATCAACACGTCCATCTGATTGGCGGCGGCGGGGAAGCAGGGCCGCATACCCGCACGCCGGAAGTACGCTTGTCACGCCTGGTTGAAGCTGGTGTAACTTCGGTAGTCGGTTTGCTGGGTACCGATGGCATTACCCGTCACCCGGAATCGCTGCTGGCAAAAACCCGCGCGCTGGAGTTTGAAGGCATCAGTGCATGGATGCTTACTGGGGCGTATTCTCTGCCTTCCCCGACCATCACCGGCAGCATCGATCGCGACGTGGCGCTGATCGATAAAATCATTGGCGTAAAATGTGCGATTTCGGACCATCGTTCCTCAGCCCCAGATACCTCGGTGCTGGCAAACATGGCGGCGCAGTCGCGCGTCGGTGGATTGTTAGGACGCAAACCGGGGATCAGTGTATTCCATATGGGCGATAGCCCACGCATGCTGGAACCGTTGTACCAGATCCTCAACTGCTGCGATGTGCCGATTACTAAACTGTTGCCGACACACGTTAACCGTGCGGAACCGTTGTTCCAGGCGGCGCTGGAGTATGCCCGTAAAGGCGGTTATATCGACATTACCAGCAGCATTGATGAGCCCGTCGACCCCGCCACGGCTATCGCTACGGCGCTGCGACAGAACGTGCCACTGTCGCGCATTACCCTTAGCTCGGATGGCAACGGCAGCCAGCCGGAATTTGATGAGTTAGGTAATCTCACCGGTATCGGTGTCGCGGGGTTTGAATCACTGGCTGAAACGGTGCGCCAGTTGGTGAAAGTTCATGCCATACCGCTGGAACAGGCGCTCTGTCCGCTGACGCGTACGGTCGCAGAATTTTTGGGGCTCGAACATAAGGGGCGCCTGGCGGTGGGATGCGATGCGGACATTCTGGTGCTTAACGATGCGTTGGAGGTTAATCACCTTTGGGCGAAGGGAAAAGCCGTGGTCAGAGAGAAGAAAGCCTGCGTAAAAGGGACGTTTGAATAAACGCTTATGCGGATGTCAGTCTGAAAAAGTACAGATTCACGTTTATGCCGGGTGGCGGCTACGCCTCACCCGGCCTACAAGTTTCGCAATATTAATAAGCTGCGTAGGCCTGATAAGCGAAGCGCCATCAGGCTTTTTCCAGCAAAACGTAAATCAGGTGTTCTCTTTCAGCCAGTTCAGTACCACGTCGTGGTGATTGCTGGTTTTGAAGTCATCGAACACGTGCTCAATTTTGCCTTCGGCATCAATCAGGAAGCTGATGCGGTGGATGCCATCGTAGGTTTTGCCCATAAATGACTTCTCACCCCAGACGCCGAACTGCTCGCAAACCTGATGATCTTCATCGGACAGGAGCGTGAAATTCAGGACTTCTTTCTCCGCGAATCGGGAAAGCTTCTCTGGTTTGTCGGTGCTGATCCCCAGCACTTCAACACCAGCTTTTTTTAACTCATCCATGTTATCGCGCAAGCCGCAGGCCTGTACGGTACAGCCGGGTGTCATGGCTTTCGGGTAAAAATAAACCAGAACACGCTGTCCCTGGAAGTCGGTTAAATTTACTTGTTCTCCGTCTTGATCCGGCAAGCTAAATTTCGGTGCGATATCACCGGCTTTCAGTGGGTTCATTACTTAACTCCATCCTGTTCATCATGCTGTGAGTAATTGACGACGTTAATACTGCCTTGCGCATTGAGTTCTGTACAGAGTGCTTTAAACGCATCTTCAATATTTGCCGAATCATGTGACGCAGGACTATGTGCGGTAATTTGAATAAACAACTGCGCCGCCTTTCCATTCTCAGCCGGTTGCGTGCGTGAAACCAGTTCCGCAATATTCATTTGGTGGCTGTCAAACAGTGCGGTGAAGCGTTCAATCAAATGGGGAGAATCAGGGACATCGACCTGCACCCATACCGTAGCAGGCATCGCCGGACGAGGGCGCGCGGTCGTGCGCTTCATCACAATGAGTAAATCCAGCTCTGCGCCTTTTAATGGCAGGGTTGATTCAATCAGGGTGATGGCATTCCAGGTGCCCGACAGCAACATGATAAACGTGAACTCATCACCCAGCATAGCCAGTCGGCTGTCTTCGATATTACAGCCGCAACTGCTGACATGACGTGTGATGGTGTTCACAATTCCTGGGCGGTCGGCACCCAGCGCAGTAATGACCAGATAGTGTTGCGATGACGATGTCAAACCTGTTCTTCCTTTGAGCGGTGAGGTAATCATAAGGAAAGCATAAAAAAAACATGCATACAACAATCAGAACGGCTCTGGTCGCTTGCTTTTATTGTCGTACCAAACGTACCATTGATACACTTGTTTGCACAGAGGATGGCCCATGTTCACGGGAAGTATTGTCGCGCTTGTTACGCCGATGGATGAGAAAGGTAAAGTCTGCCGGTCGAGCCTGAAAAAACTGATTGATTATCATGTCGCCAGCGGCACCTCGGCGATCGTTTCTGTTGGCACCACCGGTGAGTCCGCCACCCTGAGTCATGATGAACATGGCGATGTGGTGATGATGACGCTGGAGCTGGCTGACGGGCGTATTCCGGTTATTGCCGGAACCGGCGCCAATGCGACCGCGGAAGCCATTAGTCTGACGCAGCGTTTCAACGACAGCGGTGTTGTTGGCTGCCTGACGGTGACGCCTTACTACAACCGCCCAACCCAGGAAGGTTTGTTCCAGCATTTCAAAGCCATCGCTGAGCATACTGACCTGCCGCAAATTCTGTATAATGTGCCGTCCCGTACTGGCTGCGATATGCTGCCGGAAACCGTTGGTCGTCTGGCGAAAGTTAAAAATATTATCGCTATTAAAGAGGCCACGGGGAACTTAAGTCGCGTTCACCAGATCAAAGAGCTGGTTTCGGACGACTTTATTCTGCTCAGCGGTGATGACGCGACCGGACTGGATTTTATGCAGCTCGGTGGTCATGGCGTGATTTCCGTAACGTCTAACGTTGCGGCACGTGATATGGCTGAAATGTGCAAACTGACGGCAGCCGGGCAATTTGCCGAGGCGCGGGTGATTAACCAGCGTCTGATGCCGTTACACAACAAACTATTTGTCGAACCCAATCCTATTCCCGTGAAATGGGCGTGTAAGGAATTGGGACTTGTGGCGACCGATACGCTACGTCTGCCGATGACGCCAATCACGGACAATGCTCGTGAAATCGTCAAAGCGGCACTTAAGCATGCCGGTTTGCTGTAAAGTTTAGGGAGATTTGATGGCTTACTCAGTACAAAAGTCGCGCCTGGCCAAGGTTGCGGGTGTTTCGCTTGTTATGTTGCTCGCGGCCTGTAGCTCTGACTCGCGCTATAAGCGCCAGGTGAGCGGTGATGAATCCTATCTGGAGGCCGCACCGCTTGCTGAGCTTCATGCTCCAGCTGGGATGATTTTGCCGGTTATGTCGGGCGACTATAATATCCCGGTAACCAACGGCAGTGGTGCCGTGGGTAAAGCGCTGGATATTCGTCCACCGGCTCAGCCGTTAGCGTTAGTCACTGGCGCTCGCACGCAAATCGCAGGCGATACCTCAACGTTGCTGGTGGAAAATGGTCGTGGCAACACGCTGTGGCCGCAGGTCGTGAGCGTCATTCAGTCTAAAAACTACACGATCACCAAACGTGATGATGCCAGCCAGACGCTGACCACCGATTGGGTTGACTGGAACCGTCTGGATGAAGACGAGCAGTACCGTGGACGTTATCAAATCTCGGTTAAACCGCAGGGCTATCAGCAAGCGGTAACGGTGAAACTGATTAACCTCGAGCAGGCGGGTAAACCCGTAGCCGATGCGGCATCAATGCAGCGTTACAGCGCTGAGATGATGAACGTTATCTCTGCTGGTCTGGATAAGAACGCCACCGACGCCGCGAATGCCGCGCAGAACCGCTCTGCAGCCACCATGGATGTTCAGAGCGCAGCCGATGACACCGGTTTACCAATGCTGGTGGTACGCGGGCCGTTCAACGTGGTGTGGCAGCGTTTGCCAGCAGCGCTTGAGAAAGTGGGGATGAAGGTAACCGACAGCACCCGTTCTCAGGGTAGCATCGCGGTGACCTACAAACCTCTGTCTGATAGCAGCTGGCAGGAGCTGGGCGCAAGTGACCCAGGTCTGGTATCCGGCGACTATAAACTGCAGGTCGGTGATTTAGACAACCGCAGTAGCTTGCAGTTTATCGATCCGAAGGGGCATACCCTGACGCAAAGCCAGAACGACGCGCTGGTCGCTGTCTTCCAGGCAGCGTTCAGTAAGTAAAAATAAA
Organism: Citrobacter freundii ATCC 8090 = MTCC 1658 = NBRC 12681; assembly: GCF_011064845.1. Lineage (NCBI taxonomy): Bacteria > Pseudomonadati > Pseudomonadota > Gammaproteobacteria > Enterobacterales > Enterobacteriaceae > Citrobacter > Citrobacter freundii. The sequence goes on along the minus strand of NZ_CP049015.1, from coordinate 3,515,231 downwards.
GGGCTGGATAACTCCAGCCCTTTTTTTCTGATATGATACGCAAACGTGTGCGTCGGCAGAAAAACGCAATATTTATCGTTAATTCACACCCAGGAGTAATAAAGATGCAAAAGCAAGCTGAGTTGTATCGTGGTAAAGCGAAGACCGTATACAGCACGGAAAACCCGGACCTGTTGGTGCTCGAATTCCGCAATGATACGTCAGCAGGGGATGGCGCGCGCATTGAACAGTTTGACCGTAAAGGCATGGTGAACAACAAATTCAACCATTTCATTATGACTAAACTGCAAGAAGCGGGTATTCCTACCCAGATGGAGCGACTGCTTTCTGATACCGAATGTCTGGTGAAAAAGCTGGATATGGTACCGGTTGAATGTGTGGTACGTAACCGCGCGGCAGGCTCTCTGGTTAAGCGTTTAGGCGTTGAGGAAGGTATTGAACTGAATCCGCCGCTGTTTGATCTGTTCCTGAAAAACGATGCTATGCACGATCCAATGATTAACGATTCCTATTGCGAAACTTTTGGTTGGGTGAGCAAAGAGAATCTGGCACGTATGAAAGAGCTGACCTACAAAGCTAACGACGTGCTGAAAAAGATGTTTGATGATGCTGGTCTGATTCTGGTCGACTTCAAACTTGAGTTTGGTTTGTATAAAGGTGAAGTCGTCCTGGGTGATGAATTCTCACCGGACGGTAGCCGCCTGTGGGACAAAGAAACGCTGGATAAAATGGACAAAGATCGCTTCCGCCAGAGTCTGGGCGGCCTGATCGAAGCCTATGAAGCCGTCGCGCATCGCCTGGGTGTGAAGTTAGACTAATCTTTCCCTGAGCCGGCGATCGCTCTCCGGCTCATTAACCCCACCTGATTTGATTACTATTTCTTATGGTAATCCTGTTCCGAACCGCCTACGATCATCATCATAATGAATAAAAAGTTGAGGTGATTATGCGCTGGCAAGGGCGTCGTGAAAGTGACAACGTGGAAGACAGACGAAACAGCTCTGGCGGCGGCCCCTCTATGGGTGGGCCTGGTTTTCGTCTGCCCAGTGGTAAAGGCGGTATCATCCTGCTGATTGTGGTGCTGGTGGCGGGTTATTATGGCGTGGATCTTACCGGATTAATGACCGGCCAGCCGGTCTCCCAACAACAATCATCACGCTCCATCAACCCAAACGATGATGAAGCGGCAAAATTTACCTCGGTGATTCTGGCTACAACAGAAGATACCTGGGGACAGCAGTTTGAAAAAATGGGCCGCACCTACCAACAGCCGAAGCTGGTGATGTACCGGGGTGCGACGCGCACCGGCTGCGGCGCGGGCCAGTCCGTGATGGGACCGTTTTATTGTCCGGCAGATGGTACGGTATATATCGACCTTTCATTCTATGATGACATGAAAAACAAGCTGGGCGCTGATGGTGATTTTGCGCAGGGCTATGTTATCGCCCATGAAGTGGGTCACCACGTGCAGAAACTGCTGGGTATTGAACCGAAGGTTCGCCAGATGCAGCAGAACGCCTCACAAGCTGAGGTGAACCGTCTTTCCGTTCGTATGGAACTGCAGGCGGACTGCTTTGCCGGTGTCTGGGGCCACAGCATGCAGCAGCAGGGCGTGCTGGAGTCTGGTGACCTGGAAGAGGCACTAAACGCCGCACAGGCCATTGGTGACGATCGCCTGCAACAGCAGGGACAAGGACGCGTCGTACCGGACAGCTTTACTCACGGAACCTCTGAACAGCGTTTTACCTGGTTCAAACGCGGTTTTGATAGCGGCGATCCGGGACAATGTAATACCTTTGGTAAAGGTATTTAAGATACAGAGGCAGGGATGTCCGATAACACGGCGCTGAGGGCGTTAACCGAACAGATGGCTCGTGAGGGGATCCGTCGCTTGCTGATTATCAGCGGCGAGGAGAACTGGTGTCAGGGGCAGGCGTTAGCGCTACGCGACATATTACCCGGCGACTGGTTGTGGGTAGGGGCGAATGCCCCTGCTGAACCGAACTGTACGCCACAGGCGCTGCAAACGTTACTGGGGCGCGAGTTTCGTCATGCAGTTTTCGACGCCGGGCAGGGATTTGACGCTGCGGCGTTTGCCGCCTTAAGCGGTACACTGCTTGCCGGCAGTTGGCTGGTTTTGCTGACCCCACCCTGGCATTCCTGGCACACGCATCCGGACGTGGATTCACTACGCTGGAGCGATTGTGCTGAGCCCATTCCCACACCGCACTTTGTTGAGCACGTCAAACGGGTGATTTCCCGCGATAGACAGGCTCTGCACTGGCAGCAGCATCAGCCGGTTTCCTGTCCGCACTTTCCTGCTCGCGCAGCCTGGCTTGCGGCAACTGGCGAACCCCAACCAGAACAGGCGATGATATTAAATCATTTGCTGGCTATGCCTCCCGGTGTGGTTGCGGTGACGGCCGCACGAGGTCGGGGCAAATCCGCTCTGGCAGGGCAACTCATAGCGCGGATTAACGGCACTGCGGTTGTGACCGCACCTGCCAAAGCTGCAACGGATGTGCTGGCACAATTTGCCGCAGAGCGTTACCGCTTTATGGCGCCGGATGCACTATTAAGCAGTTCTGAAACCGCAGACTGGCTGATTGTGGATGAAGCCGCCGCGATCCCCGCGCCGCTGCTACACCAACTGGTGGCGCGTTTTCCTCGTACGCTGTTAACCACTACAGTACAAGGCTACGAGGGAACGGGTAGAGGCTTCTTGCTGAAATTCTGCGCCCGCTTCCCTAATCTTCGACGCTATGAGTTGCAACAACCCGTGCGCTGGGCGCAGGGATGTCCGCTGGAGCAAATTGTCAGCGATGCGCTGGTGTTTGATGATGAAACGTTCACGCATGCCCCATTGGGGGAGCTTCACTTCTCGGCATTTGAGCAACAGTCCTGGGATGCTGGCCCGGCGCTGCCGTTAGCGGTATACCAGTTGCTTTCCGGAGCGCATTATCGCACCTCGCCATTAGACCTGCGGCGAATGATGGACGCGCCTGGTCAGCATTTTCTTCAGGCATCAACCGCTGACTCAGTTGCGGGTGCTGCCTGGCTGGTCGATGAAGGGGGACTATCCGCAGAATTAAGCCAGGCCGTCTGGGCCGGATATCGTCGACCGAGGGGGAATTTGGTTGCGCAGTCGCTGGCGGCGCACGGTGGTGACCCGTTGGCGGCGACGCTCGTCGGGAGACGAGTCAGTCGAATTGCGGTTCATCCTGCGCGCCAAAGAGAAGGTATTGGGCAACAGCTGATTGTGCTGGCCCACCACTATTCCACATCGTGTGACTATCTGTCGGTCAGTTTTGGGTATACGGCTGAACTATGGCGTTTCTGGCAGCGCTGCGGTTTTGTGCTGGTGCGAATGGGGAATCACCGGGAAGCCAGCAGCGGCTGTTATACCGCCATGGCGTTGCTGCCGATCAGCGAAGCGGGAAAGCGCCTTGCCGAGCGGGAGCACCAGCATTTGCGGCGTGACGCGGAAATCCTTGCGCGATGGAACGGTGAGAGCATTCCGCTGGTCCCGCTGAAAGAGACTACGCTTAATGAGGATGACTGGGCTGAGCTGGCTGGGTTTGCCTTCGCGCATCGGCCATTATTGACGTCGCTAGGCTGTCTGAATCGTCTGCTTGAGCACAGTGAATTACCTCTTCCGGCATTGCGCGGACGTATACAGGCTAAACGCAGCGACGCCGAATTATGCCAACAGCTGAAGATCTCAGGTCGTAAAGCGCTGCTGGTCGTTCAGCGCGCCGAAGCGGCACAAGCGTTAAATCAGCTGGATGCTGAACGTGAACAGCGGCTACATAATCGCATTATGCAATGGCAATTTTTTCACTAACATCTTCAATTTCCTGGCATGGTCATTGCGGTTAAGCGGCGTAGAATGATTCTCATCAGTTAAGGAGATCGCCATGAAACATGACCATTTTGTTGTTCAAAGTCCCGATAAACCCGCTCAACAGCTACTGCTGCTGTTTCATGGCGTCGGCGATAACCCGGTTGCCATGGGTGAAATTGGCTCCTGGTTTGCGCCGCTGTTTCCCGATGCGTTAATCGTCAGCATTGGCGGGGCAGAGCCTTACGGTACGACTTCCGGACGTCAGTGGTTTTCGGTACAGGGCGTAACGGAAGAGAACCGCCAGGCGCGTATCGACGCGATTATGCCGGTGTTTATCGAAACCGTGCGCTACTGGCAGAAACAAAGCGGCGTTTCACCGCAGGCCACCGCGCTGATTGGTTTTTCTCAGGGTTCGATTATGTCGCTTGAGAGCATCAAAGCCGAGCCGGGGCTGGCGTCGCGGGTCATTGCCTTCAATGGTCGCTATGCCACCTTACCGGAGGTTGCAACTACCGCAACGACGGTGCATTTGATTCACGGTGGTGAAGACCGGGTGATAGAGCTCTCCCATGCCGTTGCCGCGCAGGAGGCATTAATTGCTGCGGGTGGGGATGTGACGCTGGATATCGTCGAAAACCTGGGGCACGCCATTGATGAACGCAGCATGCAGTTTGCGCTCGATCATCTGCGTTTTACCGTACCGAAGCACTATTTTGATGAAGCGCTGAGCGGTGGTAAGCCTCACGATGATGATGTGATTGAGATGATCTGATTGATAACCGTAGGCCGGATAAAACGCGAAGCGTTGCCATCCGGCACTTAACGCCCGGTGGCGCTAACGCTTACCGGGCCTACGTGACTTATCGGCCTGGAAATTATTTCTTCGGTTGATCCTTGTTCGGCCAATCGTCGTCGTCATCCCATTTATCGTTAAAGTCACGATGCGGGGGAAGCTCCGGTTTGTTGGCCAGATATTTCTTTGGATCGACGCGCTTGAGATCTTTGATAACGTTAAGCAGCACGCCTACCAGAAACACCAACACCAGAATCCACCAATATTTTGCTAGCCAGTCCATGTATTTTTCCTCTTGCAGGAACACTCATCAGGCGACGAGTTGCTCCATGATACGTTGATACATACGGGCAAGCAGCTGCAGGTCGGCGGCATTAACACATTCATTTATTTTATGAATAGTGGCGTTGACCGGCCCAAGTTCGACTACCTGTGCCCCCATGCGGGCAATAAAGCGCCCGTCGGACGTCCCGCCTGTAGTCAGTAACTGCGGTTTAATTTCATTATAGTGCTCAATGGCGTTCACTACTGCATCCACCAGTTTACCGCGTTCAGTCAGGAACGGCTGACCGGAAAGCCACCAGTCGACGGTATAGCGCAACTGATGTTTCTCCAGCAGCGCGTGAACCCGTGCTTTAATCATCTCATCGGTCAGCTCAGTGCTGAAACGGAAGTTGAACTGGATAAACAGTTCTCCGGGGATAACGTTGTTGCTGCCGGTACCTGCCTGAATATTGGCAATCTGCATGCTGGTCGCCGGGAAAAACTCGTTACCCTGGTCCCACTCAATCGCCACCAGTTCGTTGAGCATTGGCGCCGCGCGGTGTACCGGGTTATCGGCCAGATGCGGATAGGCTACGTGCCCCTGCACGCCATGAATGGTCAGGTTGCAGGTCAGTGAACCACGACGTCCATTCTTGACCACGTCGCCAACGATTTCCGTGCTGGACGGCTCGCCAACCAGACAATAATCCAGTCGCTCATTACGCGCCATCAGTGCTTCAACCACCTTTACGGTGCCGTTTTTGGCGCTGGCTTCTTCGTCGGACGTTATCAAAAATGCCAGACGACCCTGATGGTTTGGATGCTGGGCGACAAAACGCTCTGCGGCCACGACCATCGCTGCCAGTGAGCCTTTCATATCGGCAGCGCCACGCCCGAACAGCATGCCATCGCGAATGGTCGGTTCGAACGGTGGATTGATCCAACGATCGACATCGCCGGCGGGCACTACGTCGGTGTGACCGGCAAATGCCAGGGTCTCACCTTTACCGCGCCATGCCCAAAAATTCTGTGTGTCACCAAAATCCATACGCTCAACGGTAAAACCTACCGCGCGCAGGCGTTCAATCATTAACGCCTGGCACCCGGCATCATCCGGGCTCAGGGAAGGACGGCGAATAAGCTGCTGTGTCAGCTCAATAACCGGGCACGACATAGACTACACCTCATTAAAAAACAGAGTATAACTGGATTCACTGAAACCAAGCAGCATAGGCTTACCCGGCGCGCAGAGCAATGGGCGTTTGATAATTGCTGGCATTTCAATCATCAATGCGGCGGCGGAAGCCGCATCGGTGATTTGACTGCGCGTGGATTCATCGAGTTTACGCCAGGTGGTTCCACGTGTATTGAGCAGCGCTTCCCAACCTAATTCGCTGATAAAGGACTGTAATAGCGTATTGTCAAGACCGTCGACGCGATAATCATGAAAGCGATAGTCAATACCTTGTGCTTCCAACCAGCGTCTGGCTTTTTTAATCGTGTCGCAATTCTTAATGCCGTAGAGGGTGATCATTTGAATCCTTATTGACGTAATTTGAATATTTATTCTTTTATTATGTGGCAATGAATAATACATATTGTCATTCAATCGTTATAGAAAAATATAACATTGTTGAACAACAGTGAATAATGATTCCTGAAAGCTCCAAAAATACCGTATAACTAAAAATCAGAATCTGCCTGTTTGCATCAGCCTGTTTTTCCATCAGAATTGCAAAAGTAGTAGATGATGTATGAATATTTCAAAATATTGCAGTAAGTCACATAAAATTTATGGGTATGGCGCATAGTGATCACATAAACCCCAAACACGGGAGGATGTAATCACAACCATCGGTTAAATGTTCTTCTTTTGATGATGATGATTTTGTAGAATGCTCATAATAATAAGAGAGGTTGTTATGATTGAACGTGAACTGGGGAACTGGAAAGACTTTATCGAAGTGATGCTTCGTAAATAATTTTCTGGAAGAAATTCATATCCTGTAAAGGATAAAAAAAGGCGACTCAACGTAAGTCGCCTTTTTTGTGCCCGATTATTCCGGGCGCGGTTTCAACGGGAAGCGTCTGCGTACCAGCACAAAGAACAGGGGCACGAAGTAAATCGCCAGGATAGTGGCTGAAATCATTCCACCCATTACGCCTGTCCCCACCGCATGTTGACCGCCAGAACCTGCGCCACTGCTGATGGTCATCGGCAGAACCCCAAAGATAAACGCCAGCGAGGTCATCAGAATCGGACGCAAGCGCTGGCGACAGGCGTGGAGCGTGGCATCGAGCAGATCGTGTCCTTTCTCGTTCATCTCATTGGCGAATTCAACAATCAAGATTGCGTTCTTCGCCGATAGCCCGATAACGGTAAGTAACCCGACCTGGAAGTACACGTCGTTTTCCAGACCGCGCATCCAGGTCGCCAGCAGAGCACCAATGACCCCCAGCGGCACAACCAGCATGACGGAGAAGGGAACTGACCAGCTTTCATACAGGGCCGCCAGACACAGGAATACCACCAGCAGAGAAATGGCGTACAGGGCGGGGGCCTGAGAACCCGACAGCCGTTCCTGATAAGACATCGCAGTCCATTCGAGGCCGAATCCGGTCGGCAACTGGCGCACCAGCGATTCCATTATGTCCATCGCTGTACCGGTACTGACGCCAGGCGCGGCTTCTCCGACAATCTCGACCGCGGAGTAGCCGTTGTAGCGTTCCAGACGCGGTGAACCGGTTTCCCAGCGCGACGTGGCAAAGGCCGAGAAAGGCACCATGCCGCCGTTGTTATTACGGACGTACCACAAATTGATGTCGTCAGGGAGCATGCGATATTTTGCTGCCGCCTGCACGTAAACCTTCTTCACGCGACCGCGGTCCATAAAGTCATTGACGTAGCTGGAACCCCAGGCCGTTTGCAATGTATCGTTGATGTCGTCGATGGAAACGCCCAGTGCCTGGGCTTTGCGCTGATCGATATCAATTTGCAACTGCGGGCTGTCGTCCAGACCGTTATGACGAACGCGGGTCAGGGAAGAATCCTTCCCGGCCAGCTCAATCAGCTTGTCGCGCGCGGCCATTAACGCGTCATGCCCCGCACCAGCGTGATCCTGCAGCTCCATATCGAAACCGGCAGAGCTTCCGAGGCCACTGATAGCCGGAGGGCTACTGGCGAAGACGCGGGCTTCTTTAATCTTATTAAAGGCTTTGGTCGCACGTTCAATGATGGCGAAAGAGGTTCCGGTAGTGGTGTCGCGCTCATCCCAGTCTTTTAAACGGACAAACATACGCGCCACGTTTTGACCGTTCCCGCCAGGGCCTGAACCGACCGTGGAAAAGACCGACATAATGTTGTCTTTCTCATGGGTGAAGTAATACTTCTCTACTTCCTCAACCACTTTCAATGTTTGCTGCTGTGTGGAGCCGCTGGGCAGCTGTACCGAGGTGGTAAACATGCCGCGGTCTTCCAGCGGCAGGAAGGAGGTTGGCAGGCGCAGGAACAGGAAAACCATTCCGCCGAGCAGCAGGCCGTAGATCAGTATCCAGCGCAGGCTGCGGTGCAGGATCCTGGCAACGCCTTTTTCGTAGCGCTCGGCGTTGCGATTAAACATTCGGTTAAACCAGCCGAAGAAACCGGTTTGTCCGTGATGCTCGCCCTTATGCAGCGGTTTGAGCAGGGTGGCGCACAGAGCAGGAGTGAGGATCATCGCCACCAGAACAGACAGCACCATTGCGGAGACGATAGTAATCGAGAACTGGCGGTAAATAGCTCCGGTAGTGCCGCCGAAGAAGGCCATCGGGATAAACACCGCCGACAGCACCATGGCAATACCAACCAGCGCGCCCTGGATTTGCCCCATCGATTTCCGTGTCGCTTCCCGCGGTGTGAGCCCTTCCTCACTCATAATACGCTCGACGTTTTCCACTACCACAATGGCGTCATCGACCAGCAGGCCGATCGCCAGCACCATCGCAAACATCGTCAAGGTGTTAACGCTATAGCCAAAGGCGTAAAGCACGGAGAAGGTACCCATCAGGACGACGGGAACGGCGATGGTGGGAATCAGCGTGGCGCGGAAGTTTTGCAGGAACAGGTACATCACGAGGAATACCAGCGCGATCGCTTCCAGCAGGGTTTTTACCACGTCAATGATTGAGGCTTTGACAAAGGAGGTGGTTTCATATGCCACCTTATATTCCAGCCCATGTGGAAAATACTGTGACAGTTCGTCAAGGCGGTTGAGCACCAGTTCCGCCGTCGCCATTTCATTGGCGCCTGAAGCCAGTTTCACGCCCAGACCGGAAGCCGGGTTGCCGTTAAACCGGCTGAGGTAGTCGTACTTCTCGGCCCCCATTTCGACCGTCGCCACATCACCCAGTTTAACTTCTGATCCATCCTGGTTGACGCGTAGAGTAATGGCGCGGAATTCATCCGGAGTCTGCAGTAGCGACTGGGCGTTGATCGTCGCGTTCAGCGCCTGCTTGTCCACCGAAGGCGTACCGCCAAGTTGTCCGACCGCAATCTGCGCATTTTGTGACTCGATAGCGTCGGTCACATCTTTAGCGGTCATCTGGAAACTGTTCAGTTTGGCCGGGTCAAGCCAGATACGCATGGAGTACTGTGAGCCGTAAGCGTCAATATCCCCCACGCCGTTAATACGGCTGAGCGGATCCTGAATGTTACTGGCGACATAGTCGGCGATGTCCTGCTTATCCATTGAGCCATCGGTGGAGACAAAGGCGATTGTCAGAATATTGGTGTCCCCGGTCTTACGCACCGTGACCCCCTGATCCTGTACCGCCTGCGGCAGTTTACGCATTGCCGATTGCAGCTGGTTTTGCACCTGCTGGACGGCCTCGTCAGGATCGGTTCCGGCGACAAAGCTCAGCGTAACTGATGCCTGACCTGTCCCGCTGCTCTGTGACGACATGTACATCAGGTTATCGAGACCGGTCATGTTCTGCTCGATCACCTGGGTGACGGTGTTTTCCAGAGTCTGAGCCGAGGCGCCAGGATAGTTGGCGGTGACCCGTACGTTTGGCGGCGCCAGATCGGGATATTGCTCAACGGGCAGTGAAAAAATAGCCAGGGCTCCTGTCAGGCACAACAGGATAGCTAACACCCAGGCAAAAATGGGGCGATCGATGAAAAAATTCGCCATTAAAAGAGGACCTCGTGTTTCTGCGTATCGTTATGGGTATGGCTTGCTTCACTTTAGCGGCAAGGTACGGGTCAAACGTGGAGAAAAAAAGAAGATAATGTAAATTATCATGCCCGTTTACAGCATACCTTTCGTGCCAACGCCGTCAGGCCTGGATCCAGATCCGACGGCGCTTTGCGGTTCTTTACGTTAGATCACTGTCTGATTCAGCCGAACGGAAACTGATGCTTACCAATGTTCCTCCTCCGGAAGGTTGAGAGAAGGTCAACGTGCCGCTTAGTCTTTCCGCCCGCTCACGCATAATATTTAGTCCATAGTGCCCTGTAGGCTCATGCGGCTCGCCAATGCCGATGCCGTTATCGCGGATATAAACCGTGTGGTTGCCGTCCGGAGCCGTTACGCAACTGACGGCAATTTCGCTCGCACTGGCATGCTTAATGGCGTTCAGCACCGCTTCGCGGATGATCTGCAACAGGTGCACTTGCATTTGCGCATCCAACGCCAGCGTGGGTAACCGACAGTCGAGTGTGAGTTTAGCTGAGGTTTGATTTTGCAGCGTTTCCAGCATTTCATGCAGGGCGGAGGGTAAGTCTGCCTGTTGTAAGGTCAGACGGAAGGTGGTGAGCAGTTCGCGTAGCTGACGGTAGGCATCGTTCAGCGCCTGGGAGAAATCCGCCATGATGCTTTGCGCTGGGGCGTTATCTTCCGGAATTGACCGCTTCAGCAGCGTCAACTGAATGCGTAAATAAGAGAGCACCTGTGCCAGCGAGTCGTGCAGTTCGCGTGCAATCGTCGCTCGCTCCTCCATTAACAACAGTTGCTGAAAATGTTTTTGTGCCTGGTTGAAGTACAACCCGCGTCCCAGCATTGAGGAAACGCTGTTAAGCAGTGGAATAGAAGCATTGACGTTTGGACTTTGCCAGTGCAGTTCGCCGTAGACGGTTTCCTGCATAGTGACCGGCAGGATCTGCATCGGCAGCTCCAGGCTTTTAGTCCCTTCGCTAATCCGCCAGTTATCACCGACGGTGAGCTCAAGGAAATACGCGGCGTCATGTTCGCGGACGATCTGTAAAATATGGCGGAAGCAGTGCACGTCAATCTGGCTGGTATTTAACGCCTGGGAGCACTGATACAACACCTCCAGACGGCGATTGGCTTCATGGAGATCGTGAGTTTTCTCGGCAACAGACGCTTCCAGCGAGCGATACAGCTTGTGTAATTCACTCGACATCTGGCTAAACGTTTTGCCCAGCAACCCCAGCTCATTGGGCAAACCGGTATCCAGCGGTGGGATATTAAACTGACCGTGTTCAATTTGCTGACTGGCCATCACCAGTTTATTCAGCGGACGCACCACCTGCTGGCGAATGCGCCGCAGGGTAAAGAAGACGAGGGTGAATATGCCGATCCCGCCCGCCAGCGAGATGCCAAATACCAGCATGACTTTACGCTCGGCATAATGTTGCAACGCCAGCACGAAGAGATCGATTTGATCGACGTAGTTGTTGATATTGGCCTGGTACCATTTTAAATCGCCGTCGATCAGGCGGGCATTCATTTCCAGCCAGTTAGCATGCAGACGTCCATAGCGGCTTTTTACCGCTTGTGGCACATACCACGCATTCAGATTCTGTAATGCCGGTGCGTTTAGCGCCTGCTGGAAAAGCTGGCGGTGGGCGTTAAGCTGCGGGCTCTGGCTTTGCAGATCGTAACCCAGACGGTAGCTTTGCATGCGCAATGAGCCAGCAACGTTGATGGCTTCGGCATCTCGCAAGCTGCTGGTCAGCGTGAGCAGCGCAATACCTGTTGAGAGAATTGACAGCAGCACTATGTAGAAAAAAGCTTTAGCCAGACTGGCCGAGACCGGACGCTTTACCGTCACTTGTGCATCCTCACACAATACACGTCGCGCCTGAAAACAGCGTGAACGATGCGGTGTATTTGATAAAGGTTAATAAAACGCCATGAAACTGGATGGTAACTGAAACACAATTTCATATGCGATGAAATAAATTGATCTGCCACAGGTTCTGCATAAATAGTTGTGCTTCCTGGGCAAATGAACATTGCCGCTTCCTTCCGTGTCGGTTAATAACACTCTTATAAAGAATAAGGTTTTTGCAACCAAAAAAGAAGGAAGCCATGAATCGTTTTATTATGGTCAATAGCCAGCAGTGCCTGGGATGCCATGCCTGTGAGGTCGCCTGCGTCATGGCTCACAATGGCGAACAGCATGTCCTGAGCCAACGGCATTTTCAGCCCCGAATTACCGTCATTAAACATCAGCAGCAGCGCAGCGCGGTGACCTGTCACCACTGCGAAGATGCACCCTGCGCCAGAAGTTGCCCAAATGGGGCAATTAACCATGATAACGACAGCGTTCAGGTGAACCCGCAAAAGTGCATTGGCTGTAAATCGTGCGTCGTTGCCTGTCCTTTCGGCACGATGCAGATCGTACTCACTCCCGTCGCCAAAGGGAAGGTGAAAGCCACCGCGCACAAATGCGATCTGTGCCAGGGGCGTGAACAGGGGCCCGCCTGCGTAGAGAACTGCCCGGCGCAGGCGTTACAGTTGGTGACGGAAAACTCGCTTACCGGTCTGTCAAAAGCGCGCAGGCTGCGTACCGCAAGTCTGGAAAGCCAGCCATGGCACGCCAGCACTACCGATTTTGTTCCACATGTCATCACCAAACGTGAGCAAATGCAGGCAACGCCTGCGCGTGGTGAACCGGATAAACTGGCGATTGATGCCCGGAAAACCAGCTTTGAAGAGATCTATCTGCCGTTTCGTACGGCGCAGGCGGAGCGGGAAGCCTCTCGCTGCCTGAAATGCGGCGACCACAGTATTTGTGAATGGACCTGTCCGTTGCATAACCACATTCCGCAGTGGATTGAGCTGGTCAAAGCCGGAAACATCGATGCCGCGGTTGAGCTTTCACATCAAACCAACTGCTTGCCGGAGGTGACCGGGCGTGTATGCCCGCAGGATCGACTCTGCGAAGGGGCATGCACGGTGCGTAGTGAGCATGGCGCAGTCACTATCGGTAATATTGAGCGTTACATCTCCGATCGGGCGCTGAGTAAAGGATGGCGACCGGACTTAAGCCATGTGCAGAAAGTGGACAAGCGTGTTGCCATTATCGGCGCGGGTCCGGCGGGTCTGGCCTGCGCGGATGTGCTGGCGCGTAGCGGTATCAGTGCCACCGTTTACGATCGCCATCCTGAAATTGGCGGTTTGCTGACGTTCGGTATTCCGGCCTTCAAACTGGACAAATCGCTGCTGACGCGTCGCCGTGAAATCTTCAGCGCTATGGGGATTCATTTCGAACTTAACTGTGAAGTGGGTAAAGACGTCGCACTTGAAAAGTTGCTGGAGGATTACGATGCCGTGTTCGTGGGGGTGGGAACCTATCGTTCCATGAAGGCGGACCTGCCAAATGAAGACGCGCCAGGCGTATATGATGCGCTGCCGTTCCTGATTGCCAACACCAAGCAGGTGATGGGGCTGGATGAGTTGCCTGAAGAACCGTTTATCGATACCGCCGGACTGAACGTGGTGGTTCTGGGCGGAGGCGATACGGCCATGGACTGTGTACGTACCGCGCTGCGCCACGGTGCAAGCCAGGTGACCTGCGCCTATCGTCGTGATGAAGCCAACATGCCGGGTTCGAAAAAAGAGGTGAAGAACGCCCGGGAAGAGGGGGCAAACTTCGAGTTTAACGTCCAGCCGGTTGAGCTGGTGTTGCATGCCGATGGGCGAGTCAGCGGCGTGCGTTTCTTACGTACCCAACTTGGCGAACCTGATGCGCAGGGGCGTCGTCGCCCGGTTCCCATCGCCGGGAGTGAGTTTGTGATGCCCGCAGATGCGGTGATCATGGCGTTTGGTTTTCATCCACACGGCATGCCGTGGCTGGAGTCGCATGGCGTTAAGGTCGATAACTGGGGGCGCATTGCCGCCGATGTTGAAAGCGCATACCGTTACCAAACCAGTAACCCGAAAATCTTTGCCGGTGGCGACGCGGTACGCGGTGCGGATCTGGTGGTGACGGCCATGGCGGAGGGGCGGCACGCCGCCCAGGGGATCGTCGACTGGCTGGGCGTAAAATCAGTCAAATCTCACTAATCGGCGTCCAGGCCGGATAAGACGCGTTAGCGTTGTTATCCGGCAATGTGCCGCATGAATGCCTGATGGCGCTTTGCTTATCAGGCCTACATTGTTCCAAGACAAACCCGGTTTCACGGCGTAGTATTATTTCTCACTTCTTGCTGTGGAGCCGGTATGTCGCAAAAAATTACCCTCATCAAAGATAAAGTCCTCTCCGATAACTACTTCATCCTGCGCAATATCACCTATGACCTGACCCGTAGCACTGGGGAGGTGATTCGTCATAAACGCGAGGTTTACGATCGCGGTAACGGTGCCACAATCCTGCTGTATAACCCGGAGAAGAAAACGGTGGTCTTAATTCGCCAGTTCCGCGTCGCCACCTGGGTCAACGGTAATGAAGATGGTCAACTGATTGAAACCTGCGCCGGGCTGTTGGATAACGACGAACCGGAAGCGTGCATTCGCAAAGAGGCCATTGAAGAGACCGGCTTTGAAGTGGGCGAAGTGCGCAAACTGTTTGAGTTATACATGTCGCCGGGCGGCGTGACGGAAATAATCCACTTCTTCATTGCACAATACAGTGACAGCCAGCGAGCAAACGCTGGTGGCGGTGTGGAAGATGAAGACATTGAAGTTCTGGAACTGCCGTTTACACAGGCGCTGGAAATGATCAAAACGGGTGAGATCCGTGACGGTAAAACGGTGCTATTGTTGAACTATTTGCAGTCGTCGCATCTCATGGACTAATGCGTGGGATTTATATTTCTTTACAAATTTACGGCCAATCCGACAATTCTTATTGAGCCACATCAGTCGCGCAAGGAAGATACCGCTTAGGCTGTGTGTTTTGACTTCGGGGTTGTACCGTCCATGCGCTATCGCGTTATTCTCCTTTTCCTGCTTGGGTTGCTACCAGCCCGATTGCTCTGGGCTGCGCCCGCGCAACAGGCGTTTTCTGACTGGCAGGTGACGTGTAATAACCAAAATTTTTGCGTGGCGCGCAATACCGGAGAGCACCACGGCCTGGTCATGACCTTGAGCCGCAGCGCCGGGGCACATACTGACGCCGTGTTGCGTATTGAGCTGGGCGGGCTGGAATCGTCCAACGTCAAAGAGAGCGATATTGCGCCGCGTCTGTTGTTGGATGGTGTGCCGCTCTCGCTGAGCGGCGAGCACTGGCGTGTTACCCCATGGCAACTGATGACCGATGATCCCGCCACCATTAGCGCATTTTTACAAACCGTACAGGACGCGAAGGCGATTACCCTGCAAAAAGGTGCGCAAAATCTTTCGCTGGTCGGGCTAAAAGCCGCATTGTTGTTTATCGATGCCCAGCAAAAACGGGTTGGCAGCGAAACCGCATGGATCGAAAAAGGTGACGAGCCTCCGCTCAGTGTACCTCCTGCCCCCGCGCTGAAAGGCGTAGCGGTCATTAACCCAACACCAACGCCTCTCACACAGCAAGAGCGCAGTGAACTGCTGGACTATGGTAACTGGCGAATCAACGGTATTCGTTGCTCTATCGATCCGCTGCGTCGCGAGATGCGCGTCACGGCCCTAACGGATGATAAAGCGCTGCTGATGATTGGCTGTGAGGCCGGAGCGTATAACACTATCGATCTGGCGTGGGTGGTTTCACGTACAACCCCGCTGACTTCACGCGCGGTACGGTTAAGCCTGCCTTTTAAAACGGATGCGGAAAGTCGCGATATGGAGCTGACCAACGCTACGTTTGACGAAAAGTC
The DNA here is from genome assembly GCF_011064845.1 of Citrobacter freundii ATCC 8090 = MTCC 1658 = NBRC 12681. Lineage (NCBI taxonomy): Bacteria > Pseudomonadati > Pseudomonadota > Gammaproteobacteria > Enterobacterales > Enterobacteriaceae > Citrobacter > Citrobacter freundii. The sequence continues at coordinate 3,499,307 of NZ_CP049015.1, read as the reverse complement.
GCGGGAGCTGGTTACCCTCGCTAAAGGACGAGGGTTGGCAGATTGCGGTATCCAGACCCGCTGGCGCTACGATGGTCAGCGTTTTCGCCTGGTGCGCTATGCCCAGGAGCCAAGTTGTGATAACTGGCATGGGCCAGATGCCTGGCCCACACTGTGGATCACACGTTAAGCACCTTGTGTGCTTTGTCGACGATGTTATCTACCGTAAAGCCGAAGAACGGGAACAGCTTGTCTGCCGGCGCCGACTCCCCATAGCCCGTCATCCCAACAATCGCCCCTTTCAGCCCAACATACTTGTACCAGTAGTCGGCAATACCGGCTTCTACCGCCACGCGCGCGCTGACGTTTGCCGGCAGGACCGACTCCCGGTACGTCTCATCCTGGGCGTCGAAGATATCGGTTGAAGGCAGAGAAACTACCCGCACGTTACGGCCTTCGCCGGTCAGTTTTTCCGCAGCCAGCAGCGTGATTTCCATTTCTGAACCGGTAGCAATCAGGATAACATCCGGCTTACCGCCGCCGTCCTTCAGCACATAGCCGCCGCGGGCAATTTGCTGCACTTGCTCAGGCGTGCGCTCAACCTGCGCCAGATTCTGCCGCGAGAGGATCAGCGCCGTTGGCCCGTCATGGCGTTCGACCGCCAGCTTCCAGCCTACTGCCGCCTCAACCTGATCGCACGGTCGCCAGGTACTGAAATTAGGTGTCAGGCGTAGGCTGGCGAGTTGTTCGACGGCCTGGTGCGTGGGACCATCTTCCCCCAGGCCAATCGAGTCGTGGGTATAAACCATGATTTGTCGGGCTTTCATCAGCGCCGCCATGCGCGCGGCATTACGGGCATATTCAACAAACATCAGGAACGTGGCAGTGTAAGGTACGAAGCCCCCGTGGTGCGCGATACCATTGGCAATGGCGGTCATGCCAAATTCCCGCACGCCGTAGTGGATGTAGTTTCCTGCATGATCCTCTTTAAGAGAGGAGGAGCCTTTCCAGATGCTCAGGTTGCTGGGTGCCAGATCCGCCGAGCCGCCGAGCAGTTCTGGCAGTATCGGCCCATAGGCGTTCAGGGTATTTTGCGAAGCTTTACGGGTGGCTATTTTGGCTGGGTTGGCTTGCAGGTCGGTAATATATTTCTGGGTTGTTGCTTCCCACTCCTTAGGCAGTCCGCCGCTCATCCGGCGAGTAAACTCTGCCGCCAGTTCCGGGTAGGCTTGTTCGTAAGCTGCGAATTTCTCCTTCCAGCCCTGTTGCGCTTTTTCGCCTTTCTCGCGTGCGTCCCACGCCCGGTAAATCTCTTTGGGGATTTCAAAAGCAGGATGATGCCACCCCAGTTTCTGCCGGGTCAGCGCCACCTCTTCTTCGCCCAGCGCAGCGCCGTGCGCTTCCTCTTTCCCGGCTTTATTCGGTGAGCCAAAACCAATCACCGTGCGGCAGATAATCAGCGACGGTTTATCGGTAACGCTTTGCGCTTCCTGAATGGCTTTTTTCACCGCCTCAGGGTCATGACCGTCAATATCGTGCACTACATGCCAGTGGTAAGCCTCAAAGCGTTTTGCAGTATCGTCGGTAAACCATCCTTCGGTTTCGCCATCAATTGAGATGCCGTTGTGATCGTAGAAGCCGATGAGTTTGCCAAGCCCCAGTGTGCCCGCCAGCGAACAAGCCTCGTGTGAAATACCCTCCATCAGACAGCCGTCGCCCATAAAGACCCAGGTAAAGTGGTTAACAATCTCATGGTCCGGCTGGTTAAACTGCGCTGCCAGCGTGCGCTCGGCAATGGCCATGCCGACGGCGTTGGCCAAACCCTGGCCCAGCGGTCCGGTGGTGGTTTCCACGCCCGGCGTGTAGCCAATTTCCGGGTGACCTGGCGTCTTCGAATGGAGCTGACGGAAGTTCTTTAATTCTTCGATCGGCAGGTCGTAACCGGAAAGATGCAATAGGCTGTAAAGCAGCATTGAGGCGTGGCCGTTGGACAGAATAAACCGGTCACGATCGTACCAGGTGGGATCGGTCGGGTTATGGCGTAGAAAATCGTTCCACAGCACTTCGGCGATATCGGCCATCCCCATTGGTGCTCCTGGGTGGCCGGAGTTAGCTTTTTGGACGGCATCCATACTCAGCGCACGAATGGCATTGGCAAGCTCTTTACGGGTCATAGGAAATACTCCTTGAAAAGTAAAGTGTTAGATGCGTGTTGTGATTCACACTTTTGGGAAAATTGCGGGCGTTGTCAGCAAAAAGCATAGCAGACAGGCATGGTATTGCTGGATTAAGCAGGTAACATGGCTGTTATAAATTGATAACAAATTCTTTCTTTGAATGGTGAGAGTTTGGGGACCTTCAAAGTTTGTGCCGTTGACTGAGGTGATAATGTGCGGCTCAGTAGAATGGTTACCCGCGCCACTTTTTTGATAGATACGTGAAAGGAACAACAAGATGGATGACCAGTTAAAACAAAGCGCCCTCGATTTCCACGAATTTCCGGTACCCGGTAAAATCCAGGTTTCTCCGACCAAGCCTCTGGCAACGCAGCGCGACCTGGCGCTGGCCTACTCGCCGGGCGTGGCTGCACCGTGTCTTGAAATTGAAAAGGACCCGCTGGCAGCCTACAAATACACCGCGCGCGGCAACCTGGTTGCGGTTATTTCCAACGGTACGGCGGTGCTGGGCCTGGGCAATATTGGCGCACTGGCCGGCAAACCGGTGATGGAAGGTAAAGGCGTTCTGTTTAAGAAATTCGCCGGGATCGACGTGTTCGACATTGAAGTCGATGAACTCGATCCGGATAAATTTATCAATGTGGTTGCGGCCCTGGAACCCACGTTTGGCGGTATCAACCTCGAAGATATCAAAGCGCCGGAGTGCTTCTACATTGAGCAAAAGCTGCGCGAACGCATGAATATTCCGGTCTTCCACGATGACCAGCACGGTACAGCAATCATCAGTACTGCCGCAATTCTGAACGGTCTGCGGGTGGTTGAGAAAAATATCTCCGACGTGCGCATGGTGGTGTCTGGCGCAGGCGCGGCGGCGATTGCCTGTATGAACCTGCTGGTAGCGCTGGGTATGCAGAAACACAATATTGTGGTCTGTGACTCCAAAGGCGTGATTTACAAAGACCGCGAACCGAACATGGCGGAAACCAAAGCGGCTTATGCGGTGGTGGATGACGGTAAGCGTACGCTGGATGATGTCATTGACGGCGCAGATATTTTCCTCGGTTGCTCCGGTCCGAAAGTGCTGACGCAGGAAATGGTTAAGAAGATGGCGCGTGCGCCAATGATTCTGGCACTCGCTAACCCGGAACCGGAAATCCTGCCGCCGTTGGCAAAAGAGGTGCGTTCCGACGCAATCATTTGTACTGGCCGTTCAGACTACCCGAACCAGGTTAATAACGTCCTGTGCTTCCCGTTCATCTTCCGCGGTGCGCTGGATGTCGGTGCAACGGCCATCAACGAAGAGATGAAACTGGCGGCGGTGCACGCCATTGCTGAGCTGGCGCATGCCGAGCAGAGTGAAGTGGTGGCCTCTGCTTATGGCGATCAGGACCTGAGCTTCGGCCCGGAATACATCATTCCGAAACCGTTCGACCCGCGTCTGATCGTCAAAATCGCCCCTGCTGTGGCGAAAGCAGCGATGGACTCTGGTGTGGCCACGCGTCCGATTGCCGACTTTGACGCTTACATCGATAAGCTGACTGAATTCGTCTACAAAACCAACCTGTTCATGAAGCCAATTTTCTCCCTGGCACGCAAAGCGCCGAAGCGTGTGGTGCTGACGGAAGGGGAAGAAGCGCGTGTACTGCATGCTACTCAGGAGCTGATTACTTTAGGACTGGCAAAACCAATCCTGATCGGTCGTCCGAGCGTTATTGAAATGCGTATCCAGAAACTGGGGCTGCAGATCAAAGCGGGCGTCGATTTTGAGATCGTCAACAACGAATCCGATCCACGCTTTAAAGAGTACTGGAGCGAGTACTACCAGATTATGAAGCGCCGTGGGATCACCCAGGAGCAGGCGCAGCGTGCGGTGATTGCCAACACTACGGTGATCGGTGCAATCATGGTGCAGCGTGGCGAAGCGGATGCGATGATCTGCGGTACGATTGGTGACTACCATGAGCACTTCAGCGTGGTGAAAGAGGTGTTTGGTCATCGTGACGGCGTGCATACTGCCGGGGCGATGAACGCCTTGCTGCTGCCAAGTGGTAACACTTTTATCGCCGATACTTACGTCAACGACGATCCTACGCCTGAGCAACTGGCGGAAATCGCTGTGATGGCGGCAGAGACTGTGCGTCGCTTTGGTATTGAACCGAAGGTGGCGTTGCTGTCGCACTCCAACTTTGGTTCCTCTGACTGCCCGTCGGCCAGCAAAATGCGCGAAGCGCTGGAGCTGATTAAGGCGCGCGCGCCAGAGTTGATGATTGACGGCGAAATGCACGGCGATGCCGCGCTGGTGGAAAGTATCCGTAATGACCGCATGCCGGACAGTCCGCTGAAAGGCTCAGCGAATATTCTGGTGATGCCGAATATGGAAGCGGCCCGTATTAGTTACAACTTACTACGCGTTTCCAGTTCTGAAGGCGTAACGGTTGGCCCGGTGCTGATGGGGGTTGCGAAACCTGTTCATGTATTAACGCCGATCGCCTCTGTTCGTCGTATCGTTAATATGGTGGCGCTGGCGGTTGTAGAAGCCCAAACGCAGCCGCTGTAATTTCACTTTAATTAATTTCCGGCGCGGGTTTCTCTCGCGCCTTTTTATTTTCCCTTTCTTAGTGATCTACTTCACCTTTTAAACCTGGTTGCCGAATTTTGTTATTTACTCTGACAAAAAATTGCCACGATAAGGGCAGTTTTAGCGGAGGTGGTGAGCAATGGAAAAAGAACGCATTATTCAGGAATTTGTGCCGGGGAAACAGGTCACGCTGGCGCATCTCATTGCGCACCCCGGCGAGGAATTAGCGAAAAAGATCGGCGTTCCCGAAGCGGGCGCTATCGGCATCATGACGCTGACTCCAGGCGAAACCGCGATGATTGCCGGTGACTTAGCCATGAAGGCGGCGGATGTACATATCGGTTTTCTCGATAGATTCAGCGGCGCACTGGTGATCTACGGCTCGGTAGGCGCAGTAGAAGAAGCGTTATTACAGACGGTAAGCGGTCTGGGTCGATTATTAAATTTCACTTTGTGCAACCTGACAAAAAGTTAATCAGAGGCGGCGATGAAACGTATTGCGTTTGTCGGTACGGTGGGGGCGGGGAAAACAACGCTCTTTAATGCGCTACAGGGGAATTATTCCCTCGCCAGAAAAACACAGGCCGTGGAGTTTAATGAAAATGGCGATATCGATACGCCAGGGGAATATTTTAGCCATCCGCGCTGGTATCACGCCTTAATTACCACGCTGCAGGATGTCGATACGTTGATTTATATACACGCGGCAAATGATAAAGAAAGTCGCTTACCTGCCGGGCTGTTGGATATCGGTGCCAGTAAACGACAAATCGCCGTTATCAGTAAAACGGACATGCCGGATGCCGACGTCGCCGCAACGCGACAACTACTTCGCGGGATGGGGTTTCAGGAGCCGATTTTTGAGCTCAATAGCCATGACCCGCGCAGTGTGCAGCACCTGGTGGATTATCTGACTGAGCTCAGCCAAAAGGAGGAAAGGGCAGGTGAAAAAACTTATCACAGCTAACGATATTCGTGCGGCCCACGCACGCGGCGAACAGGAAATGTCGGTTGTTCTGCGCGCCAGCATCATCACCCCGGAGGCGCGCGAAGTGGCGGAGCTGCTGGGCGTTACCATCAGTGAATGCGATGAATCCGCGCCAGGCGCCGTCGCTGCTGCTCCGGCTGCGGTGATTGATGGCAAAACGGAAAGCCAGCGTATTCGCGAAACCATCATTGCGCAGTTACCGGAAGGGCAGTTTACCGAAAGCCTGGTCGCGCAGCTGATGGACAAAGTCATGAAGGAAAAGCAGTCGCTGGAGCAGGGCGGAATGCAGCCGAGCTTTAACTCGGTGACCGGCAAAGGCGGTGTGAAAGTCATCGACGGCAGCAGCGTGAAGTTTGGTCGTTTTGACGGCGCGCAGCCGCACTGCGTGGGCTTAACCGATCTGGTGACCGACCAGGACGGTAGCAGCATGGCCGCCGGGTTTATGCAGTGGGATAACGCCTTTTTCCCATGGACGCTGAACTACGACGAAATCGACATGATTCTGGAAGGAGAGCTGCATGTTCGCCACGAAGGCGAAACCATGATTGCAAAAGCCGGGGACGTGATGTTTATCCCGAAAGGCTCCAGCATCGAATTTGGTACGCCATCGACGGTGAAGTTTCTGTATGTGGCCTGGCCTGCGAACTGGCAGTCCTGCTAAGGCGGATGTATGAAGGATTTCATTACCGAAGCATGGCTCAGAGCGAATCATACGCTCAGCGAAGGGGCTGAAATTCATCTCCCCGCTGACGCTCGCCTGACGCCGTCTGCCCGGGAATTACTGGAAAGCCGACATCTGCGCATTAAGTTTATTGACGAGCAGGGCAGCCTGTTTATTGATGACGAAGAACAGCAGCCGCAGCCGGTGCATGGGTTAACCAGCAGTGATACGCATCCACAGGCCAGCTGCGAACTGTGCCATCAACCGGTGGCGAAGAAACCGGACACCCTGACGCATCTGACGGCGGACAAGATGGTCGCCAAAAGTGACCCTCGGCTGGGATTTCGCGCCGCGCTGGACAGCACCATCGCCCTGGCCGTGTGGTTGCAGATTGAGATGGCAGAACCGTGGCAGCCGTGGCTGGCGGATATCCGCTCGCGCCTGGGCAATATTATGCGCGCAGACGCCATGGATGAGCCGCTGGCAGCACAAGCTGTCGTGGGTTTAAGTGACGAAGATTTACACCGTCTTTCGCATCAACCGCTGCGCTATCTGGACCACGACCATCTGGTGCCTGAAGCCAGCCATGGACGTGATTGCGCGCTGCTTAATCTGCTGCGTACCAAAGTCCGTGAAACGGAGACGGTGGCGGCCCAGGTATTCATCACTCGCAGTTTTGAGGTTATACGACCGGACATTATGCAGGCGCTCAACCGCCTTTCCAGTACGGTCTACGTGATGATGATTCTGAGTGTTGCAAAGCATCCGCTGACGGTTAGTCAAATTCAACAGAGACTGGGGGAGAAGCAATGATCATTGAACGTGCTCGTCAACTCGCCCAACGCTCACCTGCACGAGTAGTGTTCCCGGATGCGCTGGATGTCCGGGTGCTGAAGGCGGCGAATTACCTGCATCAGCACGGTCTGGCACGCCCCATTCTCGTCGCCAGCCCGTTTGCGCTACGCCAGTTTGCGCTCAGTCATCGCGTAGCCATGGATGGTATTCAGGTTATTGATCCACAAAGCAATGTACAGATGCGTGAAGAGTTTGCCCTGCGCTGGCAGGCAACGGCGGGTGAAAAAACGCCGCCGGATGCGCGGGAGAAGCTCAACGATCCGCTGATGTTTGCCGCCGCGATGGTCAGTGCCGGTAAAGCCGATGTGTGTATTGCGGGCAACCTGTCATCAACGGCAAACGTGCTGCGTGCAGGATTGCGCATTATTGGATTACAGCCTGGTTGCAAAACGCTGTCGTCAATTTTCCTGATGCTGCCGCAGTATCTCGGGCCGTCATTAGGATTTGCAGACTGTAGCGTTGTGCCGCAGCCCACCGCTGCACAGCTGGCGGATATCGCCATCGCCAGCGCAGAAACCTGGAAAGCGATCACAGGTGAAGAGCCGCGCGTGGCCATGCTGTCGTTTTCAAGTAATGGCAGTGCTCGCCATCCTAACGTCGCTAACGTGCAGCAGGCGACCGAGATCGTTCGTGAGCGTGCCCCGCAGCTTACCGTGGACGGTGAACTGCAATTTGATGCCGCCTTTGTTCCGGATGTCGCTGCGCAAAAAGCGCCAGCAAGTCCGTTAAAGGGCAATGCCAATGTGATGGTCTTCCCATCGCTGGAGGCGGGCAATATTGGCTACAAAATCGCTCAGCGTCTGGGAGGGTATCGCGCAGTAGGGCCATTGATTCAGGGGCTTGCCGCACCGCTTCATGATCTCTCTCGTGGCTGTAGCGTACAGGAAATTATCGAACTGGCGTTGGTGGCAGCAGTGCCGCGCCAGACTGACATGAGTCGTGAAAACGCCTCGCACACACTGGTTGTATAAGGTCCCGTTCAGGACCCCTTAATGAGAGGAAAACACAATGGAAGCATTAGGAATGATTGAAACCCGGGGCCTGGTTGCACTGATTGAGGCTTCTGACGCAATGGTTAAAGCGGCACGCGTGAAACTGGTTGGCGTGAAGCAGATCGGTGGCGGTCTGGTCACTGCCATGGTCCGTGGCGACGTAGCGGCATGTAAAGCTGCAACGGACGCAGGTGCTGCGGCAGCACAGCGTATTGGCGAGCTGGTTTCAGTTCACGTGATCCCGCGTCCGCACGGCGATCTGGAAGAAGTGTTCCCGATCAGCTTTAAAGGCGACAGCAACGACATGTAAGTCGTCCATGTGACGCCACAGACTTCATTGCTGGCGTCACCCTCTCTCCTTTTCACATTACCTTCTGCGGAGGGTAGGGGGAGGTTTTACCTGAAATATGCCACGGAGGCGCGTATGAAACTGGCAATCGTTACAGGACAAATTGTTTGTACCGTACGCCATCAGGGGCTCGCGCACGACAAGTTGCTGATGGTGGAAATGATTGACGCCCAGGGAAATCCCGACGGGCAATGTGCTGTTGCTATCGACAGCATCGGGGCGGGAACCGGAGAGTGGGTGCTGCTGGTCAGCGGAAGCTCCGCCCGTCAGGCGCACCGGAATGAATCATCGCCTGTCGATCTGTGCGTGATTGGCATTGTCGATGAAGTGGTGGCAGGTGGTCAGGTGATCTTCCATAAATAAGGCAGAAAATCATGAATCAACAGGATATTGAACAGGTCGTGAAAGCGGTACTGCTGAAAATGAAAGACAGCAGCCAACCCGTCAGTGCCGTTCAAGAAATGGGCGTTTTTGCCTCCCTGGATGACGCAGTGGCGGCAGCAAAACTGGCCCAGCAGGGGCTGAAAAGCGTCGCCATGCGCCAACTGGCTATCACGGCGCTACGTGAGGCGGGCGAAAAGCACGCCAGAGAATTAGCGGAACTTGCCGTCACTGAAACCGGCATGGGACGCGTCGAAGATAAATTTGCCAAAAACGTGGCGCAGGCGCGCGGCACGCCGGGTGTGGAATGCCTGTCTCCACAGGTTCTGACCGGCGATAACGGTCTGACGCTGATTGAAAACGCGCCGTGGGGCGTGGTGGCCTCGGTAACCCCATCCACCAACCCGGCCGCGACCGTTATTAACAACGCCATCAGCCTGATTGCCGCTGGTAACAGCGTGGTTTTCGCACCGCATCCGGCGGCGAAAAAAGTCTCTCAGCGCGCTATCACTCTGCTTAACCAGGCGGTAGTTGCCGCAGGCGGTCCGGCAAACCTGTTGGTGACGGTTGCCAACCCAGATATCGAGACTGCCCAACGTCTGTTCAAGTACCCTGGTATCGGCCTGCTGGTGGTGACCGGTGGTGAAGCCGTAGTAGATGCCGCGCGTAAGCACACCAACAAACGTTTGATTGCCGCTGGCGCAGGTAATCCGCCGGTGGTGGTTGATGAAACGGCTGACCTGGCACGCGCGGCGCAGTCGGTAGTCAAAGGCGCATCGTTTGACAACAACATCATCTGCGCTGACGAAAAAGTGCTGATCGTGGTCGATAGCGTCGCTGATGAACTGATGCGTCTGATGGAAAGCCAGCATGCGGTGAAACTCACCACGGCCCAGGCCGAACAGCTGCAGCCGGTGCTGCTGAAAAATATCGATGAGCGCGGTAAAGGCACGGTCAGTCGTGACTGGGTAGGTCGTGACGCAGGCAAAATCGCTGCGGCGATTGGTCTGAACGTACCGGAGCAAACCCGTCTGTTATTCGTCGAAACCTCCGCGACGCATCCGTTTGCCGTCACCGAACTGATGATGCCGGTTCTACCAGTCGTGCGGGTCGCTAACGTCGATGAAGCCATTGAACTGGCGGTCAAGCTTGAAGGCGGTTGCCACCATACGGCGGCGATGCACTCGCGCAATATCGACAACATGAACCGTATGGCAAACGCCATTGATACCAGCATCTTCGTTAAGAACGGACCGTGCATTGCCGGTCTTGGACTGGGCGGTGAAGGCTGGACCACGATGACCATTACCACACCAACCGGGGAAGGGGTGACCAGTGCGCGTACGTTTGTGCGTCTGCGTCGCTGTGTGTTGGTAGACGCCTTCAGAATTGTATAAGGAGTAAATGAGATGGCGCACGACGAACAACGTTGGTTGACACCCAGACTGCTAAAAGCGGCAACGCTATGTAACCAGACGCCCACAAAGAGCGATTCACCGCTGTGGTTGGGCATTGATTTGGGAACGTGTGATGTGGTGTCGATGGTTGTGGACAGTGACGGACAGCCGGTCGCGGTTTGCCTGGACTGGGCCGATGTCGTGCGCGATGGCATCGTCTGGGATTTCTTTGGTGCGGTGACCATCGTTCGTCGCCATCTCGATACGCTCGAACAACAGCTGGGTTGCCGCTTTACCCATGCGGCAACCTCATTTCCACCGGGAACTGACCCTCGCATCTCTATTAACGTGCTGGAGTCTGCCGGGCTTGAAGTGAGCCATGTGCTCGACGAACCGACAGCGGTGGCGGATCTGTTGCAGCTCGATAACGCCGGCGTGGTGGATATTGGTGGTGGCACTACCGGGATTGCGATCGTTAAACAAGGCAAGGTGACCTACTCCGCTGATGAAGCAACCGGTGGACATCATATCTCTCTGACGCTGGCCGGGAACCGTCGTATCCAGTTAGAAGAAGCCGAGCAGTACAAGCGTAGCAACGGCAAAGAAATCTGGCCGGTGGTGAAGCCTGTCTACGAAAAAATGGCGGAAATCGTGGCTCATCATATTGCGGGTCAGGGCGTTACCGATTTATGGCTGGCCGGTGGTTCCTGCATGCAGCCGGGCGTTGATGAGCTGTTCCGTAAGCGTTTCCCGGAACTGCAGGTGCATTTACCCCAGCACAGCCTGTTTATGACCCCGCTGGCGATTGCCAACAGCGGAAAAGAAAAAGCGGAAGGAATCTATGCAAGCTGAATTGCAGACCGCGCTCTTTCAGGCATTCGATACCCTGAATCTGCAACGCGTAAAAACGTTTAGCGTTCCACCGGTCACCCTTTGTGGGCTGGGAGCGCTCAGTACCTGCGGACAGGAAGCACAAACGCGCGGATTGACGCATATGTTCGTCATGGTGGACAGCTTCCTGCATCAGGCGGGGATGACCGCCGCGCTGGAACGCAGTCTGGCGATGAAAGGCGTGGCGATGACGCTGTGGCCATGTCCGGTGGGCGAACCGTGCATTACGGACGTCTGCGCGGCGGTCGCGCAATTGCGTGAATCGAAGTGCGATGGCGTTGTGGCCTTTGGTGGTGGCTCCGTACTCGATGCCGCCAAGGCAGTGGCGTTGCTGGTGACCAACCCCACTCAGACGCTGGCAGACATGGACGAGCGCAGCGCGTTACGCCCACGTCTGCCGCTGATTGCCGTACCGACTACCGCCGGAACGGGCTCAGAAACCACCAACGTCACGGTAATAATCGACGCCGCGACTGGACTCAAAAAAGTGCTGGCCCACGCAACCCTGATGCCGGATGTGGCGATCCTGGACGCTGCATTGACGGAAGGCGTGCCTGCACATGTAACGGCAATGACCGGGATTGATGCACTGACGCACGCCGTTGAAGCGTATAGCGCGCTGAACGCGACGCCATTTACCGACAGTCTGGCGATTGGCGCGATTGCGATGATAGGTAAATCGCTGCCGAAGGCCGTCGGCTACGGTCAGGATCTGGCGGCGCGCGAAAGCATGCTGCTGGCTTCCTGTATGGCCGGGATGGCGTTTTCCAGCGCAGGGCTGGGCCTGTGCCATGCGATGGCGCACCAGCCGGGAGCGACGTTGCATATCCCACACGGACAGGCTAACGCCATGCTGCTTCCTACGGTAATGGGGTTCAACCGCATGGTGTGTCGTGAGCGCTTCAGCCATATCGGACGCGCGTTAACCAACAAGAAATCGGACGATCGTGATGCTATCAACGCGGTCAGCGAGTTGATTAGCGAAGTGGGCCAGACCAAACGGCTCTCAGACGTTGGAGCAAAACCCGAGCATTACAGCGCATGGGCACACGCCGCGCTGGAGGATATTTGTATTCGCAGTAACCCACGCACCGCCACGCAGGAACAGATTATCGACCTGTACGCGGCTGCCGGGTAATGCCTGTAGGCCGGATAAGGTGCTCGCACCGCCATCCGGTAATAACACGGCGTTAATGCCGGAGGCGACGTAAACGTCTTATCCGGCCTACAAATCACAAATGACAGGGAGTAGGGGCTATGGGAATTAACGAAATCATCATGTACATCATGATGTTCTTTATGCTGATTGCCGCCGTGGACAGGATCCTGTCGCAGTTCGGCGGTTCGGCGCGCTTCCTCGGTAAGTTCGGTAAGAGCATTGAGGGATCGGGCGGTCAGTTTGAAGAAGGCTTTATGGCAATGGGCGCGCTGGGTCTGGCGATGGTCGGTATGACCGCGCTGGCGCCGGTACTGGCGCATGTGCTCGGGCCGGTAATTATTCCGCTGTACGAAATGCTGGGCGCGAACCCGTCGATGTTTGCCGGAACGCTGCTGGCGTGCGATATGGGCGGCTTCTTCCTGGCGAAAGAGCTGGCGGGCGGCGATGTGGCGGCGTGGTTGTACTCTGGCCTGATTCTCGGCGCGATGATGGGGCCGACGCTGGTGTTCTCCATTCCGGTTGCGCTGGGAATTATTGAACCGTCTGACCGTCGTTATCTGGCGCTGGGCGTGCTGGCCGGTATTGTCACCATTCCGATTGGCTGTATTGCGGGTGGTCTGGTCGCGATGTACTCCGGCGTGGAAATCAACGGTCAGCCTGTGGAGTTCACCTTCGCGCTGATCCTGATGAACATGATCCCGGTGCTGATCGTAGCCGTGCTGGTGGCGCTGGGACTGAAATTCATCCCGGAAAAAATGATCAACGGCTTCCAGATCTTCGCCAAGTTCCTGGTAGCGCTGATCACCCTCGGTCTGGCTGCGGCAGTCATCAAGTTCCTGCTCGGCTGGGAGCTGATCCCAGGTCTTGATCCTATTTTCATGGCGCCAGGCGACAAGCCGGGTGAAGTGATGCGCGCCATCGAAGTTATCGGTTCTATCTCCTGTGTGCTGCTGGGTGCCTACCCGATGGTGCTGCTGCTGACCCGCTGGTTTGAAAAACCGCTGATGAGCGTCGGCAACCTGTTAAAAGTCAATAACATTGCTGCTGCGGGTATGGTGGCAACGCTTGCCAACAACATCCCAATGTTCGGCATGATGAAAAACATGGATACCCGCGGCAAAGTGATCAACTGCGCCTTTGCGGTTTCCGCGGCCTTCGCTCTGGGTGACCACTTAGGTTTCGCCGCTGCCAACATGAACGCCATGATCTTCCCGATGATTGTCGGCAAGCTGATCGGCGGCGTGACGGCGATTGGCGTGGCTATGCTGTTAGTACCGAAAGACGAAGATGTTCCGGCACCAGCAGAAACCAATCCGGAGGCGCAATCGTGAATACTCGCCAGCTACTCAGCGTCGGTATCGATATCGGCACCACCACCACTCAGGTGATCTTCTCGCGCCTTGAGCTGGTTAACCGTGCGGCAGTGTCGCAGGTGCCGCGCTACGAATTCATCAAACGCGAAATTAGCTGGCAAAGCCCGGTGTTCTTTACCCCCGTTGATAAGCAGGGCGGGTTGAAAGAGGCCGAACTGAAAGCACTGATCCTCGCCCAGTATCAGGCGGCGGGGATTGCGCCAGAGACCGTCGATTCCGGCGCGATCATCATTACCGGGGAAAGTGCCAAAACGCGCAACGCGCGCCCGGCGGTGATGGCGCTCTCCCAGTCGCTGGGGGATTTCGTGGTTGCCAGCGCCGGTCCGCATCTGGAATCAGTGATTGCCGGTCACGGTGCGGGGGCGCAAACCCTGTCCGAGCAGAAGTTGTGCCGCGTACTGAATATCGACATCGGCGGCGGTACGTCGAACTACGTTCTGTTCGATGCCGGAAAAGTCAGCGGATCGGCCTGTCTGAATGTCGGCGGACGGCTACTGGAAACGGACGGTCAGGGGCGCGTGGTGCATGCGCATCAGCCGGGACAAATGATTGTGGATGACGTATTTGGTCCAGGCACTGATGCCCGAACCCTCAATGCGGCGCAGCTTGTTCAGGTGGCCCGACGGATGGCGGCGCTGATTGTGGAGGTGATTGACGGCACGCTTTCACCGCTGGCACAGGCGCTGATGCAAACCGCTCTGTTACCGGAGGGCGTGAAGCCGGAAGTGATTACGTTGTCCGGCGGGGTGGGCGAGTGCTACCGCAACCAACCTGCCGATCCGTTCTGTTTTTCCGACATTGGGCCGCTGTTAGCGACGGCGCTGCATGAACATCCGCGCCTGCGTGAGATGAACGTGCAGTTCCCGGCGCAAACCGTGCGCGCCACGGTGATTGGCGCCGGTGCGCATACGCTGTCGCTTTCGGGCAGCACTATCTGGCTGGAGGGTGTGGCGCTTCCGCTGCGCAATCTGCCGGTGGCGATTCCGGTTGATGAGGCTGATCTGGTGGCCGCCTGGCAACAGGCACTAATGCAGCTCGATCTGGACCCGCAAACGGACGCCTACGTGTTGGCGCTGCCCGCTTCTCTGCCGGTGCGCTACGCCGCGCTGTTAACGGTGATTGATGCGTTGCTGGCCTTTGTCGCGCGCTATCCGAATCCGCATCCCCTGCTGGTGGTAGCCGAGCAGGATTTTGGTAAAGCCCTGGGCATGCTGTTACGCCCACAGTTACAGCAACACCCGCTGGCGGTCATCGATGAGGTGGTTGTCCGGGCGGGGGACTATATCGACATTGGTACGCCTCTTTTTGGCGGATCGGTTGTGCCGGTGACGGTGAAATCACTCGCATTTCCTTCCTGAGGGAACGACTTATGAAACTAAAGACCACATTGTTCGGCAATGTTTATCAGTTTAAGGATGTTAAAGAGGTGCTGGCAAAAGCCAACGAACTGCGTTCGGGGGATGTGCTGGCAGGTGTCGCTGCAACCAGTTCGCAGGAACGCGTGGCGGCCAAGCAGGTGCTGTCGGAAATGACGGTAGCGGATATCCGTAATAACCCGGTGATTTCCTATGAAGAGGACTGCGTGACGCGTCTGATTCAGGATGACGTCAACGAAACGGCCTATAACCGCATCAAAAACTGGAGTATCAGCGAGCTGCGCGAGTATGTGCTGAGCGATGAAACCTCTGTTGATGACATTGCGTTTACGCGTAAAGGGTTAACGTCGGAAGTGGTCGCTGCGGTAGCAAAAATCTGCTCTAACGCGGACCTGATCTACGGCGGTAAGAAAATGCCGGTGATCAAAAAGGCGAACACCACCATCGGTTTACCGGGCACCTTTAGCTGCCGTTTGCAGCCGAACGATACCCGTGACGATGTACAGAGTATTGCGGCGCAAATCTATGAAGGACTGTCCTTCGGAGCGGGCGATGCGGTGATCGGTGTCAACCCGGTCACGGATGACGTGGAAAACTTAAGCCGCGTGCTCGATACCGTGTATGGCGTTATCGACAAGTTCAATATTCCGACCCAGGGCTGCGTACTGGCGCACGTTACCACCCAGATTGAAGCGATTCGTCGCGGTGCGCCGGGCGGGCTGATTTTCCAGAGTATCTGCGGTAGCGAAAAAGGCTTAAAAGAGTTTGGCGTTGAGCTGGCCATGCTGGATGAAGCGCGTGCAGTGGGTGCTGAGTTCAACCGTATCGCCGGGGAAAACTGCCTGTACTTTGAAACCGGGCAAGGGTCTGCGCTCTCCGCTGGCGCTAACTTTGGTGCCGATCAGGTGACGATGGAAGCGCGTAACTACGGGCTGGCGCGTCACTACGATCCGTTCCTGGTGAACACCGTGGTGGGCTTTATCGGGCCGGAATATCTCTACAACGATCGTCAGATTATTCGCGCGGGCTTAGAAGATCACTTCATGGGCAAGCTGAGCGGCATCTCAATGGGCTGCGACTGCTGCTACACCAACCATGCTGATGCTGACCAGAACCTCAACGAAAACCTGATGATTCTGCTCGCCACCGCTGGCTGCAACTACATCATGGGCATGCCGCTCGGTGACGACATCATGCTCAACTACCAGACCACCGCCTTCCACGACACCGCGACCGTGCGCCAGTTGCTGAACCTGCGCCCGTCGCCGGAGTTTGAACGCTGGCTGGAAACCATGGGCATTATGGCAAACGGTCGCCTGACCAAACGGGCGGGCGATCCGTCACTGTTCTTCTGATGACGCGGGGATGACACACGATGGATCAAAAACAGATTGAAGAAATTGTACGCAGCGTAATGGCGTCAATGGGAGAGCCGCAGGTTCAAGCGCCATCAGCGGAAGTGAAATGTAGCACTACGCAGTGCGCCGCGCCGACCGGTGAAAGCTGTGCGATGGACTTAGGTTCAGCTGAAGCGAAAGCGTGGATTGGCGTTGAGAATCCGCATCGTGCAGAGGTATTGACCGAACTGCGCCGTAGCACCGCTGCGCGTGTATGTACCGGTCGTGCCGGTCCACGTCCGCGTACCCAGGCGCTGCTGCGCTTCCTTGCTGACCACTCGCGTTCGAAAGATACGGTATTGAAAGAAGTGCCGGAAGAGTGGGTAAAAGCCCAGGGACTACTGGAAGTGCGCTCGGAAATCAGCGACAAAAACCTGTATCTGACGCGCCCGGACATGGGACGTCGTCTGAGTGCGGAAGCCATTGAAGCACTGAAATCACAGTGTGTAATGAATCCGGATGTGCAGGTGATTATTTCTGATGGCCTGTCTACTGACGCCATCACCGCCAACTACGAAGAGATCCTGCCGCCGCTGTTGTCGGGTTTAAAACAGGCCGGATTGAAGGTCGGGACGCCGTTCTTTGTTCGCTATGGGCGCGTGAAAATTGAAGATCAGATCGGCGAACTGCTGGGTGCAAAAGCGGTGATCCTGCTGGTTGGTGAACGTCCGGGCCTCGGCCAGTCGGAAAGTCTTTCTTGCTACGCCGTCTATTCGCCGCGTGTGGCAACCACCGTTGAGGCTGACCGTACCTGCATCTCGAACATTCACCAGGGCGGTACGCCACCGGTTGAAGCGGCGGCGGTGATTGTGGATTTGGCCAAGCGCATGCTGGAGCAAAAAGCATCCGGCATCAATATGACCCGTTAAGGAGGCATCATGCCAGCATTAGATTTGATTAGACCTTCAGTCACCGCGATGCGTGTGATTGCCTCGGTAAATGACGGTTTTGCCCGCGAACTTAAATTACCGCCACATATACGTAGCCTCGGACTCATCACAGCAGACTCTGATGACGTGGCGTATATTGCCGCAGATGAAGCGACAAAACAGGCGATGGTGGAAGTGGTTTATGGCCGCTCGCTGTATGCCGGTGCGGCGCACAGTCCCTCTCCAACCTCGGGCGAAGTGCTGATTATGCTCGGTGGACCAAACCCGGCCGAAGTTCGCGCGGGTCTGGACGCGATGGTGGCCAATATTGAAAGCGGTGCGGCATTCCAGTGGGCGAATGACGCAGAAGATACCGCCTTCCTGGCGCATGTGGTTTCGCGTACCGGTTCGTATCTTTCCGCGACCGCGGGATGCCGACTGGGCGATCCGATGGCGTATCTGGTAGCACCGCCGCTGGAAGCGACATTTGGTATTGATGCCGCGCTGAAATCTGCCGATGTACAACTGGTAACCTATGTACCACCGCCGTCAGAAACCAACTATTCAGCAGCGTTTTTGACCGGTAGCCAGGCCGCTTGTAAAGCCGCATGTAACGCCTTTGCCGATGCCGTTCTGGATATTGCCCGTAATCCAATCCAGCGCGCGTAAGAGAGGTAGTGATGATCAATGCACTGGGATTACTGGAAGTGGATGGCATGGTGGCTGCCGTGGACGCGGCCGATGCCATGCTGAAAGCCGCGAATGTGCGCCTGCTTAGCCACGAAGTGCTCGATCCTGGTCGGCTGACGCTGGTGGTGGAAGGCGATCTGGCGGCATGCCGAGCAGCGCTGGATGCTGGCAGTGCAGCTGCAGCGCGTACAGGCCGTGTTATCAGCCGTAAGGAAATAGGCCGGCCGGACGATGACACCCAGTGGCTGATCGGCGGTTTTAAACGCCAGCCGAAGAAACCAGAACCGAAGAAACCAGAGCAGAAGCCTGAAGTGAAGTCAGATGTGGCCCCAGAGAAGACGCAGGAAGCACCTGTGTCATCTGAATCCTCTGATGAATTGCTGGCGCTGTTAACATCGGTCCGTCAAGGAATGACGGCAGGGGAAGTGGCTGCCCACTTTGGCTGGTCACTTGATGAAGCCAGAAATGCGCTGGAACAGCTCTTTTCTGACGGAGCGTTGCGTAAACGCAGTAGTCGCTATCGCTTAAAAAATTAACCTGTCGGAGGGCCGGGGGCTTCGTTGAAGCTTCCGGCTTAAAAGATCATGAAAAAGAACCGTACTGCAAACTTGCACCATCTTTATCATGAAGTATTACCCGAAGACGTTAAATTGACGCCGAAAGTGGAAGTGGACAACGTTCACCAACGGCGAACAACGGATGTGTATGAGCACGCGCTGACGATTACAGCCTGGCAGCAGATCTACGACCAGCTGCATCCGGGAAAATTTCATGGCGAGTTCACGGAAATCCTGCTCGATGATATTCAGGTGTTCCGTGAATACACCGGACTGGCGCTGCGTCAGTCATGCCTTGTCTGGCCAAACTCATTTTGGTTTGGCATTCCGGCCACGCGCGGCGAGCAGGGATTTATTGGTACCCAGTGTTTGGGTAACGCTGAAATTGCCACCCGCCCAGGCGGGACGGAGTTTGAACTAAGTACGCCGGATGACTACACCATTTTGGGTGTCGTCATTTCTGAAGAGGCCATTGCCCGTCAGGCCAACTTCCTGCATAACCCGGAAAGGGTGTTGCATATGCTGCGCAACCAGTCGGCGCTGGAAGTGAAAGAACAACACAAAGCCGCGCTATGGGGCTTTGTGCAGCAGGCGCTGGCGACGTTTAGCGAAAACCCGGAAAACCTTCGCCAACCTGCGGTACGCAAAGTGTTGGGCGATAACCTGCTGCTGGCGATGGGGACTATGCTGGAAGAAGCGCAGCCGATTATGACTGCGGAGAGCATCAGCCATCAGAGCTATCGTCGCTTGCTGTCGCGTGCGCGCGAATATGTGCTGGAAAATATGTCAGAGCCGCTGACCGTGCTCGACTTATGCAATCAACTGCACGTTAGCCGCCGGACGTTGCAAAACGCCTTTCACGCGATCCTCGGTATTGGCCCGAATGCCTGGTTGAAACGTATTCGCCTGAACGCCGTGCGCCGTGAGTTGATAAGCCCGTGGTCGCAGAGTGCGACGGTGAAAGACGCCGCCATGCAGTGGGGATTCTGGCATTTAGGGCAGTTCGCTACCGACTACCAGCAACTGTTTGCGGAGAAACCTTCGTTGACGCTGCATCAGCGTATGCGCCAGTGGGCGTGATGGTATAGCTTGAGTAGGCCTGATAAGGCGTTAGCCGCCATCAGGCAATTGTGCTTGCTGCGCTGCCGGATGGCGACGCCTTGCGTCTTATCCGGCCTACGAATTGTGTCGCTATCAGGCCATTACACCCAGTCGCGGACCTGAATAAACTCGCTAAGGGCGGCTTCCGGGCTGTTCGCTTCTGGCTGCCAGTCATACTCCCAGCGTACCAGCGGCGGCATCGACATCAGAATCGATTCCGTGCGCCCGCCGGTTTGCAAACCGAATAATGTGCCGCGATCCCACACCAGGTTAAATTCCACATAGCGTCCGCGACGATAAAGCTGAAAATTGCGTTCACGCTCGCCCCAGCTCATTGCTTTGCGGCGCTCGACGATGGGCAAATACGCCTCGGTATAACCCTTTCCAACAGCCTGCATAAAGGCGAAGCAGTGGTCGAAATCTGGCGTATTCAAATCATCGAAGAACAGCCCGCCAATGCCGCGCTGCTCGTTACGGTGCTTGAGGAAGAAGTAGTCATCGCACCACTTTTTGTAACGGGGATAAACGTCATCGCCGAACGGCTGGCATAGATCCCGCGCCGTGCGGTGCCAGTGAACTGCATCCTCATCAAAGCCGTAGTAGGGCGTTAAGTCAAAGCCGCCGCCAAACCACCACACCGGGTCGGCGCCCGGTTTCTCCGCGATAAAAAAACGTACGTTGGCATGGCTGGTCGGAATGTAAGGATTCTGCGGATGCACCACCAACGAGACGCCCATCGCTTCAAAGCTACGCCCGGCAAGCTCCGGGCGATGTGCAGTAGCCGAGGCTGGCATTGCATTGCCATGGACATGAGAGAAGTTGACGCCTGCTTGCTCGAAAATACCGCCGTTACGCAACACTCGACTGCGCCCGCCGCCGCCCGCTTCGCGTTGCCAGTTATCCTCAACAAATTCGGTGCCGTCTACGGTGGATAACTGCTGACAAATATCATCCTGCAGGCTGAGCAGGAACTGTTTTACGCATTGTACATCGGGCTTCATGGTTAACGTTTCTTCGAGTGTGCTTTCTGGTTATCAAACCAGTGGAAATAGCTGATGATGCCATTGGCGATAGCGGTGGCGATTTTCTGACGAAACGCAGCCGTCCCCAGTAATCGTTCTTCTTCCGGGTTGGTGATGAACGAGGTTTCGACCAGGACCGACGGAATCGAAGGTGATTTTAGCACCACGAAGGCGGCTTGTTCCGTGCTGCGACTGTGCAGACGGTGTACCGGCTTGATCTTCTTAAGAATATGCGAGCCTAACGTCAGGCTGTTTTTTATAGTGTCAGTTTGCACCAGATCGAACAGCACCTGCTGCAACAAATGATCTTTGTCGGTGGCCTTCTTCCCGGCGACTTCATCGGCCCGGTTTTCACGATCGGACAAATATTTCGCCATGGCGCTACTGGCACCGCGATTGGATAAGGCAAAGACCGAAGCACCCGCAGCGCTCGGATTGGTAAAACCGTCGGCGTGGATCGACATGAAAAGATCGGCGCCATGTTTGTGGGCGATCTCGACGCGATCGTAGAGCGGAATAAACGTATCGCCGGAGCGGGTCAGGCGTGCATCAATCCCCTGGTTGCGTAGGATTGAGCGCACGTTTTTGGCAATCGCCAGCACCACGTGCTTTTCTTTCGATCCGTTGCGACCAATTGCACCGGTATCAATCCCGCCGTGCCCCGGATCAAGAACAACAACGCGCTTAGCGCCTGATTTTTTCGCTTTCGGTTTGCTGTGTCCATTACTGGTCTTTAGCGCTTCTTCTTTAGCGATGGCTTGCGACATGCCTGACAGCGTCAGGGCGGCCAGCCCGGCTTTCAGCACCTGGCGGCGCGATGTGAGTGTTTTTAGTGGTTTAAAAGTGCTCATACGGCCTGAGTTGTAAAAAAAGGTTCTAAACGTTATATCGTATCGCGTAGTCCGTTGCGACGGATCGAGATAAGAATTGTTTTACTTTTCATTTCAATACGTGACAATTCCGTATTATGCCATTTTTTCCGCCGCTTCGCGTCAGATATTGGCTAAATCAGCCGTTCGCGCCATAATCGCTTTTTAACGTCCTGAAAAGGTAACCAATACCATGGAAATACGCGTTTTTCGCCAGGAAGATTTCGAAGAGGTGATCACCCTCTGGGAGCGTTGTGATTTGCTGCGTCCATGGAACGACCCTGAAATGGACATCGAACGTAAAGTCAATCATGACGTCAGCTTATTCCTCGTCGCTGAAGTGAACGGTGAGGTGGTCGGTACGGTGATGGGCGGATACGACGGGCACCGCGGTTCCGCCTATTACCTGGGCGTGCATCCTGAGTTTCGCGGTCGCGGTATCGCTAATGCGCTACTCAACCGGTTGGAGAAAAAGCTCATTGCCCGCGGTTGCCCGAAGATTCAAATCATGGTGCGTGACGATAACGATGTCGTCCAGGGCATGTATGAACGTCTGGGCTATGAACATGCGGATGTACTCAATCTGGGCAAGCGTTTGATTGAAGATGAAGAGTACTGAGTTTCATCCGGCCGACTATGACGGTCATGGGCGTCTGCGCCTGCCTTTTCTCTTCTGGTGCGTACTGTTGTTGCAGGCACGCACCTGGGTTTTGTTTGTGATTGCCGGTTCTTCCCGTGAGCAGGGCAACACATTGCTGAATCTGTTTTATCCCGATCATGACGCATTCTGGCTGGGTTTGCTCCCCGGCGTTCCCGCTGTGTTGACGTTTTTACTCAGCGGGAGACGCTTTGCGTTTCCGGGAATCTGGCGCTGGCTGCGCGGATTATTGATTCTCGCTCAACTGGTGCTGCTGTGCTGGCAGCCGGTGATGTGGCTGGCAGGCGATCCGCTCAACGGTGTCGGGCTGGCGCTGCTGGTGGCGGATATCGTCGCATTGATCTGGCTGTTAACCAATCAACGTCTGCGCGCCTGTTTTTCCCTTGAGAAAGAATAACGGCACTTTTTGGGGAAACCGGACTCCAAGCAACGTTGATAAATAAGGAAGGAAGTGAAATGAAATCACTGCGTTTGACTTTATGCGCGATGCCGCTGCTACTGGCCGGGTGTTCAACGTTGTCCTCGGTGAACTGGTCTGCCGCCAATCCGTGGAACTGGTTTGGTTCTTCAACGCAGGTCACAGAGCAGGGCGTCGGAGCGTTAACGGGCGCGACACCGCTGGATGAAAAAGCCATTGCTGATGCGCTGGACGGTGATTACCGCCTGCGTAGCGGGATGAAGACTGATAACGGAAATGTGGTGCGCTTCTATGAAGCGATGAAAGACGACAAGCTGGCGATAGTCATCAATGGCAGCCAGGGAACCATTAGTCGTATTGATGTGTTAGACCACGATATTTCGTCAGTCGCGGGTGTCGAAATCGGTACACCGTTTAGCGACCTTTACACTAAAGCTTTCGGTAATTGCCAAAAGGCAACCGGCGATGACAGCGCGGACGTTGAGTGTAAAGCTGAAGGAAGTCAACATATTAGCTATATTTTTTCCGGTGAATGGAGCGGGCCTGAAGATATAATGCCGTCTGACGACACGCTGAAAGCGTGGAAAGTAAGCAAAATTATCTGGCGGCGTTAATTTGCGTCTGAACAAATCGGCTTGTTAAAAAAACAGGTAGAATAGCGCCCATCAATGCCACGATGTCGTGGCATCTTTTTTTCAGGAGGAACAATGTCTCAGGTTCAGAGTGGCATTTTGCCAGAACATTGCCGTGCGGCGATTTGGATTGAAGCCAATGTTAAAGGCGACGTTGAGGCCCTGCGTGCGGCCAGCAAAACCTTCGCCGATAAGCTGGCGACCTTTGAAGCTAAGTTCCCGGATGCGCATCTGGGCGCGGTTGTCGCTTTTGGCAACAACACCTGGCGTGCATTGAGCGGCGGCGTCGGTGCTGAAGAGTTAAAAGACTTTATCCCTTACGGTAAAGGTCTGGCACCAGCAACCCAATATGACGTGTTGATCCATATTCTCTCTTTGCGTCATGACGTGAATTTCTCCGTTGCGCAGGCGGCAATGGAAGCATTTGGCGACTGTATTGAAGTCAAAGAAGAAATCCACGGTTTCCGTTGGGTCGAAGAGCGCGATCTCAGCGGCTTTGTTGACGGTACGGAAAACCCGGCAGGCGAAGAAACGCGCCGTGAAGTCGCCGTTATCAAAGATGGTGTGGATGCCGGTGGCAGCTATGTGTTTGTGCAGCGTTGGGAACATAACCTGAAGCAGCTTAATCGCATGAGCATCCATGACCAGGAAATGATGATTGGCCGCACCAAGGAAGCCAACGAAGAGATCGACGGTGATGACCGTCCGGTCACCTCTCACCTGAGCCGTGTTGACCTCAAAGAAGACGGTAAAGGGCTGAAAATTGTGCGCCAGAGCCTGCCATACGGCACTGCCAGCGGCACGCATGGTCTCTATTTCTGCGCCTACTGCGCCCGTCTGCACAACATTGAACAACAGTTGCTGAGCATGTTTGGTGACACCGACGGTAAGCGTGATGCAATGCTGCGCTTCACCAAACCGGTAACCGGCGGCTATTACTTTGCACCGTCGCTGGACCGTTTAATGGCGCTGTAATGGCGATCTGATCCTGTTATCGGCCACGAAATAGACATCCCCGCATCGTCGGGGATTTTTTTACCTGAGATTAACCTGATTTAGTGAGCTATTCCTCAGCACTAATTTGTTATTGCTGTATCTTCTGCGTGAATGAAGCGAAGGCTTCATATTCAAAAGGAGAATATTGAAATGGGAAAACTCACGGGCAAAACAGCATTGATTACGGGCGCATCTCAGGGTATTGGCGAGGGTATCGCCAGAACGTTTGCCCGCCATGGTGCGAACTTAATTCTGCTGGATATCTCCGATGAGATTGAAAAACTGGCGGATGAGTTGGCTGGGCGAGGGCACCGTTGCACAGCCGTTCACGCTGACGTCAGAGATTTTGCGTCGGTCAAGGAAGCGGTGATGCGCGCGAAGCAGATTGAAGGCAAAATCGATATTCTGGTGAACAATGCCGGCGTATGCCGCCTCGGCAACTTCCTTGATATGAGCGATGAAGATCGCGATTTCCACATTGATATCAACATTAAAGGCGTCTGGAATGTGACGAAAGCCGTTCTGCCGGAGATGATTGCGCGCAAAGATGGGCGCATCGTGATGATGTCATCAGTGACCGGCGATATGGTTGCCGACCCGGGCGAAACGGCCTACGCACTGTCGAAAGCCGCAATCATCGGTTTGACCAAATCCCTGGCGGTAGAATATGCGCAGTCAGGCATTCGCGTTAATGCCATTTGCCCAGGCTACGTTCGTACGCCGATGGCGGAAAGCATTGCGCGTCAATCTAACCCGGAAGATCCTGAATCCGTATTAGTCGAAATGGCGAAAGCGATCCCGATGCGTCGTCTGGCCTGTCCGCTTGAGGTCGGTGAACTGGCGGCGTTCCTGGCCTCGGATGAGTCCAGTTACTTAACTGGCACGCAAAACGTGATTGATGGCGGTAGCACCCTGCCAGAAAGCGTTAGCGTCGGCGTCTGATTGATGCCGGTCTCCTCCTCACTCGATGTGGGGAGGGATTCTCTTATTCTCTTTTCAACTTTCAAATCATCAAACGGTATATAAAACCGTTACTCCTTTAGCACTGGTTATAAATATGATGACCATAAGAAAGTCATTAAATTTATAAGGGTGCGCAATGGCCGTTAACTTACTGAAAAAAAGAACACTGACGCTGGCAGCCATGCTGTTGCTGGTGGGGCAGGCGCAGGCAACGGAACTGCTGAACAGTTCATACGATGTTTCCCGTGAGCTTTTTGCCGCCCTTAATCCGCCGTTTGAACAGCAATGGGCGAAGGATAACGGCGGTGACAAACTGACGATTAAACAATCTCATGCCGGGTCATCAAAACAGGCTCTGGCGATTCTGCAGGGGCTGAAAGCCGATGTGGTGACCTATAACCAGGTCACCGACGTGCAGATCCTGCATGACAAAGGCAAACTGATCCCCGCCGACTGGCAAAGCCGCCTGCCGAATAACAGCTCGCCGTTCTATTCCACCATGGGTTTCCTGGTGCGTAAGGGGAATCCGAAAAACATTCATGACTGGAATGACCTTGTGCGTTCTGATGTGAAACTGATTTTCCCGAACCCAAAAACCTCCGGTAACGCGCGCTATACCTATCTGGCGGCGTGGGGTGCTGCGGATAAAGCTGACGGTGGTGATAAAACCAAAACCGAACAGTTCATGACCCAGTTTCTGAAAAACGTCGAAGTGTTTGATACCGGCGGTCGCGGTGCTACCACCACCTTTGCAGAGCGCGGTCTGGGCGATGTGCTGATCAGCTTCGAATCAGAAGTGAACAACATTCGTAAACAGTATGAAGCGCAGGGTTTTGAAGTGGTTATCCCGAAAACCAATATTCTCGCTGAATTCCCGGTAGCCTGGGTAGATAAAAATGTGCAAGCCAACGGTACTGAAAAAGCAGCTAAAGCGTACCTGACCTGGCTGTACAGCCCACAGGCGCAAACCATTATTACCGATTTCTACTACCGCGTGAATAACCCGCAGGTGATGGACAAACAGCAAGATAAATTCCCGCAGACCGAATTGTTCCGTGTGGAAGATAAGTTTGGTTCGTGGCCTGAAGTGATGAAAACACACTTTGTCAGCGGTGGAGAGCTGGACAAACTGCTGGCGGCGGGGCGTAAGTAAATGTTTGCTGTTTCTTCCCGACGCGTGCTGCCCGGCTTCACCTTAAGCCTGGGCACAAGCTTACTGTTTGTCTGCCTGATATTGCTGCTGCCGCTGAGCGCGCTGGTGATGCAACTGGCGCAAATGAGCTGGGCGCAATACTGGGATGTGATTACCAATCCGCAGGTGGTGGCGGCTTATAAAGTGACGCTGCTGTCGGCGTTTGTCGCGTCGATTTTTAACGGCGTGTTCGGTTTGCTGATGGCGTGGATCTTAACCCGCTATCGCTTTCCGGGCCGTACGCTGTTGGATGCACTGATGGATCTGCCGTTTGCGCTGCCTACAGCGGTGGCGGGTCTGACGCTGGCGTCGCTGTTTTCGGTTAATGGCTTCTACGGCGAGTGGCTGGCGAAGCTGGATATCAAGGTGACCTACACCTGGCTTGGTATCGCGGTGGCGATGGCGTTTACCAGCATTCCGTTTGTAGTGCGTACCGTCCAGCCGGTGCTGGAAGAATTAGGTCCCGAATATGAAGAAGCCGCAGAAACGCTCGGTGCTACGCGCTGGCAGAGTTTCCGTAAAGTGGTGCTGCCGGAGCTGTCCCCCGCGCTGGTGGCGGGCGTTGCGCTTTCGTTTACCCGAAGCCTCGGTGAGTTTGGCGCGGTTATCTTTATCGCTGGGAACATCGCATGGAAAACGGAAGTAACCTCGCTGATGATTTTTGTTCGCTTGCAGGAGTTTGACTACCCGGCCGCCAGCGCGATTGCTTCTGTGATCCTCGGGGCTTCGTTGTTGCTGCTGTTTTCAATTAACACCCTGCAAAGTCGCTTTGGTCGACGTGTGGTAGGTCACTGATGGCAGACATTACCCAATTGAAACGCTATGGCGCACCCCGCATCAACTGGGGTAAATGGTTTCTGATCGGCACGGGCATGCTGGTCTCCGCGTTTATTTTGCTGGTGCCGATGATTTACATCTTCGTGCAGGCGTTCAGCAAGGGATTAATGCCGGTATTACAGAACCTGGCAGACCCGGACATGCTGCATGCCATCTGGCTGACGGTGCTGATTGCGCTGATTGTGGTGCCGGTGAACCTGGTGTTTGGTGTGTTGCTGGCCTGGCTGGTGACCCGTTTTAACTTCCCAGGACGCCAACTTCTGCTGACGTTACTGGATATTCCGTTTGCCGTCTCGCCGGTGGTTGCCGGCCTGGTGTATCTGCTGTTTTACGGCTCTAACGGTCCGCTGGGTGGATGGCTGGATGAGCATAATCTGCAAATTATGTTTGCCTGGCCGGGGATGGTGCTGGTGACGGTATTCGTGACCTGTCCGTTTGTGGTGCGCGAGTTGGTGCCGGTGATGTTAAGCCAGGGTAGTAATGAAGATGAAGCGGCTGTGTTGCTGGGCGCGTCCGGCTGGCAGATGTTCCGCCGCGTTACGCTGCCGAATATTCGTTGGGCGCTGCTGTACGGCGTGGTGTTGACCAACGCCCGTGCGATTGGCGAGTTTGGCGCGGTGTCGGTGGTATCCGGCTCGATTCGCGGCGAAACCCTATCGCTACCGCTACAAATTGAATTACTGGAGCAGGACTACAACACGGTCGGCTCTTTTACCGCCGCGGCGCTATTAACGCTGATGGCGATTATTACCCTGTTTTTGAAGAGCATGTTGCAATGGCGTCTGGAGAACCAGGAGAAACGCGCGCAGCAGGAGGAAAATCATGAGCATTGAGATTGCCAATATTAAGAAGTCTTTTGGTCGCACCCAGGTGCTGAACGATATCTCGCTGGATATTCCTTCAGGTCAGATGGTCGCGCTGCTGGGGCCATCCGGCTCGGGCAAAACCACGCTGCTGCGCATTATTGCCGGGTTGGAGCATCAGTCCAGCGGGCATATCCGTTTTCACGGCACCGACGTCAGTCGTTTGCATGCTCGCGACCGTAAAGTGGGATTCGTATTCCAGCACTATGCGCTGTTTCGTCATATGACCGTTTTCGACAATATCGCGTTTGGTCTGACGGTTCTGCCACGGCGTGAGCGTCCAAATGCGGCGGCCATCAAAGCAAAAGTCACCAAACTGCTGGAGATGGTTCAATTGGCTCATCTGGCGGACCGCTTCCCGGCGCAGCTTTCTGGTGGGCAAAAGCAGCGTGTGGCGTTGGCGCGTGCGCTGGCGGTAGAGCCGCAGATCCTGCTGCTCGATGAGCCGTTTGGCGCGCTCGATGCGCAGGTGCGTAAAGAGCTGCGTCGTTGGCTGCGTCAGCTGCATGAAGAGCTGAAGTTCACCAGCGTGTTTGTTACCCACGACCAGGAAGAAGCGACGGAAGTTGCCGATCGCGTGGTGGTGATGAGTCAGGGTCATATCGAGCAGGCTGATGCGCCGGATCAAGTTTGGCGCGAACCGGCTACCCGTTTTGTGCTGGAATTTATGGGGGAGGTTAACCGCCTGCAGGGGACGATTCGCGGCGGCCAATTCCACGTGGGCGCACACCGCTGGCCGCTGGGTTATACGCCTGGTTATCAGGGACCGGTTGATCTGTTCCTGCGTCCGTGGGAAGTGGACGTCAGCCGTCGTACCAGCCTGGATTCGCCGTTGCCGGTACAGGTACTGGAAGCCAGCCCGAAAGGACACTACACCCAATTAGTTGTGCAACCGCTGGGGTGGTATAACGAACCGCTGACGGTCATCATGCAGGGCGATGATTCCCCAAGCCGCGGCGAGCGGCTGTTTGTCGGGCTGCAAAATGCGCGTCTGTATAACGGCGACCAGCGCATTGAAACGCGTGAAGAGGAACTTGCTCTGGCGCAAAGTGCCTGATAGGTTAAAAAGTATGTTTATCGCCCGGTAAGCGCTGCGCCCCCGGGCTTTTTTACGAGCTCAAAACGTGAACACATTAGAACAAACAATTGGCAATACGCCTCTGGTGAAACTACAACGTCTGGCGCCGGATAACGGCAGTGAAATTTGGGTCAAGCTGGAAGGCAATAATCCCGCGGGTTCGGTGAAAGACCGGGCTGCGCTGTCGATGATTGTCGAAGCGGAAAAACGTGGAGAAATTAAGCCTGGTGATGTGCTGATCGAGGCTACCAGCGGTAATACCGGAATTGCTCTGGCGATGATAGCCGCGCTGAAGGGCTACCGCATGAAGCTGCTGATGCCAGACAACATGAGCCAGGAGCGCCGAGCGGCGATGCGTGCTTACGGGGCTGAACTGGTTCTGGTGACCAAAGAGCAGGGGATGGAAGGCGCGCGTGACTTAGCTCTTGAAATGGCGCAGCGCGGAGAAGGTAAACTTCTCGACCAATTTAATAATCCGGATAACCCGTACGCGCATTACACCACCACCGGACCGGAAATCTGGCAGCAGACGTCAGGTCGTATTACCCACTTTGTCTCCAGTATGGGAACAACAGGCACCATTACCGGTGTGTCGCGTTTTCTGCGTGAGCAAGAAAAAGCGGTTACCATCGTTGGCCTGCAGCCGGAAGAGGGCAGTAGTATTCCGGGAATTCGCCGCTGGCCTGCGGAATATATGCCGGGCATTTTTAACGCCTCGCTGGTGGATGAGGTATTGGATATTCATCAGAACGATGCGGAAAACACCATGCGCGCGCTGGCGGTGAAAGAGGGTGTATTCTGCGGCGTTAGTTCCGGCGGCGCGGTAGCCGGAGCGATTCGCGTGGCCGAACAAAATCCGGGAGCTGTGGTGGTGGCGATCATCTGCGATCGCGGCGATCGCTACCTTTCAACCGGCGTGTTTGGCGAAGAGCACTTTAACCAGGGATCAGGGATTTAGTTTGTAGGCCTGATAAGCATAGCGCCATCAGGCAAACGTACGGCACGATCGCCGGATGACGACGTAAAGCGTCTTATCCGGCCTGCCATAATCAATCGTTACGTTTTTCCACAAGCTTATCAAGGAATTGCCACAGCTTCTCATTCATCTGCTGATAATCCCATGCGCGCATCTCTTCAACGGAGCGGATGAAGCGCTTGCCTTTAGCTTCCGCCAGTTCTTGTTCGGAGTGTTGAATAAGCCCTTCTATAGCATCAGCCGTAAATTCCATATGGCACTGAAAACCATAGACGAAATTACCGTATTGTACGATTTGTCGCGGGCAGCCCTCGCTTGTGGCGAGAATTGTCGCCTGGTCGGTTAATCCAGGCATATCGTTGTGCCAGTGACCGACGGTAAGCGGTGAACCAAAATGGCTGAACAACGGATGCTGTTGACCTGCTTCGGTCAGGGTGATCGGGTAGTGACCAATCTCTTTTTCCGGACTCTGGCACACCTTCGCACCCAGCGCTTCGCCGATTAACTGTGAACCCAGGCAGATCCCCACCACAATTTTACGTGCCGCAATCGCCTGATTGATCAGATGCTGCTCAGCCTGAGAATCAAAGTACGGGCACTCTGCCAGCGTGGTCCGGGGGGACTGCGGACCGCCAAACACCACCAACATATCGAAGCCATCCGCGTTCGCAGGGACCGCTTCCCCGGCGTAAACGTGCGACCAGGTGATGGTATAGCCGCGTGATTCAGCCCACGGCAGATACGCGCCAGCAGATTCAAAAGACTCATGAATAACAAAATGAACTCGCACTTTTTCTCTCCTGTTAGCGCTTTAGCGCCTGATGGATATCAGTCGCCAGCTTATCAATGCCGCTGTCTGATAATGTTGACAGCGTAATGCGCAGGCCGTGCGCAGGCGTATTGACGCCAAACACTTCGCCTTCGCGTACCAGCCAGCCGGACTTTGCCAGCGCAAAAGCGATCGCCTGGCTGTTATCTTCCAGCGGTAGCCACATATTCAGACCGTCACCAACGGGCAACTCAATGCCATGTCGCCGCAGAGCTGCCGTCAACTTTTGCTGCTGGGCGGCGTAAAATTGCTGAGTTTGCGCCAGCGTGTGTTGGTAAGTCTCGTCATTCAGGCAGGCGCAGGCCAAATCCTGCAGCAGATGGCTGACCCACTGACTGCCGGAGTTAAGCCTTAAACGTAGCTTCCCTGAAGTGAGCGGATCGCTGGCCACAATGGCCAGGCGTAAATCTGGTCCTAACGTTTTTGACATCGAGCGGACAACCGCCCAGTGCGTGGTTTCCTTCGCAATCACCGGATACCAGTGGCAAGCAGATAGCAGCGCAAAGTGGTCGTCGACAATCACCAGCGTCTGCGGATAGCGGGCCAGAATTTCCTGCAATTGCGCCGCGCGTGAGGCGCTCAGGCTGCATCCTGTCGGGTTATGCGCGCGCGGTGTCAGAATTACTGCCCGCGCGCCTTTCTGTAGCGCGAGTTCCAGCTGGTCCGGCAGCATGCCTTCGCGGTCAACGCTGGCCGGGTTTGCTGAGAATCCGGCATAGCGCAGCATGTTGATGCTGCTTAAAAAGCATGGATCTTCTACGACAACGCTATCACCAGGCAGCAAATGGGCGCACAGTAGCCGTTCGATAGCATCAATGGCACCGCTGGTGATATCAATTTCCCCTTTGCCGGGGATTGCATTTTGCATCCATTGTGATGCCCACACCTTAAGTCCAGGTGACACAGCGACATCGCCGTACAAGCGCGGACTCTTATTTATCTTCGCAAAATAATTACTCAGGTCAGGAAGTCGCGAGGGCGCTGGATTACCGCCGGAAAGATCGATAAGCGGAGTATCCGGATTACCACCTTCCAGTGCTACGGGGGCAGTAATCCCCTTAATCACCGTACCGTTGCGTCCCAGGCTCTGTGCCAACCCGGAGGTGACCAGGCGTTTGTAAGCCGCCGCGACAGTATTGCGGTTGACGTTTAATTCCGTTGCCAGTTCCCGCACTGGCGGTAACGTTTCTCCCACTGCCAGCGTGCCTGTAGTGACATGTTGACGGATACTGTCAAAAATTTCGTTAGCGGTTTTTCCGTCGATCATTATTGACCTATGACAAAATGAATTTTAGCATATGACGATAATAGTGAGGCGTAGACCCGCTGTCCAGCGAGAGGAGAAATTTATGGAGCAGGAGAGTGATATCCAGTCAGTGCTCTTCGACGACACGCATCGGGCGTTACAGACCGATATCGTCGCCGTTCAGTCACAGGTGGTTTATGGCAGCGTAGGTAACAGCATCGCCGTCCCGGCCATTAAAGCGCAGGGGTTACGCGTGACGGCAGTACCTACGGTGCTGTTCAGTAATACCCCGCATTATGAAACCTTCTACGGCGGCGTTATTCCAGCAGACTGGTTTAGCGGTTATCTCCGCGCCTTAAACGAGCGTGATGCCTTGCGCGAGCTAAAGGCGGTGACGACAGGGTACATGGGCAGCGCGGAACAAATCGCCTTGCTGGCACAGTGGCTGAAAACTGTTCTGACCACGCATCCGGACCTGTGCATTTTGGTCGACCCCGTGATTGGCGATACGGATAGCGGTATGTATGTTAAAGCCGAAATTCCGGAGGCTTATCGTCAGCACCTGCTACCGCTGGCTCAGGGGCTGACTCCAAATGTGTTCGAGCTGCAAATGCTGAGCGGAAAGCCGTGTCGTACGCTTGATGAAGCCATTACGGCGGCACAATCACTGCTCACCGACACCCTGAAATGGGTGGTGATCACCAGTGCGCCGGGGGATACGGAAGAGATTATTCATGTTGCGGTGGTGACGGCTGAAACGGTTGAGGTGTTAGCTCATCCGCGAGTGAAAACGGATCTGAAGGGGACTGGCGATCTGTTCTGTGCCGAGCTGGTGAGCGGCCTTGTGATGGGGAAAGCGCTGACGACCGCGACGCACGATGCTGCACAGCGGGTGCTGGACGTGATGACGTGGACGCACCAGTGCGGTTGTGATGAATTAATTCTGCCACCGGCAGGGGAGGCGCGATGAAGAGTTACCGGCTGGTAGTTCGCCAGAATGGGCGTATGGTTGGACACTTTGATACCTGCGGGACAGCGGCACTGGAAGATATCTGCGTGGCGCGGGCTATGTTCGGCATTGCGGGTGGTTACGACTGTGAGTTGTTAGTGGCGGATTCGGAACGACGGATGCTGGAGAGCGGGCCGGAAGGGATGAAGATCCTGATGCGCGAGGCGTGTTATCGCCCGGTGACTGCACACATTTAATTGCGGATGGCGCTACGCTTATCCGGCCTACGATACGAGATTCTTTGTAGGCCGGATAAGCGTAGCGCCATCCGGCAAGGTACTGCCTGATTGCCGGATGGCGGCGTAAACGCCTTATCCGGCCTACGCAAGAATTACTTCTTGATGCGGATAACCGGGGTTTCACCCACGGTCACGCTACCGGACAGTTTGATCAGTTCTTTGATTTCGTCCATGTTGGAGATAACAACCGGAGTCAGGGTAGACTTGGCTTTTTCTTCCAGCAGCGGCAGATCGAATTCAATAACCGGGTCGCCCACTTTCACGCGCTGACCTTCTTCAGCGATGCGTTTGAAGCCTTCGCCTTTCAGTTCAACGGTATCAATACCGAAGTGAACAAACAGCTCAATGCCGCTGTCGGATTCGATAGAGAAAGCGTGGTTGGTTTCAAAGATTTTGCCGATGGTGCCGTCAACAGGAGCAACCATTTTGTTACCGGTTGGTTTGATAGCGATGCCATCACCAACGATTTTTTCAGCAAAAACTACATCCGGCACGTCTTCGATGTTGACGATCTCGCCAGAGAGCGGAGCAACAATCTCAATAGTTCCGGTGTCTTTCTTATCATCAGAAACCAGAGATTTCAGTTTATCGAACAAACCCATGATCTTCTCCTAAGCAGTAAATTGGGCCGCATCTCGTGGATTAGCAGATTGTTTTTTCTTCAATGAACTTGTTAACCAGCGTCA
Source organism: Citrobacter freundii ATCC 8090 = MTCC 1658 = NBRC 12681 (assembly GCF_011064845.1). NCBI lineage: Bacteria > Pseudomonadati > Pseudomonadota > Gammaproteobacteria > Enterobacterales > Enterobacteriaceae > Citrobacter > Citrobacter freundii. The sequence goes on along the minus strand of NZ_CP049015.1, from coordinate 3,465,024 downwards.
TTAACTCGTCCGTTGTCGGTTGAGCAAGAGCCTGCTCTGCTAACACCTTCGCATCTTCGAAGTTCGTGTTACGGATAATCTTCTTAATGCGCGGGATAGAAATGGCGCTCATAGAGAATTCGTCCAGACCCATCCCCAGCAACAGAAGTGTAGCACGTTCGTCGCCTGCAAGCTCACCACACATGCCAGTCCATTTGCCTTCAGCATGAGAAGCATCAATAACTTGCTTGATCAGCGTCAGCACAGATGGCGACATCGGTTGGTAAAGGTGTGAAATCATATCATTACCACGGTCAACTGCCAGGGTGTACTGCGTTAAATCATTGGTGCCGATACTAAAGAAATCAACTTCTTTGGCTAAATGACGCGCAATTGTTGCCGCAGCCGGTGTTTCCACCATCACGCCAATCTCAATGCTCTCGTCAAATGCTTTACCTTCGTCGCGCAGTTCCTGTTTGTAGATTTCAATCTCTTTGCGCAGTGCACGCACTTCTTCAACAGAGATGATCATTGGGAACATAATGCGCAGTTTACCGAAAGCAGAGGCGCGCAGAATCGCGCGAACCTGGTCACGCAGGATCTCTTTACGATCCATGGCGATACGCACGGCACGCCAGCCCAGGAACGGGTTCTCTTCTTTCGGGAAATTCATGTACGGCAGTTCTTTATCGCCGCCGATGTCCATGGTGCGAACGATGACCGCCTGAGAGCCACAGGCTTCAGCAACGGCTTTATACGCAGCAAACTGTTCTTCTTCAGTTGGCAGCGATTCACGGTCCATGAACAGGAATTCGGTGCGGTACAGACCCACACCTTCAGCGCCGTTACGTTCAGCGCCTTCAACGTCACGAACGGTACCGATATTAGCGCAAACTTCAACCTGATGTCCGTCCAGCGTGATAGCCGGCAGATCTTTCAGCTTAGCGAGTTCCGCTTTCTCGGTTGCAACCTGCTCCTGAACGGCACGCAGTTGCTCGATAACGTCGTTGGTCGGATTGACGTAAACCTGATTGTTTACGGCATCCAGAATCAGATAGTCGTCGTTTTTAACCTGAGAGGTGACGCTACCCGTACCGACGATGGCAGGCAGTTCCAGAGAACGCGCCATGATAGAGGTATGGGAAGTACGTCCGCCCGCGTCAGTAATGAAACCCAGCACCTTGTTCAGGTTCAGCTGTGCGGTTTCTGACGGGGTCAGGTCTGCGGCTACCAGGATAACTTCTTCCTGAATAGCGCTCAGGTCGATAATTGCCAGACCCAGGATGTTACGCAGCAGGCGTTTACCGATGTCACGTACGTCAGCCGCACGTTCTTTCAGGTATTCATCATCCAGCTCTTCCAGGGCTGTGGCCTGACCTTCGATAACTTCATGCGCGGCTGCATCAGCCGTCATGTGCTTATCTTTAATCAGGGCTATGATTTCCTGCTCCAGCTCCTCATCTTCGAGCAGCATGATATGCCCTTCAAAGATGGCTTCTTTTTCTTCACCGAACGTTTCACCAGCTTTGGTTTTGATCGCTTCCAGTTGCGCAGATGCCTTGGCACGACCGCTCAGAAAACGTTCAACTTCCTGATCAACCTTGTCGGCAGAAATTTTTTTCCGGTCAATGACGATTTCGTCTTCTTTCAGTAGCAATGCTTTACCGAAAGCGATACCCGGGGATGCTAAAATGCCTGAAATCATAACCCTACCTTACTTGTGACTGATATTTAAAAGAACTCGTTGAACTTACTCGAGTTCAGCCATCAGTTTAACCAGATGCTCAACTGCTTTCTGCTCGTCTTCACCTTCTGCGGACAGGGTAACAACGGTACCCTGAGTCAGGCCCAGAGTCTGCAGTTTAAACAGGCTTTTGGCGCTAGCGCTTTTGCCGTTGGAAGTCACAGTAATATCAGAAGTAAAGCCTTTTGCTTCTTTAACAAACTGAGCAGCAGGGCGAGTATGCAGACCGTTCGGAGCGGTAATGGTAACTTCTTGCTGGAACATTATATTTCCCCAACTTATAGGTTTAGTGTTGTGGAACTAAAGTCTAGCCTGGCGGTTCAACTTTAGCCTGTATTGTTAGCATCGGCGTAAACTGGACGCGACACAAAAGGAGTTCGGTGCAATCCGTTGCTGGCAACTTCTTGCCGCTGACGTTTCGTTCGTCATTAAACATTATGCCGCGAAAGGAAGAGTTGAACCAAATCATAAAATCGATTCAGCTAACGCTTTTCCTGTAACGATTAATTTCGCGCATCAAAATAATTAGCTTGGTTAAATACCAGTTCTGGTGGGTTGAATCAATGCCAGGCGAGTTGAAACTTTGAAGCAGGCCACAAAAAAGCACCCAAAAGGGTGCTTTTTTACGCGTTTTTAACATGCTGGCATTACTGTTGCAGTTCTTTCTCTGTGAAGAGATCGGCAAACAGTGCAGTGCTCAGATAACGCTCACCCGATGACGGTAGAATAACCACTATATTCTTATTGGTAAAGGTTTCATCTTCCTGCAGCTTAAGCGCGGCAGCAACAGCAGCGCCGGAAGAAATGCCCGCCAGAATACCTTCTTCTTCCATCAGGCGACGCGCAGTAGAGATTGCTTCATCATTGGTGATGGCGACGACTTTATCGATAAGTTTCAGATCAAGGTTGCCTGGAATGAAACCCGCGCCAATCCCCTGAATTTTATGTGGGCCCGGTTTAAGTTCTTCACCCGCCAGCGCCTGGGCGATAACCGGGGAGTCGGTAGGTTCAACCGCGACGGTGATCAGATCGGTTTTGCCTTTAGTGCCTTTGATATAACGGGTCACACCAGTCAATGTACCGCCGGTACCTACGCCGGAAATAAAGACATCAACCTGGCCATCGGTATCTTCCCAGATTTCCGGGCCGGTGGTTTTTTCGTGAATTTCCGGGTTCGCCGGGTTGCTGAACTGCTGCAGCAGCAGGAACTTCTCCGGATCGCTGGCGACAATTTCTTCCGCTTTCTGGATTGCACCCTTCATCCCTTTTGCGCCTTCGGTCAGCACCAGGTTCGCACCCAGAGCTTTCAACAGCTTGCGGCGCTCAATGCTCATCGTTTCCGGCATGGTCAGAGTCAGTTTGTAACCGCGGGCTGCGGCAACGTAGGCTAGCGCAATCCCCGTGTTGCCGCTGGTCGGTTCTACCAGCTCAACACCAGGTTTCAGTACACCACGTTTTTCGGCATCCCAAATCATATTGGCACCGATACGGCATTTGACGCTAAAGCTCGGGTTACGAGATTCCACCTTCGCCAGAATGCGTCCGTTACCGATACGGTTCAGTCGAACCAGCGGCGTATGACCGATAGTCAGCGAGTTGTCTTCAAAAATCTTACTCATGGCCTGTCCTTAACTGTATGAAATTGGGATACCGCTTCAGCATACCTGTTGAGAAAGTATGGGGAAGTAAGGAAATCGCATATCTATATGCTGATGGGAAATAATGCCTTGCAGTATGGAATAAGAGCGGGCATAAGCCAGCCCGCTTTTACACATTTTTGCATTACTTCCATAACGCGTGCTTAGCACGATAGCAGTCTACCCACATCGCCGTAGCACCACAAACCGCGACCGGCATGATGAACAGATTGAGCACTGGAATCATGGTGAACAGGCTGGTTAGCGCGCCGAACTGCATATTGGTCACCTTGCGTGTGCGCAGCGCGACGCGCATCTCCTTAAAAGGCACCTTATGGTTATCAAACGGATAATCGCAGTACTGAATGGCCAGCATCCATGCGCTGAACAGGAACCACAGCACCGGGGCGACGGTCTGCCCAATACCCGGAATGAAATAGAGGATCAGCAATACGATGGCGCGCGGGAGATACCACGCCAGCTTTTGCCATTCACGTTTCATAATACGGGGAACATCTTTCATGATGCCGAGAACACCGGTGTCAGGCGGTGTTGCGCCCGTTAAGCGCGCTTCCAGTTGTTCAGCCAGCAGACCGTTAAACGGCGCGGCAATCCAGTTGGCTATGGTGGAAAAGAGGTAGCCGAACACCAGTAGTACGGAGATAGTGACAATCGGCCACAGCAAGTAGCTGAGCCACTGAAGCCAGTCAGGGACGTGACTCATCAGCGCGGGGATCCAGCTATCGAGTTGTGTGAATAGCCACCAGAATGCGCCGCCCATCAGCAGGATATTCACCAGCAAAGGCAGGATGACAAAGCGACGAATGCCCGGTTGGGTGATGAGCTTCCATCCCTGTGAAAAGTAATAAAGGCCGCTGCGAGGTACGACTGCAGATGATGAAACCATGGTCAGGACATACTCCTTGTTATATAAGCTCTGGTAAACTTTGCGTATCTTACCGGGTTGTTGAGCGTTAAGCTGTTCAGAAATGTTCGAAAAAACAGCAAAAAGCACAATTTTGTTCATCTTTATGCCGTGAAAGCCAAGAGTGCACTTGCACTTGGCGTAATCGACAAATACTCTTAGTGAGTAAATGTTTGCCGTGGTGGCAAGGTGTTAGAACAACAGAGAATATAATGATGCAGGATTTGCGTCTGATATTAATCATTGTTGGCGCGATCGCCATAATCGCTTTACTGGTACATGGTTTTTGGACTAGCCGTAAAGAGCGGTCTTCTATATTCCGCGATCGCCCACTGAAACGCATGAAGTCTAAACGTGAAGACGAGGATTCGTTCGACGACAACGTCGAGGAAGACGAAGGCGTGGGCGAAGTTCGCGTTCATCGTGTGAATCATGCTCCCGGTAACGCGCAGGAACATGGTGTTCCTCCTCAGTCGCCGCAACACCAGTACCAGCCGCCTTATGCGTCGGCTCAGCCGCGTCAACCCGCGCAGCAGCCTGCACAAGCGCCGGTACCGCCGCCGCATGCTCAGCCGCAGCCTGTACAACCGCAGCAGCCGGTGCAACATCAGCCTGTTCAGCAACAACCTGTACAGCAGCCGATGCAGCATCAGCCCGTTGCTCCGCAGGTTCAGCAGCCCGTGCAGCAAGCACCGCAACCTGCGCCGCAGACTTTCCAGCCCGCAGAGCCTGCCGTTGAACATCAACCGCAGCCTGAGCCGGTAGTTGAAGAAGCGCCTGTTGCTGAAAAACCTCAGCGTAAAGAAGCGGTCATTATTATGAACGTTGCGGCGCATCACGGTAGCGAGCTCAACGGTGAAGTGCTGCTCAATAGCATTCAGCAAGCCGGTTTTAAATTTGGCGATATGAATATTTTCCATCGTCATTTGAGCCCGGATGGCAGCGGTCCGTCGCTGTTCAGCCTTGCCAATATGGTTAACCCAGGAACGTTTGACCCCGAAATGACGGGTGATTTCAGCACCCCTGGCGTAACTATTTTTATGCAGGTTCCGTCCTATGGGGACGAGCTGCAAAACTTTAAGCTGATGCTGCAGTCCGCACAGCACATCGCCGATGAAGTGGGTGGTGTGGTGCTTGACGATCAACGTCGCATGATGACGCCGCAGAAACTGCGCGAGTATCAGGACCGCATCCGCGAAGTTAAAGAATCTCGCGCCTGATTCTCCTTTGGCGTGACATCTCCTTGCTAAACCCCCGCCTGTCGGGGGTTTTTTATCATTGATGGTGCGATATGGAATCAATCGAACAACAACTGACAGAACTGCGAACCACGCTTCGCCATCATGAGTATCTCTACCATGTGATGGACGCGCCGGAAATTCCCGATGCGGAATACGATCGTCTGCTGCGCGAACTCCGCGAGCTGGAAGCGCAGCATCCGGACCTTATTACCCCTGACTCGCCAACCCAACGCGTTGGCGCCGCCCCGTTAACGGCGTTCAGTCAGATTCGCCATGAAGTGCCGATGCTGTCGCTGGATAACGTGTTTGATGAAGAGAGTTTTCTCGCCTTTAACAAGCGCGTACAGGACCGACTGAAGAGTACGGACAAACTAACCTGGTGCTGTGAGCTGAAGCTTGACGGGCTGGCGGTGAGTATTCTCTATGAAAACGGCGTGCTGGTTAGCGCCGCAACGCGCGGCGATGGCACCACCGGGGAAGACATTACCTCGAACGTGCGCACCATTCGTGCGATCCCGTTAAAACTGCGCGGCGATAACATTCCGACGCGTCTGGAAGTGCGCGGCGAGGTGTTCCTGCCGCAGGCTGGGTTTGAAAAAATCAACGAAGAGGCCCGCCGTACTGGCAACAAAGTGTTTGCTAACCCGCGAAATGCGGCGGCTGGGTCATTACGCCAGCTCGATCCGCGTATCACAGCGAAGCGACCGCTTACTTTCTTCTGCTATGGCGTTGGTGTGCTGGAAGGTGGTGTGTTGCCCGATACCCATCTGGGCCGTCTGCTGCAATTTAAAGAGTGGGGATTGCCGGTGAGCGACAGAGTGGCGCTTTGCGACTCTCCGGAGGAAGTACTTGCTTACTATCATAAGGTTGAAGAAGACCGACCGACGCTGGGCTTCGATATCGACGGCGTGGTGATTAAAGTCAACTCCATGGCGTTGCAGGAGCAACTGGGCTTTGTTGCTCGCGCGCCGCGCTGGGCGGTGGCCTTTAAGTTCCCGGCACAGGAGCAGATGACCTTTGTCCGCGATGTTGAGTTTCAGGTAGGACGTACAGGGGCGATTACGCCTGTCGCCCGCCTTGAGCCAGTTCAGGTTGCCGGGGTGTTGGTCAGTAACGCCACCTTGCACAATGCGGATGAAATTGAGCGTCTTGGTTTGCGTATTGGAGATAAAGTCGTCATTCGCCGTGCGGGCGATGTCATCCCGCAGGTAGTGAACGTCGTGATTTCCGAGCGTCCGGACGATACCCGCGAAATCGAGTTTCCCACCCACTGTCCGGTATGCAACTCTGACGTTGAGCGTGTGGAAGGCGAAGCGGTTGCTCGCTGTACCGGAGGTTTAATCTGCGGGGCACAGCGGAAGGAATCATTGAAACACTTCGTTTCCCGCCGTGCGCTGGACGTCGACGGCATGGGCGACAAAATTATCGATCAACTGGTCGAGAAAGAGTATGTCCACACGCCAGCGGATCTCTTCACGCTGACCGCAGGTAAGCTGACCGGTCTTGATCGCATGGGGCCGAAGTCGGCGCAAAACGTAGTGAATGCGCTGGAAAAAGCGAAAGAGACCACGTTTGCCCGTTTCCTCTATGCGCTGGGTATTCGTGAAGTCGGCGAAGCGACGGCTGCAGGTCTGGCTGCATATTTCGGCACGCTCGACGCGCTGGAAGCCGCCTCTGTTGAAGAGCTGCAAAAAGTGCCGGATGTCGGCATCGTGGTGGCGACCCACGTGTTTAATTTCTTTGCCGAAGAGAGTAACCGCGAGGTGATCGTCCAGCTTTTGGAGCAGGGGATTCACTGGCCAGCGCCGGTGGTTATCAACGCTGAAGAAATCGACAGCCCCTTCGCGGGTAAGACGGTGGTGCTGACCGGGAGCCTGAGCCTGATGTCGCGTGATGATGCCAAAGCACGACTGACCGAGCTGGGGGCAAAAGTGGCCGGTAGCGTGTCGAAGAAAACCGATCTAGTGATTGCGGGGGAAGCGGCGGGCTCTAAACTGGCAAAAGCGCAGGAGCTGGGCATTGAAGTGATCGACGAAGCTGAAATGATTCGCTTACTGGGTGCCTGAGATGGAAAAAGAGCAGCTGGTTGAAATCGCCAATACCGTGATGCCCTTTGGCAAATATAAAGGGCGTCGGCTGATTGATGTACCGGAAGAGTATCTGCTGTGGTTTGCCCGTAAGGATGAATTCCCGCCGGGCAAGCTCGGCGAACTGATGCAAATCACGCTGCTGATTAAAACTGAAGGGCTGACGCAACTGGTGCAGCCCCTGAAACGCCCGCTTTAAGCCTTTGCGGCGCGGCTTTTCTGCTGCGCCTGCAATGCGTCCGTCTGTTGCTTGTAGCGACGTGCCAGCACCGCACAAACCATCAACTGAATTTGATGGAAGATCATCAGCGGCAGCACCATCATTCCTATCACTGACGTCGGGAACAGAATATTTGCCATTGGGATCCCATTCGCCAGGCTCTTTTTCGATCCGCAAAAGACAATGGTGATCTCATCGGCCTTGTTGAAGCCGCATTTACGCGCAACAAAGACGTTGATGCCAATCACGATTGCCAGCAATACGATGCTGACCACCACGATAAACAGCAGTGAGCCAATCCCCACTTTGTGCCAGATCCCGTTAACCACGGCTTCACTGAAGGCGGAGTAAACCACCAGTAAAATGGATGATTGATCCGTTTTTGCAATCCATTTTTTATGTCGGGACACCCAGTTACCAATCCACGGACGCGAAAGATGTCCCAGTACGAACGGCAGCAGCAGCTGCAGCATGATTTTCCCCACCTGCTCCAGGCTGCCTTCTGCGCCATGCATATTCATGACCAGGCCAACCAGCAACGGCGAGAGAAAAATACCCAGCAGGCTGGAGGCCGAAGCGGAACACACGGCGGCGGCAACGTTCCCCCCCGCCAGCGACGTAAAGGCGATTGCCGACTGCACCGTGGCCGGCAAAATACACAGGTACAGGAAACCGGTGTACAGCATCGGGTCAACATTAACCGGCGCCCACCAGGCGAACAGAACGCCCAGCACCGGGAAAACAACAAACGTGCTGCACATCACCCACAGATGCAAACGCCAGTGACTACCGCCGGCAATAATTGCCTCACGAGAGAGCTTGGCCCCGTGCATAAAAAACAGCAGGGCAATGGCGGCGGTGGTTAAGCCTTCAAAGAAAGGCACAAAGCCACCTTCGGCTGGGAAAAAGGACGCCAGTAATACGACCGTAATCAACGTAATCGTGAACGGATCAAGGATACGAAAAAGTTTCATAAAAGCTCCTGAAATTCAGTAGCAACATTTTGCGTTTTTCCATTTGAGAAATAAAATTGATTTATTGCATCCATATATGAATCGAATAGATGAATTACTCTCTGCGTCAGTTGCGTATCTTTGTTACCGTCGCTCAGGCCAAAAGCTTTAGCCGGGCGGGGGATATTATTGGCTTAAGCCAGTCTGCGGTCAGCCACAGCGTTAAAGAGCTTGAAGCTCAGACGGGGGTGCGGTTGTTAGATAGAACAACGCGGGAAGTAGTGCTGACGGAAGCGGGGTACCAGTTGGCGACGCGGCTGGAACGTATTCTGGATGAACTGCACAGCACGCTGCGTGAAGCAGGCCAGGTGGGGACACAGTTAACTGGAACGGTGCGTGTTGCCGCCAGCCAGACAATCTCTGCTCACCTTATTCCACAGTGTATTGCCCAGAGTAATGAGCTTTACCCTGCGATCGATTTTGTGCTGCACGACAGGCCCCAGCAGTGGGTGCTGGAAAGTATTCGCCAGGGAGAAGTCGATTTTGGCATTGTGATTGATCCCGGAGCGGTGACCGACCTGCAATGTGAAGCCGTACTGTCCGAACCGTTCCTGCTGCTGTGTCGCGAGGATCATCCGTTAGCCCAACGTGAGTGGGTGAACTGGCAGGATTTGTATCACGAACGTTTGGTGTTACAGGATTACGCTTCCGGTAGTCGACCGCTGATCGATGCGGCGTTGGCCCATTTTTCCATTGATGCCAACATCGTTCAGGAGATTGGTCATCCCGCCACGCTGTTCCCGATGGTGGAGGCGGGGATTGGCATCAGTGTGCTGCCCGCGCTGGCGCTCCCCTTACCGCAGGGCAGTCACTTGCAGGTTAAGCGCCTGACGCCGGTAGTTGAACGGCAACTGATGCTGGCTCGACGTAAAAACCGCTCTTTATCAACCGCGGCTCAGGCGCTGTGGGACGTGGTGCGTATGCAGGCCAGTGAATTAACCGCTGGTCGTGCCCGCGATCCGTTGTATCAGATATAAATATCGACCTGATGTTGGTCGGAAGCCGTGTTGATGCCCTCAGCTTTTCTCTGATCGGCGCTTTGCTTTTGCTGTGACTCCTCGGCCTGCCGTCGCAACAGTTGAGCCAGCTGTGCTTGTAACATCTTGATTTGTGTCTGAATAAGCTCCTGCTGTTCGCGCTTCTGCTCAACACTGCCACTACTATTGGGAATATCTTTGAGCTGCTGAGTTAGCTTGGTTATCTTTTGGGTGACTTGTGCAATCTGAGCGGAGATGTCATTCCCGGCTGGGGCTTTTCCACCACCACTACTGCTTTGAACAGTTGGGGTGGAAACGTTAATCGTTGTCATACGGATTCCTCACGCCATAAAACATGAGTATCGGCATTAGTGAACAGAACTTCAGTTACAATATGGCGGAGCGGAGTTTAATAATAAAAGTTCCAAATCTTCATGTATCTCTATTCCTGTGCCATTTCTGGCCCGAAAAAAATGTGATTTCAGGCTGGTTTAGGGCGACTCATCGATACCGATTTACTATCGGTTGTCGGGATAAACGGTATTGGTAATCGATTGCGTAGTCTCGCTATAACAGTGCGGTACGCGACATTATTTTCGACTACTCAGTATTAAGGATATCTCATGAGTCACTCTCTTTTCTCGCAAAATCCCTGGTATAGCGCCGACATCATTCGTAGTTACAAACCCGATTTCACCCCGCGCGTAGCCTTTATTCTTGGCTCTGGCCTCGGTGCTCTGGCGGATCAAATCGAGGATGCAGTGGCCATCTCTTACGAAAAATTGCCGGGATTCCCTGTCAGTACTGTACATGGTCATGCCGGTGAGCTGGTGCTGGGAAATCTGGCGGGTATTCCGGTGGCTTGTATGAAAGGGCGTGGGCATTTTTATGAAGGTCGCGGCATGACGGTGATGACCGACGCCATTCGCACCCTGAAGCTGCTGGGCTGCGAACTGTTATTTTGTACTAATGCCGCAGGTTCTTTGCGCCCCGAAGTCGGACCAGGTAGTCTCGTTGCGCTTAGCGATCACATTAATACGATGCCAGGTACACCAATGGTCGGACTAAACGATGAGCGTTTTGGTGAGCGATTCTTTTCGCTGGCGAATGCCTATGATGCTGACTATCGTGCGATCCTGCAAACCGTCGCCGCAGAAGAAGGGTTTCCGCTGAGCGAAGGGGTGTTTGTTTCTTATCCGGGACCGAACTTTGAAACGGCGGCAGAAATCCGCATGATGCAAATTATTGGCGGCGACGTGGTGGGGATGTCGGTGGTGCCTGAAGTTATCTCTGCGCGCCACTGCGGTCTGAAAGTGGTTGCGGTGGCTGCCATCACCAACCTGGCTGAAGGTTTGGGAGATGTGAAGTTATCTCACGCACAGACGTTGGCTGCAGCGGAACTCTCCCGGCAGAACTTCATCAATCTTATCTGTGGCTTCTTGCGCAAACTGGCCTGAATAATTAAAACATGACCCCGCTTGCGGGGTCTTACTTTATGGCAAGGAACGGAAAAATGGGTATCGCATCTCGCTTAAAGCTCATGTCGTTTTTGCAATATTTCATCTGGGGAAGCTGGCTGGTAACCCTGGGTTCTTACATGATTAACACCCTGGATTTTACCGGCGCGAATGTGGGGATGGTCTACAGCTCGAAAGGGCTGGCAGCGATTATTATGCCGGGCATTATGGGGATCATCGCCGATAAGTGGCTGCGTGCCGAGCGCGCTTATATGCTGTGCCATCTGGTGTGTGCTGGCGTGTTGCTGTACGCCACAACCGTTACCGATCCACAGACCATGTTCTGGGTAATGTTGGTTAACGCGATGGCGTATATGCCGACGATTGCGTTATCGAACAGCGTCTCATATTCATGCCTTGCACAATCGGGTCAGGATCCGGCCACCGCGTTCCCGCCAATTCGTGTATTTGGCACTATAGGTTTTATTGTGGCGATGTGGACGGTCAGCTTAATGGGACTGGAACTGAGCAGCGCACAGCTTTATATCGCTTCAGGCGCATCGCTGCTGCTGGCTCTGTATGCGCTGACGTTACCAAAAATACCGGTTGCGGAGAAAAAAGAGTCCGCCACGCTGGCCAGTAAACTGGGGCTGGATGCGTTTGTTTTGTTTAAAAATCCGCGCATGGCAATTTTCTTTTTGTTTGCCATGATGCTGGGGGCGGTGCTGCAAATCACCAACGTCTTTGGCAATCCGTTTCTGCATGATTTTGCCCGTAACCCTGAGTTTGCCAACAGCTTTGTGGTGAAATATCCCTCCATTTTGCTGTCAGTTTCGCAGATGGCGGAAGTGGGTTTTATCCTCACTATTCCATTCTTCCTTAAACGCTTTGGCATTAAAACAGTGATGCTGATGAGTATGCTGGCGTGGACGCTGCGCTTTGGCTTTTTTGCCTTTGGCGATCCGTCTCCGTTTGGCTTTGTGCTGCTGCTGATGTCGATGATCGTTTACGGCTGCGCGTTTGATTTCTTCAACATCTCCGGATCGGTATTTGTCGAGCAGGAAGTTGACTCAAGCATTCGCGCCAGCGCCCAAGGGTTGTTTATGACGATGGTAAATGGCATTGGCGCGTGGGTTGGTTCAATCCTGAGCGGGATGGCGGTGGACTATTTTTCTGTCGATGGCGTCAAGGATTGGCAAACTATCTGGCTGGTGTTTGCCGCTTACGCGCTGGTCCTGGCGGTTATCTTTGCATTGTTCTTTAAATATAAGCATGAGCCTGAACGACTGGCGCAGAAATCACTGGCACATTAATGCTCCTTTAGCGGCGGGTTCTGATACCCGCCGTTTCATTTTCTGCGATGCAATGTGGTAACTTTGCGCATTAATATTCACTCAGGAGCGCATTATCCATGGAACGCACGCACCGCATCGATCTGAAGTTACTGCGTTATTTTCTTGCCGTCGCAGAAGAACTGCATTTTGGACGCGCTGCTGCTCGCCTGAATATGTCGCAACCGCCCCTCAGTACGCATATTAAAGAGCTGGAACAACAGCTCGGCACGTTGCTATTTATCCGTCATTCCCGCAGCGTGGCGTTAACCCACGCCGGAAAAATTTTGATGGAAGAATCGCGCAGACTGTTATCCAGTGCTAATCAGGCGCTGGCACGAGTGGAACAGATTGGTCGCGGTGAGGCAGGGCGAATTGAGCTAGGCGTCATTGGTACCGCAATGTGGGGAAAAATGCGTCCGGTGATGCGGCGTTTTCTGAAGGAAAATCCCAACGTTGAGGTGCAGTTTCGCGAGAACATGCCCGCAATGCAGATGACGATGCTGGAAAGACGTGAACTGGATGCGGGGATTTGGCGCATGGCTACTGAACCCTCTCCCGGATTTACCAGCCTGCGCTTACATGAATCCTCATTTTTGGTGGCCATACCGGAAGAACATGCTCTTACCGCCTGTGAATCCGTACCGCTGGAAGCGTTGAGAAATGAATATTTTGTCACGATGCCCTCCATTCATACCGACTGGGCATTTTTGCAGCGAGTTTGCCTGAGCGCTGGATTTTCCCCGATGATTATCCGTGAGGTGAGGGAGCCGCAAACGGTGCTGGCGATGATCAGCATGGGGATTGGTATTACGTTAATTGCTGACAGTTATGCGCAGATGAGTTGGCCAGGCGTGGTATTCCGACCGTTAGAGGAACGTATTCCGGCGGATTTATATATTGTGTATGACCAACAGCAGGCGACACCCGCGCTGGAGAAACTGGTAGCGGCATTGACGATGTGATATCTGTGCCGGATGGCGACTAACGTCTTATCCGGCCTACGAAGGGAGTATTGTCGGTAGGCCTGATAAGCGTAGCGCATCAGGCAGTTGTATAAATCGCAGATAGCAAAAAAGCGCCTTTAGGGCGCTTTTTTACATTGGTGGGTCGTGCAGGATTCGAACCTGCGACCAATTGATTAAAAGTCAACTGCTCTACCAACTGAGCTAACGACCCGAAGTGGTGGGTGATGACGGGATCGAACCGCCGACCCCCTCCTTGTAAGGGAGGTGCTCTCCCAGCTGAGCTAATCACCCACTTCGGTACTTCAATTTTATTGTAAGAAATCCAGCTGGCGAGAAAGTGGTGGGTGATGACGGGATCGAACCGCCGACCCCCTCCTTGTAAGGGAGGTGCTCTCCCAGCTGAGCTAATCACCCACTTCTCAATTTCTTACTCTACACGGCGGAGACTACATAAAGTAGTTGGTGGGTGATGACGGGTTCGAACCGCCGACCCCCTCCTTGTAAGGGAGGTGCTCTCCCAGCTGAGCTAATCACCCCCGCTGTGTGGAGTCGCATTATAGGGAGAGTTGAAAATGAGTCAACGCATTTTCTAAAGAATTTGTTCGTTCGTCGTAAATTTAAACAAAACGATCGCAAATCAATCCATGCAGCATGATTTGTATACGAAAATGGCAAAGCGTGATGTTCCAACCTGAACAACATTGAGGAATCAGACCACAGTGATAGAATACTAGCCTGATAATCTTCCCAGGATTTGCCGGTTGTCGGCATCTTTATAAACGTAAGGCCATTTCATGAAAATCAAAACTCGCTTCGCGCCAAGCCCGACAGGTTACCTGCACGTCGGTGGTGCGCGTACTGCTCTATATTCCTGGCTTTTTGCACGTAACCATGACGGTGAGTTTGTGCTGCGTATTGAAGACACCGATCTCGAACGCTCCACTCCGGAAGCTATTGAAGCCATTATGGATGGCATGAACTGGCTGAATCTGGAATGGGATGAAGGCCCGTACTTCCAGACCAAACGTTTTGATCGCTACAACGCCGTGATCGATGAGATGCTGGAAGCCGGTACCGCGTATAAATGCTACTGCTCCAAAGAGCGTCTGGACGCGCTGCGTGAAGAGCAGATGGCAAACGGTGAGAAGCCTCGTTACGACGGTCGCTGCCGCCACGGTCATGAACATCATGCTGCTGATGAACCATGCGTGGTGCGTTTTGCCAACCCGCAGGATGGATCCGTTATTTTTGATGATCAGATCCGTGGGCCGATCGAATTCAGCAACCAGGAACTGGACGATCTGATCATCCGCCGTACCGACGGTTCCCCGACCTACAACTTCTGTGTGGTGGTCGACGACTGGGATATGGAAATCACTCACGTTATTCGTGGTGAAGACCATATCAACAACACTCCGCGTCAGATAAACATCCTGAAAGCGCTGAATGCGCCGGTGCCGGTTTATGCACACGTGTCGATGATCAACGGCGACGATGGTAAAAAACTTTCTAAACGTCACGGTGCGGTCAGCGTTATGCAGTATCGCGACGACGGTTACCTTCCGGAAGCGCTGCTGAACTATCTGGTGCGTCTGGGCTGGTCCAGCGGCGATCAGGAAATCTTCACCCGTGAAGAGATGATCAAACTGTTTTCCCTTGGTGCGGTGAGTAAGTCTGCCAGTGCGTTCAACACCGAAAAACTGCAGTGGCTGAACCATCACTACATTAATGCGCTGGCACCGGAATATGTGGCAACGCATCTGCAATGGCACATTGAGCAGGAAAATATCGACACTCGCGTCGGCCCGCAGCTGTCTGAGCTGGTTAAACTGCTGGGTGAGCGCTGCAAAACGCTGAAAGAGATGGCGCAGAGCTGCCGTTACTTCTACGAAGATTTTGCTGAGTTCGACGCGGACGCCGCGAAGAAACACCTGCGTCCGGTAGCACGTCAGCCGCTGGAAGTGGTTCGCGATAAACTGGCTGCTATCAGCGAGTGGACGGCAGAAAACGTGCACCACGCGATTCAGGCGACCGCTGATGAGCTGGAAGTGGGTATGGGTAAAGTTGGAATGCCGCTGCGCGTAGCCGTAACCGGTGCGGGTCAGTCTCCGGCGTTAGACGTCACAGTGCATGCGATTGGTAAATCCCGCAGCATTGAGCGTATTAATAAAGCGCTGGCGTTTATTGCTGAGCGTGAAAGCCAGCAGTAAGCTCGGTTGAGCGATGAAACAACGGCAGGAGCGCATCCTGCCGTTTTTTTTGCCTGTTATTCAGACTCATCAATACCCAGACGGGTAAGGAAAGTGCGAATACCTTCGCGAGAAATATACATTGCCAGCTTTTCTTGTTCCGTTGGGGACATGTTGTCCAGTGCGCTAATTATCTGGCGACAGGCGTGGCTACGCACCACGTGGTTGTATTCTGCCAACGGTTCCTCTGCCTGATAAATTTCAGGTACTTTGCGAAAAGCCGGAATATTGAGCAGAAACGTGCGGACGCTGGAGTCGATATGAATCAGCCTTGCACGACCCCCTTTAACGCCGGGAAACTTTTCGGTGGTCCAGTTTTGTTCTCTGATCCAACGATTGACGGTTTGTTTGGCAACCCCGAGACAGTCCGCCAGTTCTTCGGTCGTCATTTTGCTGCGTAATTTTTTCATATTATTTGTTGTCGCGGATCCCTAAGCGTTGTAATAAACCCGTAATGCCTTCACGCAGGATCAGTGACGTAAACATTTTCTGTTCTGACGGAGTCATCTCTTTGGCGAGCCTAATCAGTAGAGCTTCGATAGAGGTATCGCCTGATAACGATAAATTATCTGATAAACCTTCGGCTGAACGCTCAGCGCTGCGAATGTATTCACGAACTTGTTCGGTGACGTGAACCAGACGCGCTTTACCGCCCTGTACGCCTGGTTTTGGTGATGTAGCCCAACCCTCCTTGCGCACCCATTTATTGATGGTCTGTCGGCTGTATCCGGTCAGATTAGCAAGTTCTTCTGGCGTCATCCGTTCCTTGAACATAACGATTCCCTGAATAGTCGTGGGGTTAATTAGTGGCTCATTTTATAGCACCATTTTAGTAGAAACCGTGACGCGTTTAACTACTGAATGCGAGTTGTTACGCAATGTTCTTCATTTGACTGCTTTTTCAGCGATTGAATTCTATGAGTTAATTTTGCCGTTGACACACGCGAAGGGAATTCATATGATGCCGCCCGTCAACTCGACAAGCTTTACGTAATGGGGCTATAGCTCAGCTGGGAGAGCGCTTGCATGGCATGCAAGAGGTCAGCGGTTCGATCCCGCTTAGCTCCACCAAATTTTATCCCAACGAATTTGGTATATACGTAAAAGCATCGTGGGGCTATAGCTCAGCTGGGAGAGCGCTTGCATGGCATGCAAGAGGTCAGCGGTTCGATCCCGCTTAGCTCCACCAAAATTTAAACCCTCGCTGAAAAGCGGGGGTTTTTTGTTTCTGCATCCTGTCGATTCTTACCGGTATCTCTCTGCTCTGCTGAATAGCAGGCATAAAAAAAGCCGGGGAAATTCCCCGGCCTTATCACTACGACGTTGTCTTACGCTTACAGCACTAGTGCTGCGATAGATGCAGACAGTACGCTCACCAGCGTAGAGCCATACACCAGCTTCAGACCAAAGCGGGAAACTACGTTACCTTGCTCTTCGTTCAGGCCTTTAATCGCACCGGCGATAATACCGATAGAAGAGAAGTTAGCGAAGGAGACCAGGAACACAGAGATGATGCCTTCAGCGCGCGGAGAGAGCGTAGAGGCGATTTTCTGCAGGTCCATCATCGCAACGAATTCGTTGGAAACAAGTTTTGTCGCCATGATACTGCCCACCTGCAGCGCTTCGCTGGACGGAACACCCATTACCCATGCAACCGGATAGAAGATGTAACCCAGGATGCCCTGGAAGGAGATGCTGTAGCCAAACCAGCCGGTCACGGTGGCAAACAGTGCGTTCAGGGCAGCAATCAGCGCGATGAAACCAATCAGCATCGCCGCAACGATAATTGCCACTTTGAAACCTGCCAGGATGTATTCACCCAGCATTTCGAAGAAGCTCTGACCTTCATGCAGGTTAGACATCTGGATATTTTCTTCGCTGGCATCAACGCGGTAAGGGTTGATCAGCGACAGCACGATAAAGGTGCTGAACATGTTCAGTACCAGCGCCGCAACAACGTACTTCGGCTCCAGCATGGTCATGTACGCGCCGACGATAGACATGGAAACGGTAGACATCGCCGTTGCAGCCATGGTGTACATACGGTTGCGAGACATTTTGCCGAGAATATCTTTATAGGCGATAAAGTTCTCGGACTGACCCAGGATCAGAGAGCTGACGGCGTTGAAGGATTCCAGCTTGCCCATACCGTTCACTTTGGAAAGCAGGTAACCAATTGCGCGGATAATAACCGGCAGCACACGGATATGCTGAAGGATACCGATCAGGGCGGAGATAAAGACGATAGGGCACAGCACTTTCAGGAAGAAAAATGCCAGGCCTTGATCATTCATGCTGCCGAAGACGAAGTTCGTCCCCTCGTTGGCAAAACCGAGCAGTTTTTCGAACATTTCGGAGAAGCCTTTTACGAAGCCCAGGCCGACGTTGGAGTTCAGGAAGAACCACGCCAGTAACACTTCAATAACAAGCAGTTGAATAACATAACGAATGCGAATCTTTTTACGGTCACTGCTTACCAGCAGCGCAAGGATCGCAACAACGGCCAATGCCAATACAAAATGAAGGACGCGGTCCATATTTGCTCCAAATATGAGGCAGGTTTAGTTTTCGTGCACATTCTATGTAACAACCATAAAGAAAACGAGATCAAACACACACTATAATAAGGACCTGTGACGAGATTCAAAATTAGTGATCGGTGATACACTTCCGTTATGCTTTGTATCGAAGTGAAAAGTTATGTCATTGTGCTAATCTATAACAATAATTAAACATCTTACCGTTTTTCCCAGAATCCTTATCGATCCATAGACAAACACTATCAGAGAAATCAACTTCACCCATCAAAATGAAGTTGATAATCATTCTCAATAGGCGTAGCTTGAAACATAGCAAAGGCTATGTTTCTGAGGCACTAAAATGACTAACGATCGCGTTGAGAGTAGCAGTGGACGGGCAGCGCGCAAGTTGAAGCTCGCATTAATGGGACCTGCGTTCATCGCGGCGATCGGCTATATCGATCCGGGCAACTTCGCCACCAACATCCAGGCAGGGGCCAGCTTTGGCTATAAACTGTTGTGGGTGGTGGTCTGGGCAAACCTGATGGCGATGCTGATCCAGGTGCTATCGGCAAAGCTTGGCATTGCCACGGGTAAAAATCTGGCGGAGCAAATTCGCGATCACTATCCTCGTCCGGTGGTGTGGTTCTACTGGGTGCAGGCCGAAATTATCGCCATGGCGACAGACCTTGCTGAATTCATTGGTGCCGCGATTGGCTTTAAGTTGATCCTCGGCGTGTCGTTATTGCAGGGGGCCGTGCTCACCGGTATCGCGACTTTTTTGATTCTGATGTTGCAGCGCCGCGGGCAAAAACCGCTGGAAAAAGTGATTGGCGGCTTGCTGCTGTTTGTAGCTGCGGCTTACATTGTGGAATTGATCTTTTCCCAGCCGAACTTCGCGCAACTTAGCAAGGGGATGGTTATCCCGAGCCTACCTAATTCCGAAGCGGTGTTCCTCGCCGC
Source organism: Citrobacter freundii ATCC 8090 = MTCC 1658 = NBRC 12681 (assembly GCF_011064845.1). Lineage (NCBI taxonomy): Bacteria > Pseudomonadati > Pseudomonadota > Gammaproteobacteria > Enterobacterales > Enterobacteriaceae > Citrobacter > Citrobacter freundii. The sequence continues at coordinate 3,445,714 of NZ_CP049015.1, read as the reverse complement.
TGGCGTGCTCGGCGCGACTATCATGCCGCACGTCATTTATCTGCACTCTTCCTTAACCCAGCATCTGCACGGCGGAACACGTCAACAGCGCTATGCGGCCACGAAATGGGATGTGGCTATCGCCATGACGATTGCCGGATTTGTCAATCTGGCGATGATGGCGACGGCTGCCGCTGCATTTCATTTTAGCGGGCATACCGGTATTGCCGATCTCGATCAAGCCTATCTGACCCTTGAACCGCTGTTAAGTCACGCTGCGGCGACAGTGTTCGGTTTAAGCCTGGTGGCTGCGGGACTTTCTTCTACTGTGGTCGGTACGCTGGCGGGGCAGGTGGTGATGCAAGGGTTTATCCGTTTTCACATTCCGCTTTGGGTTCGCCGTACGGTCACCATGATGCCATCCTTTATTGTGATTCTGATGGGATTAGATCCAACGCGTATTCTGGTGATGAGCCAGGTGTTGCTCAGTTTTGGTATTGCACTGGCGCTGGTGCCGTTGTTGATTTTCACCAGCAACAGTCAGCTGATGGGCGATTTGGTGAATACCCGATGGGTAAAACAGGTAGGCTGGGTGATTGTTGTGCTGGTGGTGACGCTCAATATCTGGCTGTTGGTAGGAACCGCGCTCGGTTTGTAAAAACAAAAGGGCCTGCGGGCCCTTTTGTTACATTAATGATGGTGGCCATGACCTCGGCCCTTTCCGCGACCGCGGTGGTCGTCACGGTCATTCCAGCCTTCACGGTAGCCGCGCTCATAAGCTTTGCGTTTATCCCAACCGCGATGATAGCCATTGTCATGACGCCACCAGCGATTTTTGCGCCACTCATAGTTATGGTGCCAGTAATCCCGGTCGCGCCAGCGGCCGCCATCCCAGTAGTTACCGTAGTTATCGCGATCGCCAATTTGCAATTTTATTGATGGCAGCAGGGTGATTTCGCCGGCGTTCGCGGCCAGCGGTGTAAAAGCCAATAAGACTGCCGCCAGAATCAGTGACCTGAACATGTTTTCTCTCCTTCACGATCGAGCCGTAGCCGGCCTGTTAATACAATATTACGGGGCAGTAAAGCCCCGTTTCATCGCCTTAACTCTTAAATCGCAAGTGAGAGCACTTTTTGTTAATAAATGTGTCTTTATTTCAATCAACTCAGGATAGCATCAATCTCCGCGCACTCTTCAGACGTAAAGTGACGGTTTGCCAGCATGCCGACAGCGTCTTCAATCTGCGCCGTTTTACTCGCGCCAATCAGCACTGACGTAACTTTGTCATCCCGTAACACCCATGCCAGCGCCATCTGGGAAAGCTTTTGCCCGCGTCGTTCTGCCAGCGCATTCAGCGCCCGCACCTTCTCCAGTTTCTCTGGCGTAATTTGATCCGGGTTCAGGAAACGGCTGCCGCTTGCCGCACGAGAATCCGCAGGAATGCCGTTCAGGTAGCGGTCGGTTAACTGCCCGCCTGCCAGCGGTGAAAAGGCGATACTGCCGACGCCTTTTTCCTGTAACAACGACAGCAGACCGCCTTCGACCCAACGTTCAAACATGGAATATTTGGGCTGGTGAATAAGGCATGGCGTACCTAAATCGTCGAGTATTTCAATCGCCTGCCTGGCAAGATCTGCCGGATAGTTAGATAACCCGACGTACAGGGCTTTGCCCTGACGGACGATGTGATCCAGTGCGCGCATGGTTTCTTTGAGCGGTGTTTCAGGGTCGGGGCGATGGTGGTAGAAAATATCGACATACTCCAGTCCCAGGCGCTTCAGGCTTTGATCGAGACTGGCAATCAGATATTTGCGTGAACCCCAGTCACCGTAGGGACCTTCCCACATGGTGTAGCCCGCTTTAGTGGAGATAATAAGCTCATCTCGCCACGGTAAAAAATCTTCCTGCAGGATCCGACCAAAATTCCGTTCTGCCGAACCCGGCGGTGGACCATAGTTATTTGCCAGATCAAAATGGTTGATCCCCAGATCGAATGCGCGCTGTAACAATGCCCGACTGTTTTCGACCTGTGTGGTATCGCCAAAATTGTGCCACAAACCCAGCGAGACAATCGGCAGTTTAAGGCCGCTCTGACCGCAGCGGCGGTACTCCATTGTCTGATAACGATTTTCATCTGCGTGATAAACCATGTCACCCCCTTCCACAATGCGTGTATCTTTCAGTGTATACGGTTACACCGTCTATTCTTCAATGAATTTTTACCGCCAAAACTGTAAATCCTGCTTTCCACCCCTTCACAGCGACTTTCCTGGACAGTCATCACAGTTCTTCGATACTCAACATGAGGTTACCGTCAGAAGGATAGCTGTCATGCAAACCCCGTATTCCGTTGCTGATTATCTGCTGGACAGGCTGGCAGGCTGTGGCGTCGGCCATCTCTTTGGTGTGCCAGGCGATTATAATTTGCAGTTTCTTGACCACGTGATTGAACATCCCAACGTATGTTGGGTCGGGTGTGCGAACGAGTTGAATGCGGCTTATGCGGCAGATGGCTATGCACGGGTCTCCGGGGTAGGGGCGCTGCTCACCACGTTTGGTGTGGGCGAGTTAAGTGCGATTAACGGTATTGCAGGAAGTTATGCGGAATATGTTCCTGTTTTGCATATTGTTGGCGCGCCCTGTCGCGGTGCACAGCGTCGTGGGGAGTTGATGCATCACACGCTGGGTGATGGTGACTTTCAACATTTTTACCGTATGCAGCAGGCGGTGACGACGGCGAGCGCGGTACTGGATGAACAAAACGCCTGTTATGAAATTGACCGCGTGTTGCGAGCAATGCTCATCGAACGCAGGCCGGGCTATCTGATGTTACCTGCTGATGTGGCAAAACAGCCCGCCACACCACCGAATGACATCCTGATTGTTCCTCTGAGCGAGCCGGAGAGCAGTGTGGCAGAATCGTTTCGCTACCATGCCCGTGAACGATTGTTGGACAGCCCGCGCGTCGCGCTGCTCGCGGACTTTCTCGCGCTACGTTTTGGTTTGCAGCCGGTTTTACAGCGCTGGATGGCGGAAACGCCGATGGCCCACGCTACGTTGTTGATGGGCAAAGGGCTGTTCGATGAACGTCATCCGGCGTTTGTTGGCACATACAGTGCCGGAGCCAGTAGCGATTATGTTCGTCTGGCTATCGAAGATGCCGACACGATATTTTGTGTCGGCACACAATTTGTCGACACCCTGACCGCCGGGTTTACGCAACAGCTACCGCAGGAGCGCACCATTGAGGTTCAGCCACATGCCTCACGGATTGGAACCAGCTGGTTTAACATCCCGATGGAGCAGGCGGTCACCACATTGCGGGAGCTGTGTCTGGAAATGTCGTTTTCACTGCCGCCAGAACGTCCGCCAGTTGCGCGCATTCAGGTTGAGAAGGGGCCTCTGACGCAGGAAAACTTCTGGCATACGGTGCAGCAGTATCTGGCGCCTAATGACATTATCCTCGTCGATCAGGGAACCGCCGCCTTTGGCGCGGCTGCGCTCTCATTACCTTGCGGGGCGGAAGTACTGGTTCAACCGTTGTGGGGATCTATTGGCTACGCGCTACCGGCGGCATTCGGCGCGCAAACGGCCTGTCCGGACCGTCGGGTGATCCTGATTATTGGCGATGGCGCGGCGCAGCTCACCATTCAGGAGCTGGGCTCCATGCTCAGAGACGGGCAATCACCCGTTATTTTACTCCTCAACAATGACGGCTATACCGTGGAGCGGGCCATACACGGGGCAAATCAGCGCTATAACGATATCGCCGCCTGGAGCTGGACGATGGTGCCGCAGGCGTTTAGTCGTGAATGTCAGGCGGAATGTTGGCGGGTGAGGCAGGCGGTACAGCTGGAGGAAGTTTTGGCCAGGCTGTCCCATCCGCAACGATTATCGTTAATTGAGGTGGTGCTACCGAAAGCCGATCTTCCTGAATTATTGCGCACGGTGACCCGTGCGCTGGAATCTCGCAACAGCGGATAGTTATTTATCAGGGCGCTCAGCGACCATCAACGGCTTGCCTGCCAGCAGCAGCCAGGCGGGCAGCATGACGATGCACAGCAGCGGCAGCAGGGTGGAATCTGGTACCACTACTGCTGCCATAAACAGGCTCAGCCAGGCGTCGCGGGTGACGACCAGCACCAGCCCGAGGATACAGCAAGAAACCGTGATGGCAGCCGGCACCGCTTCAACATGGGCGTGCAGCATCAGACCCAAGGCGACACCAACGAATACCGCCGGGAATATTCGCCCTCCGCGAAAACCACTCGCTGCCGCAACTACTAACGCCGCCAGCTTAATTACGGCGAGCATGAAATAATCCGATGTCCCCAGCGTTTGGCTAAACGCCATCTGCTGCATTTCGTCCAGTCCCTTAAACAAGGTAAGCGGCCCGCCGATAACACCCAAAATTCCAAGGATAAAACCGCCTGCCCCGAGGATCAGTACCGGGTGTTTTAATCGATGCATTAAATGGTGCAAACGTGGCAGACACCAGACGGCTACCATTCCGGCAGCAATAGCGATTGCGGCAACAACCGCGCCGCTGAGGATATCGATCAAGTGCATCTGCGTGTAGTGCGCGATGGGCAGTGAAAAATGGGGGTGAAAAAACAGGCTGGTGGTTAGCGAACCCGCGGCCGCGGCCATTAACGGCGCGAACAGGCGATCCCACAAGGGCACATCGTTTGAGCTATTCAGCGTTTGCGAAAATATCAGCGCAGCGGCAACGGGGGTGCCAAATAGCGCGCCGATGGTGCCGGCAGAGGCGAGAATGGTCCAGTCCAGTTTCGCAATGCGGGGAAACATGCGGCTACCAAGTGCCACTGCCAGAGCGATATTTACGGTCATGATGGGGTGTTCCGGACCCAGACTGACGCCACCCGCGAGGCCAAGGATTAGCGCTGCCAGCAGGCCCGGTAGTGCTGAAGTTGGCACCGGCATACCAATTAACGGTTCACAGGCCGGATCCGGACCTGCGTGACCATGGCTGTAACGGATAACTAACCCGACCATGATCCCCGTGAGCGTCAGCATACCGATAATCCAGACCGGAGAGTCCTGGGCTATACCGATGCTAACAGGCAGACGTTCCCACAAAAACTGCTGTAAAACGGAAGCCACTTTCATCACAACGATCAACACCAGGCTGGACGCTATGCCAATGATTAGCGCTGGGGTTGATAGCAAGAGCATCGTTCTGGCTCGCGGATGGAGCATTTTGTATTCCTTAAAACAGAGTCATAGAAATAGTTTGCACAGCATGCCTGACGGCATCGCTGCAAATGATGCTGAAACGATAAAGTAATTGTGTGATCTGGATCGATTTTCCACGGGCATCAGCCTTCAGACCGTTGTTGTTATGTCCCCATGAATTTACAGTGTGGCAAAGATTTAATCTGACTTTAGCGGAGCAGTGGAAGAATGACAAAATATGCTTTAGTAGGGGATGTTGGCGGCACCAACGCGCGTCTTGCTCTGTGCGATATTGCCAGCGGCGAGATTTCGCAGGCAAAAACCTATTCCGGGCTGGATTACCCTAGTCTGGAAGCCGTGGTGCGCGTGTACCTGGATGAGCATAGCGTCAGCGTCGAAGATGGCTGCATTGCCATTGCCTGTCCGATTACTGGCGACTGGGTGGCAATGACCAACCATACCTGGGCATTCTCTATTGCTGAGATGAAAAAAAATCTGGGCTTTAGCCATCTGGAAATCATCAATGATTTCACCGCCGTGTCGATGGCGATCCCGATGCTGAAAAAAGAGCATTTGATCCAGTTTGGTGGCGCGGAACCTGTTGAAGGTAAACCGATAGCCGTCTATGGCGCAGGAACCGGGCTCGGCGTGGCGCATCTGGTGCACGTGGACAAACGCTGGGTGAGCCTGCCCGGTGAAGGCGGTCATGTAGATTTTGCGCCTAACAGCGAAGAAGAAGGAATTATCCTTGAAGTCCTGCGCGCCGAAATTGGCCATGTTTCCGCAGAACGCGTGCTGTCCGGTCCGGGGCTGGTGAATCTGTATCGCGCCATCGTCAAATCAGACGGGCGGTTGCCGGAAAATCTGCAGCCGAAGGATATCACTGCCCGCGCGCTGGAAGATTCCTGTATCGACTGCCGCCGCGCGCTGTCGCTGTTCTGCGTCATTATGGGGCGTTTTGGTGGCGATCTGGCGTTAACGCTGGGCACGTTTGGCGGTGTGTACATCGCTGGTGGTATCGTGCCGCGCTTCCTCGACTTCTTTAAGGCTTCAGGCTTCCGCGGTGGTTTTGAAGATAAAGGCCGTTTTAAAGCCTACGTGCAGGATATTCCGGTGTACCTGATTGTGCACGATAATCCTGGACTACTTGGCGCAGGTGCGCATTTGCGTCAGACGCTGGGCCATATTCTTTAATTCTTCAATCAGAAATCTGCAAAACCGCGTAAATCACGCGGTTTTTTTATGCCTGCCGCCCACCTTTCCGACCTTCGTCACACTTCCTGATTGCTGGATTATTTGTCCAGTAAAAGCATTATTTGTCTGATAACGGTTGTTACTTTCCTCGGACCATAATTTCACTCGTTAACTATTACGAGGAAATGATTATGAGTAAAAAATTAATTGCCGTCTGCGCGTGCCCAATGGGGCTGGCCCACACCTTTATGGCGGCTCAGGCGCTGGAAGAAGCCGCGGTTGAAGCCGGTTATGAAGTGAAAATCGAAACCCAGGGTGCCGACGGAATACAAAATCGCCTGACGGCGCAGGATATTGCTGAGGCGACGTTAATCATCCATTCAGTTGCCGTAACTCCAGAAGATAACGAGCGTTTTGAGTCGCGTGATGTCTACGAAATTACGCTACAGGACGCGATAAAAAATGCTGCCGGCATCATTAAAGAGATCGAAGAGATGGTTGCCGCTGAACAACAATAATCATCGACAGGGAATTACATATGGCCATTAAAAAACGCAGTGCAACCGTTGTGCCTGGCGCATCTGGTGCGGCAGCGGCAATAAAAAATCCACCGGCCTCCCGCAATAGCTTCTGGGGCGAACTTCCGCAACATGTGATGTCGGGTATTTCACGCATGGTGCCGACGTTAATTATGGGCGGGGTGATTCTCGCCTTCTCGCAACTGATCGCCTATAGCTGGCTCGATATTCCTGCTGACACTGGCATCATGGATGCGCTGAACAGCGGAAAATTTACCGGTTTTAATCTCTCATTACTGAAGTTTGCCTGGCTGTCGCAATCTTTTGGCGGCGTGCTGTTTGGTTTTGCTATTCCGATGTTTGCCGCGTTTGTCGCCAACTCCATCGGCGGCAAGCTGGCGTTTCCGGCGGGGTTCATTGGCGGGCTGATGTCTACTCAGCCGACACAGATACTGAATTTTGACCCATCAACGCTGCAATGGGTAACCAGTGCTCCGGTTCCGTCAACCTTTATTGGTGCGCTGATTATCTCGATTGTCGCCGGGTATCTGGTGAAGTGGATGAACCAAAAAATCCAGCTGCCTGATTTCCTGCTGGCATTCAAAACCACCTTTTTACTGCCCATTCTCTCCGCCATTTTCGTCATGCTGGCGATGTATTACGTGATAACGCCGTTTGGCGGCTGGATTAACGGCGGGATCCGTACTTTGCTGACGGCGGCTGGCGAGAAAGGCACGCTGATGTACGCGATGGGAATTTCCGCGGCAACGGCGATTGACCTCGGCGGCCCGATTAATAAAGCCGCAGGTTTTGTCGCCTTCAGCTTTACTACCGATCACGTTCTGCCGGTCACCGCGCGCTCTATTGCGATTGTCATTCCGCCGATTGGCCTCGGACTGGCCACGCTTATTGACCGTCGCTTAACCGGCAAACGCCTGTTCAGCGCACAGCTTTACCCGCAGGGGAAAACGGCAATGTTCCTCGCATTTATGGGCATCAGCGAAGGGGCGATCCCGTTTGCACTGGAAAGTCCCATCACCGCAATTCCTTCTTATATGGTTGGCGCCATTGTCGGGTCGACGGCTGCCGTCTGGCTGGGGGCCGTGCAGTGGTTCCCGGAATCCGCTATCTGGGCGTGGCCGCTGGTGACTAACCTCGGCGTCTATATGGCGGGGATCCTGTTAGGCGCGGTGATTACGGCGCTGATGGTGGTGTTCCTTCGCCATCTGATGTATCGCAAAGGCAAGTTGCTGATTGAAAGCCTCTGATTAAAAGGATTGTAACTATGAGCTTACTTGCTTCACTGCGCGACTGGTTAACGGCGCAACAACTTGACGCGATGCTGTTGTCATCACGGCAGAACAAACAGCCGCATATGGGGATCTCCAGCAGTTCAGGGTTTGTGTTTATCAGCCATGAAAGTGCGCATATCCTGGTTGATGCCCGTTACTACACCGATGTTGCCACGCGTACTCAGGGCTATCAGATCCATCGGCTCGATGGAACGCAGACGCTGTATTCGCAGGTGAATCACATTATTGCACACGAAAAGCTGCAGACGGTGGGATTCGAAGGTGAGCAAGTAAGCTGGGAAACGGCGAACGCGTGGTCGGAAAAACTGCGTGCCCGACTGGTGAGCGCCGTACCGGATGTGCTCCGGCAGGTGAAAACGGCGCAGGAAATAGCCTGCATACGCGAAGCCTGCCGGATAGCTGACCTCAGCGCGGAACATATACGACGCTTTATTCAACCCGGTCTCAGTGAGCGCGAAATTGCCGCTGAACTGGAGTGGTTTATGCGCACGCTCGGCGCAGATAAAGCTTCTTTTGACACCATTGTCGCCAGCGGCTGGCGCGGTGCGCTGCCACACGGCAAAGCCAGCGACAAACGTGTTGAGGCGGGTGAGTTCATCACGCTGGATTTTGGCGCGCTGTATCAGGGTTATTGTTCGGATATGACGCGAACCTTTCGCATCCCCGATGCGAACCAGCCAGCGGAAGAAAGCGCGCTGTTTGCCGTGTACCAGATTGTCCTTGCGGCGCAGCGTGCCGCGGTGGCGGCAATTCGACCAGGTGCGCGATGCAATGAGGTAGACGCCGCAGCCAGGCGAGTCATTACCCAGGCGGGCTATGGCGATGCATTTGGTCACAACACCGGACATGCTATCGGCATTGAAGTGCATGAAAATCCACATTTTTCCCCCGCTGACACAACACCTCTGGTCGCTGGCATGCTGCTCACCGTTGAGCCGGGTATTTATCTGCCGGGGCAGGGGGGGGTGCGTATTGAAGATGTTGTGCTGGTTACGCCTGACGGCGGAGAGGTGCTCTATACCATGGCGAAAACATTGCTACACACGGGAGAGGCGTAATGGATTTATCGTTACTAAAGGCGCTGAGCGAGGCGGACGCGATCGCCTCGTCAGAACAGGAAGTGCGGCAGATCCTGCTTGAGGAGGCGGATCGTCTTAATAAAGAGGTGCGCTTCGATGGTCTGGGATCGGTGCTGATCCGTCTCAATGAATCAACCGGTCCGAAGGTGATGATCTGCGCGCATATGGATGAAGTGGGGTTTATCGTGCGTAGTATTTCCAGCGAAGGGGCGATCGATGTATTGCCGGTGGGAAATGTGCGTATGGCGGCCAGACAACTGCAGCCGGTGCGGATCACCACCCGTGAAGAGAGCAAAATTCCCGGTCTGCTCGACGGAGAGCGATGCGGTAATGAGGTCAATACGCTGCGGGTAGATATTGGCGCGCGATCTTATGATGAGGTACTCCAGGCCGGCGTACGCCCCGGCGATCGCGTCACATTCGACACAACCTTTCAGGTCTTGCCGCACCAGCGAATCATGGGCAAAGCCTTTGATGACCGTCTTGGATGTTATTTGCTGGTGGCGCTACTGCGTGAATGGCATAACGCCATCCTTCCTTGCGAGGTCTGGCTGGTGGCCAGTTCCAGTGAAGAAGTGGGACTGCGCGGAGGACAAACGGCTGCACGCGTTGTCGCACCGGATGTGGCATTTGTGCTGGATACCGCCTGCTGGGCCAAAAACTTTGATTACAGTGTGGCCAACCATCGGCAGCTCGGCAAAGGTCCGATGCTGGTGCTGAGCGATAAATCGCTGATTGCACCGCCAAAGCTGACGGTGTGGGTTGAAAGCATGGCCGCTGACGCGGGTATTTCCCTGCAGCTCGATATGTTCAGTAACGGCGGCACCGACGGCGGGGCGGTGCACGTAAGCGGCACAGGGATCCCAACGGTTGTCATGGGACCCGCCACACGGTATGGACATTGCGCGGCGTCGATTGCCGACTGCCGGGACATCATCCAGACGCAGCAGCTGTTGTCGGCTCTTATTTCACATCTTACGTGCGAAACCGTGGCTCATCTGACGGATTTCAGGTGCTGATTTCGCGCTAATCAGGAGTTGTTATGCTAACGATTCAATTTCTTTGCCCGTTACCCAATGGTCTGCATGCGCGTCCGGCGTGGGAGCTGAAAGAACAATGCAGCCAGTGGCAAAGTGAGGTGGTATTTATTAATCATCGCCAGAATGCGCGGGCGGATGCGAAAAGCTCGCTGGCGCTGATAGGCACCGGAACGCTGTTTAACGACAGTTGCAGCCTGTCCATTACTGGTCGCGATGAAGAACAGGCCCGGCGAGCGCTGGAGGAGTACCTGCAGCACCGGTTTATTGACAGCGATAGCGTTCAGCCGACCCCGGCGGAACTGGCGGCGCACCCGTTGCCGCGTTCGCTGATTCGCCTCAACCCGGACCTGCTGTACGGCAGCGTGCTGGCAGGGGGCGTGGGAGCAGGTACGCTCACGCTTTGGCAGAGTGATAACCTGGAAAGTTATCGTGAGATTGCGGCGAGTGCGGAAGACAATACCCGGCTGGAGCATAGTCTGGCGACGCTTGCCGAACAGCTCAATCAGCAGCTGCGCGAGCGCGACGGCGAGAGTAAAACCATCCTTAGCGCGCATCTGTCTCTGATTCAGGATGACGAGTTTGCCGGGAATATTCGCCGCTTAATGCTGGAGCAACATCTGGGGCTAGGGGCGGCAATCATTGCCAATATGGAGCTGGTGTGCGACAAGCTGTCGGCCTCCGGTAGTGATTACCTGCGCGAACGCGTCAGTGATATCCGTGATATCAGCGAACAGTTGCTGCACATCACCTGGCCTGAAAGACGGCCGCGTAATGCGTTGGTGCTGAATAAACCGACAATTCTGGTTGCTGAGGATCTGACGCCCAGCCAGTTTTTAAGCCTCGATTTGCAGCATCTGTCTGGCATGATCCTGGAGAAAACGGGGCGCACTTCGCATACCCTGATCCTTGCCCGTGCGTCAGCTATTCCAGTACTTAGCGGCTTGCCGCTGGCGGCCTTTAACCGGTATTCCGGGCAGCATGCGGTACTGGATGCCCGATGTGGGGTATTAGCCATCAATCCAGACGATGCCGTTCGCGGCTATTACGCGATTGCGCAGAAGCTGGCCGATGAATGCCAGCGGCGGCAAGCGCTTGATGCCGCCCAGCCTGCGTTGACCAAAGATAATCAGCGTATTGACGTTGCAGCGAATATCGGTACCGCGCTGGAAGCGCCGGGAGCGTTTGCCAATGGTGCGGAAGGGATTGGGCTGTTTCGTACTGAAATGCTGTTTATGGACCGCGACAGCGCACCTGATGAGCAGGAACAGTTTGAAGCCTACCAGCAGGTCTTACTGGCCGCGGGCGACAAGCCGGTTATCTTTCGCACCATGGATATCGGCGGCGATAAGAACATCCGCTATCTTAATATTCCGCAGGAAGAGAATCCGTTCCTGGGTTATCGCGCGGTGCGGATTTATCCGGAGTTTGCCGGGCTTTTTCGCACTCAATTGCGCGCGATTTTACGGGCGGCGACCTTCGGCAATGCGCAACTGATGATCCCGATGGTGCACAGCCTCGACCAGATTTTATGGGTAAAAAGCGAACTGCAAAAAGCGTTGGTGGCGCTGAAAGCGGACGGCTTACGTCATGCTCCGACAATCTCACTGGGAATTATGGTTGAAGTCCCTTCGGTGTGTTACATCATCGACCATTTCTGTGATGAGGTGGATTTCTTCAGTATTGGCTCAAATGACATGACCCAGTATTTGTACGCCGTTGATCGCAATAACCCGCGCGTTTCGCCGCTGTACAACCCGATTACGCCGTCGTTCCTGCGCATGTTACAGCAGATTATTCGCGTGGCGCACGAACGCGGTAAATGGGTGGGTATTTGCGGCGAACTGGGCGGTGAAGGACGTTATTTACCGCTGCTTCTGGGCCTCGGGCTGGACGAGCTGAGCATGAGCAGCCCACGTATTCCGGCGGTAAAAAGCCAGCTTCGTCAACTGGACGGTCGGGCATGTCGTGAGCTCGCCATGCAGGCCTGCGAATGCCGTAGCGCTCAGGAGATAGAAGATCTGCTAAACCAGTTTGCACCGCAGAAAGATGTGCGTCCGCTGCTGGCGCTGGAGAACATCTTTGTCGGCGAATCTCTGAGTAACAAAGAGCAGGTGATCCAGTTCCTGTGCGGCAATCTTGGCGTTAATGGACGGACTGAACATCCGTTTGAACTGGAAGAGGATGTCTGGCAGCGCGAAGAGATCGTCACCACCGCCGTCGGCTTCGGTGTGGCTATTCCGCACACGAAATCCCAGTGGATCCGCCATTCCAGCATCAGCATTGCCCGGCTTCTGCAGCCCGTTGACTGGCAGTCTGAGATGGGTGATGTAGAACTGGTGATCATGCTGACGCTGGGTGCCGATGAAGGCATAAACCACGTGAAGGTCTTCTCGCAGCTGGCGCGCAAGCTGGTGAACAAGCAGTTCCGCCAGTCGTTGTTTGCCGCTGAAAATGCTGAGAGCATTCTTGCGCTGCTGGAGGCAGAACTGACGTTTTAAGTTTGACAGCAAGAGTGGATAAGAGGGTCAGAAAGGGAAATTATCAATCAGAGAACGGTAGTTTCCCGGCCCTCAACAGCGTCATCTCTTGCTTGCAGAGCAGAACTACCGCCTGGCGACCTTTAACACGGCGGGAGGTCAGGGCTCTTTTCACGGTCCGACGATCCGCACCTGATTCCAGCATCTGAAAACACATCAGGGAGAGTGCACGTCTGTTCTTCATCGTATATTCACTTTATTGAGTAAGCCTGCAGGGTTTAGCTAAAGGCCGTTATTTTACAACGATCCTGGCTGAGATTACGAATCGTACAATAAATGACCGCTGCTGATATAATTTAAGAGCGGCCATGCGCGTAATCAACCTAAGGAGGTGCGCAATGGACAAAGCAGAAGTGAAGTCATTTGGTCTTCCAGACGAAGTTCGTGAGTTCCCTCACGGGCGACTGGAGCTTCTCGATGTGGGAGGTGCAATCGTCGGCCGTGCTGTCCTGGAGCCAGGCTGGCGGTGGTCTACGTCAGTTCAACCTATCGCTGGAACGAAGAGTTGCGAAGCCCCTCATTTTCAGTACCACGTTTCCGGTGTGCTGCGGGTAAAAATGGATGATGGCAGCGAATTTGATTGTAAGCCCGGTGAGCTGTCGCGCATTCCTCCAGGCCATGATGCTTGGGTGGTTGGCGATGAATCCGTGGTGATTGTTGATTTCCAGGGAATGGTCAATTGGGCTAAACACACAGACATCGGCTGTAACGACTCACCATAAAGCAAAGATGCGGCGGCCCTGGCAGGTGTTGACATAATCAACGCGCTGACTGAAAACGCGCGCCGTACTCTCCCGGCGTCAGGCCAAACTGACGCCGGAACAGGCGGCAGAAATAATCACTGTCATGGTATCCACACCGCTGTGCAACTTCGCTAATCGACAGATGGTATTTCTGCAAGATAATGCGCGCCTTCGCCATTCTTACCCACCGCAGATACTCGACGAACCCCATAGTGCCGTGCTGGGCAAACACTTTTGACAGGTGATTGGGTGTGATATTAAAAAACTGCGCCACGCTTTCGCGAGTCAGCGGCTGGGCATAGTTATCTTGTATCCAATTACACATACTATGATAGAGAAATTCAGCGCGTGGGCGCTCTGTGTCTGGGCGGGTATTCACCACGCTACGACACAGATGCAGCAGACTAAGCACCAACGGCTGAATGATATCCTGGGCCTGAGGAGAGCGGCTTAAATGCGTTAATGCGGTGAGCATCGCCTCGCCTTCGCCGCGCTGTGGATGGGGTAACTCAATACGGCGTACCGGACGAAGCAGCGATGCAGTTCGATTATCGTAAAAAGAGAGTCCCAGCCATGCCGGAGAAAAAACCAGGCTCAGCAGCATCACGGGTTTGTCGCCGCCGGGCAGATTGGCCGCTTTCGCCGGGATAAACAGCATGTCGCCTTCTGCCAGGTTATGCTGCTGTTTTTGCAGTTGGTTGCTGTATTCCCCACGTAGCACGATATCAAGGCGCGGAAGATCAATACATAAACTGCCGGTCGGTAACGTGGTGGGCTGGGTTGCGAACCACACGTGCCCCAGACGCTGTGGGTTTAACACCAGGCCACTGAACAGATCGGCGAAAAACTGTTGGTCTGCGGGAAGGCCTGGCTCTTTCATCGCTCTTTCTCTGCGCTATAAGTGCATTAACTGTCTGAACTCTTTCACTTTACTCCGACTAACCGGGATTTCAAATTCCAGATCTTTTAAGCGCAAAATATAGGTATTGTTAAACCAGGGTTCGATCTCGCGGATTTTATTCAGATTCACGCAGAACGAGCGGTGGCAGCGGAAGAAATGCGAAGCCGGCAGTTTGCTGCAAAATTCGGTGATGTTCATCGGCATCACGTACGATTCGCGCCGGGTGTAGACAAACGTCATCTTTTCATGGGCTTCTGCGTAGTAGATGTCGTTGATCGGGGTCACGATGATCCGCTCATCTTTGATCAGGTTGATCGTATCGTTTTCGCGGGCCACCGGACTGGCGAGCGAAGTTCCCGTTTGCTGCTGTTGCCAGGCGGCTTCCAGCTTTTGCAGCATGCTGACAATGCGTGATTCCTGGTACGGCTTCAGAATGTAGTCAAAAGCTTCCAGTTCGAAGGCTTCAACGGCGTGCTCTTTCCACGCGGTAATAAACACAATAAAGGGTTTATGCGCGAACTGGCTGATATTTTGTGCCAGCAATACGCCGTCCAGCGAGGGAATATTAATATCCAGAAAAATGGCGTCAACGCGGTTGTGCTGGAGATATTTCAGCACGTCCAGACCATCGTCAAACGTGCCGACAATCTCCATCTGGCTGTGCTCTTTTATCAGCCAGCTCAGTTCCTGTTGGGCCAGGAATTCATCTTCAACAATGATGACTTTCACGACTTCACTCCTGGTTAAAGCAACAATGTGGCCGGTGCGGCTGCGGGCGAATGCTGATTCGGTACATAAAAGGCAATCTCAGTGCCTGGCTCCAGACGGCGGATATGTAATCCCTCACCGTAGAGCAGCTTAACGCGATGGTGCACATTCAATAGACCAATTTTATTGCCCGGCATTTCATTGGATTCGACCCGTTCAATCACTTTTGGATCGATACCGTGGCCCGTATCCCGCACGGCTATCCGTACCCGGTTACCACACTCCGCCACGCTGATGGTGACCACACCTTTCCCTTTGCAGGGCTGAATCCCATGGACGATAGCGTTTTCTACCAGCGGCTGAATCAGCAGGCTGGGAATATAACAGCTTACCTCTTCATCGATATCATAAATAACCGTTAGTTTGTCGCCAAAACGCGCTTGTTCGATGGCGATGTAATCCTTGATTTGATACAGCTCTTTTTTGATGTCGATCTGCTCATCGTCTTTTAATTCGATATTGTAGCGAAGATAACGCGACAAATTAAAAATGAGCTGGCGTGCGGTGTCTGGGTTAAGTCGTACCGAGGATGAAATCGCGTTCAGGGCGTTAAACAGGAAATGAGGATTTATTTTACTTTGTAGTGCGCGTAGCTCTGCCTTATTTGCCATTTCGCGTAGCTGTTCCGCCCGGGAAACTTCAAGCTGAGTCGAGATAATTTGCGACAGGCCAATAGCCATTTCCTGCAGCGAGGAGGTTATCTGGTGGGCGTGACAGTAGTAGATTTTTAGCGTACCGGTGACAACACCTTTCTCCCACAGCGGGATCACCAGCATGGAGTGTATTTCCGGTGTGCGATGCGCTTCATCATTGTTTTTAATGATGATTTTTCCGTAATTGATCGCCTGCTGAGTGGTAGGACTGACGAAATCATCGTTATCACGGTAGTTAAGTTCCCCCACGCCAACGTAGGCCAGAACGTGCTGGGTATTGGTAATCGCGACGGCGTCCGCATGGATGTCATGGCGAATAATTTCGCATACCTGGCGGAGCGACTCGCTGTTAACCTGCCGAAAAAGCGGCAAGGTTTTGTTGGCAATATCCAGCGCCAGCTTGGCCTGCTTCGCGGCGCTGGCCTCTTTCTCGCCCTCCACGCTTTGCACCAGCATGACGATAAAGCCAATGCAGACGCTGCCCAGGATCATTGGGATACCGATTTTTGAGACAATATCCAGTCCCAATGCGATAGAGGGGGCCCAGACGACGACGAGGATCATCGTCAGGGATTCGCACAGCATTCCGCCTAAAATGCCCGCTCGCCAGTGCTGCGCTTTAGGGATCTTACGGTTGATCCACCCGGCAATACAGCCTGCCAGAATACTGGTGATAAAACAGGGCAGGGCGGTGACGCCGCCGATGTCGATCAGATAGCGGTGGGTACCCGCGATGAGGCCCGTAATGATACCGACCCACGGGCCAAACAGAATCCCCCCTGACATGACCGCGATAATACGCACGTTAACCAGTGAGCCTTCAACCGGTACGCCGGACCAGGTACTGAACAGGGCAAACATTGAGAAAATCGCGGTAACGGCGAGCAGCTCTTTTGGGGAGTGGGCTGATTTGTGCAACAGTTCGCGGAACAGGCGGATACGAATCAGGAAAAACAGACAGAACAGCATCAGTGCTGCCCGGTCAAATACCGCCAGCAGCATATTGAATATTTCGTGCACGGGTGACTCTTGCGCAAGGGTTAAACCTCTATGATAGGTAACCTGGGCCAGGATGACCAGCGCCCACGCAGCCTGTGCCTAATGAGGAAAAACCATAATATTAAAAGGGGATTGTTGCATGATTGTTGTATTTACAATACCTGTCCTGTCAGCGCTGCGTTCAAGGTAATGTATTTAACAACAAAATGTTAAATGATGGTAATTTTAAGCGGGTTGTGAAAATGAATATTTCCTCATTTTACTATGTTGTTCCTCTTTTTTGTCAGGAAAAAATATTTTGTTTTGCCTCTCGACAGAAGGAAATTATTCAGGCTATTTTCTAAACGTGCCACCATCGTGGCAGCGTCGCTCGGACGGTCCGGGCGCTAACGTTAATCTGAGGATATTATGGCTGACTCCCGCCCTGAACGTCGCTTTACGCGTATTGATCGCCTTCCCCCGTACGTTTTTAACATCACGGCTGAACTGAAGATGGCTGCGCGTCGGCGCGGCGAAGATATTATCGACTTCAGCATGGGGAACCCGGATGGGGCCACGCCTCCTCACATTGTTGAAAAACTGTGTACCGTAGCGCAGCGCCCGGATACGCACGGTTATTCCACCTCTCGCGGTATTCCGCGTCTGCGTCGGGCGATTTCCCGCTGGTACCAGGAACGCTATGACGTTGAGATCGATCCTGAATCCGAAGCCATTGTGACCATCGGTTCCAAAGAGGGACTTGCGCACCTGATGCTGGCAACGCTCGATCACGGTGATACGGTCCTCGTACCCAACCCAAGTTATCCCATCCATATTTATGGCGCGGTGATTGCCGGCGCGCAGGTACGATCTGTGCCGCTGGTCGAAGGCGTCGATTTCTTTAATGAGCTGGAGCGCGCGATTCGCGAAAGCTATCCGAAACCGAAGATGATGATCTTAGGTTTCCCGTCGAACCCGACTGCGCAATGCGTCGAGCTGGAGTTCTTCGAAAAAGTTGTGGCTCTGGCTAAACGCTATGACGTGCTGGTGGTTCATGATCTGGCCTATGCCGATATTGTCTACGACGGCTGGAAAGCGCCGTCGATTATGCAGGTACCGGGCGCTCGCGATGTCGCAGTTGAATTTTTCACCCTGTCGAAAAGCTACAACATGGCGGGCTGGCGTATCGGTTTTATGGTGGGCAATAAAACGCTGGTGAACGCGCTGGCGCGAATTAAGAGCTATCACGATTACGGGACCTTTACACCGTTACAGGTTGCGGCTATCGCCGCGCTGGAAGGCGATCAGCAGTGCGTGCGAGATATTGCAGAGCAATATAAACGTCGTCGTGATGTGCTGGTCAAAGGGCTGCATGAAGCTGGCTGGATGGTCGAGGTGCCAAAAGCCTCGATGTACGTTTGGGCGAAAATTCCAGAGCAATACGCCGGGATGGGGTCACTTGAGTTTGCCAAGAAACTGCTGAATGAAGCGAAGGTATGCGTTTCACCGGGGATTGGGTTTGGTGATTATGGTGATACGCATGTGCGTTTTGCGTTAATTGAAAACCGTGACCGTACCCGTCAGGCTATTCGCGGTATCAAAGCAATGTTCCGTGCAGATGGCCTGTTACCGACCAGTGCAAAATCGACTTCTGAAAGTACCGACTGACCGAATGTTCCCCCAAAATGCAAACAGGAGCCTGATGGCTCCTGTTTTTTGCTGCGTCTTTTAATTTAGATCATCAGGGCGAAAGTACCGGCCCAAACGATGACCATAAAAGAAATGCCCATAAAGAAATATTTCACTTTTCATCTCTCCGCATACCTTGGGTATGTCTAAATGAACATATGCTTACCTGACAGAGAGCTGATGCACGCATAAACGAAATGGAGAATTCCCCTCGTTTACTTGGCTGCATCACCTCAGAATTCTGAGCTTTAATGCTCCAGACGGCGCTAATGTACGCCTAAAAATGAGGTGAGACAAGAGGCATTTTTTTATTTAATTTTAATAACTTACAAGTGTCGTGATTCGGCGACAGTTTAATTTCTCTCGGTAATAAATTGCTATTGAGCGACGGAATGCTTACTCGGATAGTTCTCATATCGCCATGATGTTAATGCGGTTAATTTTTCGCGGAATTTAATAATGAAAAGGTTAAAAATGACCAGGTTAATGATGTTAGCACTCGCTCTTACGCCGTTGACGTCGATGGCGGCCTCGCCGCTGGCGTTCAATTTCAGCTGCGCAAGTATTGGTGGTGTGAATAGTGATGGTAAAGGCAATGTCTGGATTGATGGCGGGAAGGCGACGGTGAAGGCTTTCAATGAAAACTATTGGGAGGCGACAAGTGGTAAAAATACCGTTTCTATCTCCCGCAAAGATGACGGAAATCCGGACGTATCCTGGACTGGACCTAATCGTAAGCACGGGGTTTGCCTGCCGGAGGATAATATTGATTATTCTCCAGCGAAAAAATCGACCAACGCAGGTCCGTCTTACTCCTGCTCTGCTGTTCAAAAGGGAAGTGCGGAAGATATTATTTGCCAGAGCCCATCGCTCTCTGCAATGGATCTGAAATTGAACGAAATTTTTAAACAGGCACTGGCTAAATCGAAGAATGATCCGATGTTAAAAGCAGAGCAGCGCGGTTGGATCAAAGGACGCAACGAGTGCTGGAAGGAGAAGGATGATGAGCCAGCCTGCATTGCCCGAAGCTATAGCGAACGAATGACTGAACTCCACAATAAATGGGGCGTGAAGTAATTCAGCCGTAGAAAAAAAGAAAGGCCTTGCGGCCTTTCTTTTCAGATATACAACGAGGCTTCACCCATCGGGCGCGTTTTGAAGCGACGGTGGATCCAGAGATACTGCTCGGGGGCGCGCATGATCTCTTTTTCGATAATTTTATTCATATAGGCCGCTGCCTGGCACTCATCAGACGGGTAACCTTCCATTTCAGGCGTGATGAACAGGCGATAACCAGAGTTATCTGCTTTTCTCACCATGGTTACGGTCAGCATCGCTGCACCAGACAAACGCGACAGCACGTAGGTACCGTTGGTGGTTGCCACATCTTTGACGGCAAAGAAGGGGGCAAATGAGCTTCCTTTACGACCGTAGTCCTGATCGGGGGCAAACCATACGGCTTCTCCTTTTTTCAGAGCACCGACAATACCACGTAGATTATTTCTGCCGATCATCGCCTTGTTGGAGCGCATACGACCACGGGTTTGGATCCACTCCATCAACTTATTGTTGTGCGGGCGATAGGTCGCCATCATTGGCTGACAAAGCCCCATTACGCGGCCACCCAACTCGAGCGACATAAAGTGTACACCTACAACCATCACGCCACGATTTTGCAACTGGGCGCGCTTCAGGTTGTCCAGTCCTTCTACATCAAACCATTTACGCACCCGACGGTCCGGCCAGAACCAGGCCATACCTGTTTCAAGTAGCCCCATGCCGAGTGAACGGAAATTCTCATCGACCAGTTTGTCTCTTTCTTCCTGCGACAAATTTGGGAAACAGAGTTCGAGATTTTTACGTGCAATAGATTCACGGCGTTTTAAAAATGGACGAGCCAGCGTTCCTGTACGAGTACCAAGAAAACACAATACGGGATAGGGAAGCTGTACCAGTAACCAGAGCACTCCAACACCAAACCACGTGAGCCAGTAGCGCGGATGCAAAAACGCGCGTGAAAATTTACATTGGGGGAACATAAGCACCTGTTGTTGATACGAAATAGATGTATCGCGAAGATTCTTTGTCTTTCGCTTTACACTCTGTACTGATCGTTAGGCCGCCATGAACGACATTGGTTCCTGTAAAGAGTGTAAAACTGAGTCAGGACAAAACCACGAGGGGGCATGAATGATCGGACGCACAATGTACACCCGAAAATTAATGTCAGCCAGAAATAATTACTCAAGATTCGTAAATGTTTTTAAGGCGATTAAGAACAAAAATTAACCTATATATAATCCGTTGTTTTTATGCAGATTAAATAAATGTCTGCCCGAGAGAGTAATAGTATGCAGGTGAAGGATTTTTGTAACTAAGATGTTGCTGAAATTGCACGAGGATAGGAATTGTCTTAGAATATAAAGTTAAGGGAGTGTAAGGACTTACGTTAAGTTTACGGCAAACAGGAGGTATCGCTATGCTCTATTTCTGGATCTTTCTCGCTCTGAGCATTTTGTGCGTCAGTTGCTATATCTGGCAGGTTATGGGCGCTGCGGCGTCAATCAGCGCTTTTCTCGGCATGGCCATCCTTACGGCATTAATTTACTTTTTTACTATGCGATTGACCAATGGTAACGAAATGGTAACCGGGTTATTCCTGTTTCTTGCTCCTGCTTGCGGTTTGATTATTCGCTTTATGGTGGGTTACGGTAAGCAATAATTTGGAATGTTACGTTTAGCAATAAATTATCACGTTGAGCTTTTTTATTTATCTGAGTTATTGAAGTGCCAGCATCGCTGGCACTTTTTTGTGAGAGCGAAATGAATTACCGGGCATCCGCCAACTGGAGTGAGGCTTCCTCTTGCTGAGCATTTTTTCGCTGCTGTTCGAGCTCCAGCGCGCCACGATGAGAGAGGTAGCAAAACAGGATGCAGCAGACAATCCCACCCATCAACAGATAGAATCCGCCATGCCATCCCATTTTGTCGACCATTACGCCAAACAGGCTGGTTCCCAGCGACGCGCCAAAAATGTAGCTCATAAATCCGCGTAAACCTACCGCTGACCCCACTGCGAAGCTGGGGACGATTTCCATCGTCTGAACAGAAGCGAGGAACTGTGGAACATAGATCAGGCAACCCACAATGGCGGCAAAAATAGTGACCATCAGCAGGGATTCACTTTTCCAGTAGCCGATCAAACAGACGAAAATCAGCGCCATACAAATCATGGCCAGCGGCATGCGACGGCCTTTAAACAGTTTATCGGTAAGCCAACCCGCCAGTAATGTGGAAGGGATTGCCGCCCATTCAAAAAACAGAAAAGCGATGCTCATTTGCTCTTTCGAAAAATGTTTTTCGGTTAACAGATAAATAGGCAACCAGCTAATCATGCCAAAACGCACCATATAGACGAAGACATCTACCAGTGATACATACCAGGCATTCTTATTACGCAGCACATAGGTGCAGAAGATCTGGAAGGCACTCATATTTTCTGGCGCCTGGACAGTGTGTCGGGAATTTAATACGACTTTTTCTTCCGGCATCATTTGTTCCAGAGCCGGTAAGCCTTCCTGGCGTGGTGAACCTTTCCCGAGCATTAGCACAATAAAAGCGAACAGGACGGCCACACCGGCCGGAACAATATAGCTAGCACTTTGCCAGTGCTCGCTCCCCAAAATGGCAAATGCGGCACCCACGATCGGGGCAACAATACCACCGCCAACATTGTGAGAGATATTCCAGAATGCGCCAACGCGTCCACGTTCTTTACGCGGAAACCAGTTGGCAATGGTAATAAATGAAGGGCCAACGCCCATACCCTGGAACAAACCATTGAAAACGACCAGAGCGGCAAAAATCCAGAATCCGGTACTGAATCCTAAACCGACGTTTACAATGGCACACAGAATCAGGCCGCATGCCATAAAGACCTTAGGGCTGGCCTTGTCTGCCAGGCTGCTCATAATGCCTTTACTGATCCCATAAGCAATAAGCATGCAGCTGCTGAGTAGACCAATTTGTGTGGCACTGAGATCCAGATGTTCCTTCAGGTACGGTGTTGAGAGCGTGAAATTATTGCGCACAATATAGTACGCAAGATAGCCAAGAAATACGCTGAGTAATGCCTGAATGCGGTATCGGCCATAAGTTTCCTGGACTTTCTCCGCCGGGACTTTATTTGCCGCTGGCCCTGCTTTAAATATTGATAACATATCATCACCTAAATTTATATTGATGTGAATATCAGGATTTTTCGCAGTGAAGAGTGAAATAGGTGGCAGAGAAACTCAAGTTGATGAAATGAGTCACTATTGACACAATTTGTGGATTGCGTGGCTGATTTTGACTCTTTTTAAATAATGGATTTTAAATTCTATTCTTTTACGGACGTTTTTATCATCAGCGTGTGCGGATATTAACAAATTCAGGCTGCATTTTCGGGTATTCTTTACCGATGCCGTCACTTTCCGTTTGGTTATTCTACGAATAACCTTATTCTTAACTCTGGCAGTGATAAACGGGTAAGTTTTGTCTCAATATTATTTTTTGCACATGTTGGTATTTATGAACGGGATCACAAACAGACTTTTGGACCGGGGGCGTTGTTGGGCGATCTCGCTCTGTTTTATGTCGCTGTCGGTGAGTTGTCTGGCGCAGGGTAAAGAGCTGGTAATGGCAACAACCTTTTCACCGGGGGCAACGGCCTGGATTATTCAGCGTTGGCAGACGGAACCGGGGTCGGTGATGATTCGCACATTAAACCGGACCAGCAGTTCACTGGAACAACTGCTTGATACTGCCAATGCGGAGAACGTCGATTTGATTTTGACCTCGTCGCCCATGCTGTTGCAGCATCTTCAGGAGCATCAGAAGCTGGCGCCCTTCGATAATGTGCTGCCGGAAAGCCAGCGGCTGGTGCCGGACTCGATTCGTTCTACCTCCGTGGCTGTTGCGATATCTGGTTTTGGCCTGTTGATTAACCGTTCTGCGCTGGCGGCGCGTCATTTGTCGCCTCCTGCTGACTGGGGGGATTTAACGCATCCTAAATATCAGAACGCTTTGTTAATGAGTAGCCCATCGCGTTCCGATACCAACCATCTGATGGTTGAATCGTTGCTACAGCAAAAAGGGTGGGAAGAGGGCTGGGCGACATTACTGGCGAGTGCTGGAAATTTGGTGACGATTTCATCACGCAGTTTTGGCGTAGCCGACAAAATTAAGAGCGGCCTTGGCGTTGCGGGGCCGGTCATTGATAATTATGCCAACTTGCTGCTTAACGATCCTCACCTGGCATTTACCTATTTTCCACGCTCGGCGGTATCGCCAACCTATGTTGCTGTTCTCAATAACAGCCAGCACCCCAATGAAGCGCGTCGTTTTATCCGCTATTTGTTAAGCCCGGAGGGACAGCGGATCCTTGCGGATGCGAATACGGGGAAATACCCGGTAACGCAGCTCGCATCTGATAATCCCCGCGCCGCTCAGCAGGCCATTTTAATGAACCAGCCTGCGCTTAACTATCGGCTGATCCTTAAGCGGCAACAGTTGGTGCAGCGGATGTTTGATACCGCCATCAGTTTTCGTCTTGCGCAACTAAAGGATGCATGGCGGGCGCTATACAGTGCGGAAGCTCGCCTGAAACGCCCGCTACCCGAAATCAGAGCCTTACTGACCAGCGTTCCGATAGATGCCAAAAGTAGTGAAGATGAAGCCTGGCTTGCGCAGTTTGATAATAAAAGCGTTGCCGAACAGCAGATGATGGAGTGGCAGCTCTGGTTTCTTAAAAATCAGCGTCAGGCGATATCAAAACTGGAAGAATTAAAATGAAAGGTGGATCGATACTGCACCGTCTGCGTCAGCTCAGCATCAGCAGCAGTCTGCGAGGAGCCTTTCTGACGGGTGCATTACTGACGTTGAGCGTAAGCTGCGTCAGTCTGTACTCCTGGCATGAACAGAGCTCGCAGATACGCTATTCGCTTGATGATTACTTCCCGCGCGTGCATTCCGCTTTTTTGATTGAAGGGAATCTCAACCTGGTTGTGGACCAGCTTAATGAATTCCTGCTGGCTCCCAATACGACGGTAAGGCTGCAACTGCGCAATCAGATAATCTCGCATCTGGATAAAATCGAAGTGCTGAGCAGGGGGTTGCAACCAGCAGAACAGCAGCAACTGGCGGTGATTTTGCAAGACAGCCGGGCGCTGATGGCGGAACTGGATCGGGTGCTC
The DNA here is from genome assembly GCF_011064845.1 of Citrobacter freundii ATCC 8090 = MTCC 1658 = NBRC 12681. Lineage (NCBI taxonomy): Bacteria > Pseudomonadati > Pseudomonadota > Gammaproteobacteria > Enterobacterales > Enterobacteriaceae > Citrobacter > Citrobacter freundii. The sequence continues at coordinate 3,420,890 of NZ_CP049015.1, read as the reverse complement.
TACAACATGTTCCTAGTACGCGAAAAAGTGAGCGAACTTTCCGCGCGCATTGATTGGCTACATGATGATTTTACTACTGAGCTGAATTCACTGGTGCAGGATTTTACCTGGCAGCAGGGGACGTTGCTGGATCAAATCGAGGCCAAAAATGGTGATGCGGCGCTGTATCTCAAACGTGCCCGAGAGGTGCAAAACGAGCAGCAGCAGGTTTACACCCTGGCAAGAATTGAAAACCAGATCGTTGATGATTTACGCGACAGGCTTAATGAACTGAAATCGGGTAGCGACGACGGAATGCTGGTGGAGAATCACATCCGCTACCTGGAAAATCTGAAGAAAACGGCGGATGAAAATATCCGTACCCTTGATGACTGGCCCAGCACTATCACCCTGCGACAAACTATCGATGAGCTGCTGGAAATCGGGATGATGAAAAATAAAATGCCCGATACCATGCGCGATTATGTCGCAGCGCAAAAAGCGCTCGTTGATGCCAGCCATGCCAGAGAGGCCACACTTGGGCGCTTTCGAACACTGCTTGAAGCGCAACTGGGGAGCAGCCATCAGCAAATGCAGACGTTTAACCAACGGCTGGAACAAATTGTTCGTGTCAGCGGTGGACTTATCCTGCTGGCGACGCTGCTGGCGCTACTTCTCGCCTGGGGGCTTAATCACTTTTTCATTCGTTCGCGTCTGGTGAAACGTTTTACTGCGCTCAACCAGGCCGTGGTGCAAATTGGTCTTGGCAGAACGGATGCCACTATCCCGGTATATGGACGCGATGAACTGGGGCGTATCGCAGGCTTGCTGCGCCATACTCTGGGCCAGTTGAGCGCGCAAAAAAATCAGCTGGAGCAGGAAGTGACCGAGCGCAAAGAGATTGAATCCGATCTTCGCGCAACGCAGGATGAGCTGATCCAAACCGCAAAACTGGCGGTGGTCGGCCAGACTATGACCACGCTGGCGCACGAGATTAATCAACCGCTGAATGCGCTGTCGATGTACCTGTTTACGGCGGGGAGGACAATTGAACAGGGGCAATCCGCTCAGGCCAGAAGCACATTAACCAAAGCGGAGGGACTGATTACTCGCATTGATGCCATTATCCGTTCGCTGCGTCAGTTTGCGCGCCGGGCCGAGCCAGGTACGCCTCTGCATCCGGTCGATCTCCGACAAACGTTCAATGCTGCCTGGGAACTGTTGTCCATGCGGCATAAGCCACAGCAGGGTACGCTGACGCTCCCAGATCGGAGCGTGTGGGTGGCTGGTGATGAAGTGCGTATTCAGCAGGTGCTGGTAAACGTCCTGGCAAATGCGCTGGATGCCTGTCCGGTAGCGGCGAAAATAGATGTTCACTGGCAGGCCGAAGGCAGCCGGTTGTGCGTATTTATCAGCGATAACGGCCCCGGCTGGCCTGGGGCATTATTACCATCACTGTTAAAACCGTTTACCACCAGTAAGGATGTTGGCCTCGGTATTGGCTTATCGATTTGTGTATCGTTAATGATGCAAATGAACGGCGAACTGCGCCTGGCGTCAACCCCGGGGCGCAATGCCTGCGTCGTTCTGCAATTTAATCTGACGGATGTAAACGATGTTGAGTGATGAATATTCTGTTCTGCTTATTGATGATGATGCCGATGTTCTCGACGCTTACACCCTGTTGCTTGAACAGGAGGGATATCATGTATTCGCATGCAGTAACCCTTTTGATGCCCGAAATTGGTTGCAGGCCGACTGGCCAGGGATTGTCCTGAGCGATGTGTGTATGCCTGGCTGTAATGGAATCGACCTGATGACGTTGTTTCATCAGGATGACAATCAGCTTCCGATCCTGTTGATCACCGGGCATGGCGATGTTCCGATGGCGGTGGACGCGGTGAAGAAAGGGGCGTGGGACTTTCTGCAAAAACCGGTTGATCCTGGCAAACTGCTGGTGTTGGTAGAGGATGCGTTGCGTCAGAGAAAATCTGTGATTGCACGTCGTCACTATTGCCAGCAAAAGCTACAAGTTGAACTGGTCGGCTACAGTGACTGGGTTAATCAGTATCGCCAGCGTTTACGGCAACTGGCGGAAACGGATATTGCCGTCTGGTTTTATGGCGAGCCGGGAACCGGGCGTATGACCGGGGCCCGTTATTTACATCAACTTGGGCGCAGCGCTGAAGGCGCGTTTATTCGCGGTGAACTGACGCCCGGGAACTCGGAACAACTCAATGACCTTATTGCCCAGGCGCAAGGGGGAACGCTGGTTCTGAGCCATATTGAGTGCCTGACGCGTGAACAGCAGCACCATCTGGTGCATTTGCAAAGCCAGGAGCGACGTCCGTTTCGCCTAATTGGCATTGGCGCCACTTCGTTGGTGGAACTGGCGGCAACCAACCAGATTGTGGCCGAACTCTATTACTGTTTTGCGATGACGCAAATTGGTTGCCAGCCGTTGTCTCAGCGCCCGGATGATGTTGAACCGCTGTTTCGCCATTATCTGCAGAAAGCCTGTCTGCGTCTGAACCATCCTGTGCCTGAGATTGACGGGGAATTACTAAAAGGTATGCGGCGTCGCGTGTGGTTAAGCAATGTTCGGGAACTGGCCAATGCCGCCGAGCTTTTTGCCGTTGGGCTATTGCCACTGGCTGAAACCGCGAATCCGCAACTGCATTTGCCTCAACCGACACCGCTCGATCGTCGGGTCGACGAGTACGAGCGGCAGATCATTACTGAAGCGCTAAATATCCATCAGGGGCGTATTAATGAAGTCGCGGAGTATCTACAAATCCCGCGTAAAAAACTCTATTTACGCATGAGAAAATACGGACTGAGCAAAGAACACTATAAGTTTTAGCAGGCGGAATGTGGGGATGAAGAGACGTTGACAGTATTTCGGTGGCAGCGTGAGCGTTCACCGAAATATGTGACGAAATTCCGGGTGATTATTGAGGGGTTTTGCTTACCACATCAGATCATCAGGAATGACAAAATCAGCATACGGATCGTCTTCATCCTTAGCTTCCTGGCTCAGTTCGCAATTAAGCACGATATAGCTTGCATCGCGCTGGGCAATCTTGTCGGCGACGACTGCCGGAATGATGGCGTATTCGCTCTCGCTACCACTTTCAGCCGTCAGACGGGCAATAGCCAGACGGCCCTTGATCAACTGAGACTGAGTCACCTTATCAACATAGACTTTTTTGATCAGATTATTGTCAGTAAAGTTGTAACCAATATCGCCACGGGTAATGGTGATTTTATTCATTTCAATTAGTTGCTTGATCTGCGCTTTATACTCTTTAGACAACGTGGCCTGCTTCTGTTGTTCGCTGAGTTGCTTATCACGCTCGATCTGCGCTTTTTTATTCTCTTCAACCGCTTCTCTGGCTTCACGAGCCTGAACGCGCGATTTTTTCGCCGTTCTCTGCACTTTCGCCATTTTTTTGCTGCTGACCAGACCCGCTTTAAGCATCTGTTCTTGTAGGGTAAGTTTTGTCATTGTCGCTTCTAATCCAAAAAATTGTTGTAAGGATTATAACCTTAACGTTCGGCGGGATGCCAGAATGATGGCCGCAGTCACGGCTGTTATCTCGGCTGCTATCACTGTCCTGAGTCTCTCTCCCTTGCTGAATCAGTTGATGATTACCTGATTTTTTTAATAAAAAATAATATGCCGAATAAGTTAATAAGATGGAGCATAGGTTTGCAGATTCAGATTAGACAGCGTTTTATTCTGATTGAAGTAATTAAATAGAGTTATCCTGGTAAATATTTAATCTAAAAAACAAACAGTTGCCCATTGCTCAAATTTAAAGAGCCGCTTCTTTACGCCGATAACCATAATGAAAATATGGACAATGGAGGGAAGTGGCATGTGGTGGGTTTATCGAATGCCGATGAAAATGAAGTTAATAATCGCGCTACAACCACTATTACTGGCGTTGTGTTGGTTTGCAGGTTCAGGAATATTGACGCGTATTGAGACAGAACGGCAGATGGAGAATATTGCCCAACTGACAGCGCTCGCACGCAGTGCTGGAAATGTGGTGCATGAACTGCAAAAAGAACGGGGAATGAGTGTCGGATTTCTGGGGGCTGCAGGGACTACGTTCAAAGATGAGTTAAACGCACAGCGGGCTTTGACCGATCGCGAGATCGAGGTATTCGTGCGCTCGTTGTCCGATACTGCATTACCGGAAGGGGATGTTGCTACCTCTGTCGCTGCGTTTAAGAAAAACATTCTTTCGCTCGCCACCATCCGGGAAAATGTCACGCAGTTGGGGCTTCCAGCCGCAGATGTGGTCAAGTTTTACACCAACGTCATTGCTGATGTGCTGAGTTTTGTCGGTAAGTTGGGGCAGTTGACGGATTCTGGCGAAATGGCAAACGCATTCGCCGCCTACTACAATCTGCTGAATTTGAAAGAACAAGCGGGTATTGAACGGGCACTGTTATCAAATATCTTTTCCTCCGGTCATTTCGCCGACGGACAGTTACATCAGCTCAGTGATGTCGTCAGTAAACAGAACGTCTGGCTGGCACAATCGTTGCGCCTGAGCTCGCCTGAACAGGCGGCCATGTTGAAAAATCGCTTACAATCTGCAGAAGCGTCAAAAGCCCTCTCATTTCGTGAAACCGCGTTTAATCATGTCGAGAACGGTGGATTTGGTGTCGATCCTACTACCTGGTTCAAAGTACAAACTCAGCGTATTGAAGTGATGCGGCAGATAGAAAATGTGACGGCGAATTTTCTGTTGGCGAATGCAGAAAAACTCGCGCAGGATGCACGAAAAAACTGGCAAATATATATGGTCGTCAGCTTGTTAGCGCTACTGGCATCATTGACCTTCGCTGGAGCCATCGCAATCAATATGCATCGACAATTCAGCGACACGCTGCGCAAGATTGCGGGGATGAATGGCGATCTGACTCAACGTCTGGCGACGCCGGGTAAAGATGAGCTTTCCTCACTTAATCGTGCCTATAACACGATGCTGGAAAGTATTCAGCATATCGTACAGGAGATTAAACAAGGCGCCGTGGTTTTGTCCGATGCCAGCAGCAGTATTACGGTGGGAAATCAGGATTTGGCTCAACGTACAGATGAACAGGCTGCATCAATAGTACAAGCCGTGGCCAGTATGGAGCAGCTATCAACTGCGATTACGCAAACAGCGGATAATGCCCGCGAAGCGGAGCATCTGACAATCAGGCTGGAAAAAGAGGTCCGACAGGCCAGTAACGTTGCCACTGCGGCGAACCAGAGTATGGGGGATATTCGCGCTTCCAGTGAGAAAATATCGAATATTGTGACCTCAATTGATGATATCTCGTTTCAGACTAACTTACTGGCGCTGAATGCGGCAGTGGAAGCTGCGCGGGCAGGAGAGATGGGCAGGGGGTTTGCGGTTGTGGCCAGTGAAGTGCGGAATCTTTCGCAGCGTTGCGCCAAAGAAGCTAACCAGATCCGCGAGCTGGTTGCGCAGAACATGGTTAAAATTAGTGAGGGCGTTGAGCGGGTCACGGCGTCCGCTACCGCGCTGGAAGCGGCAGCGGACAATACCACCAGTATGAAGCAATATATTGCGGATATCGCGCGTGTGGCGACGGAACAGTCGCAAGGGGTAACCCAGATAAACCAGGCTCTGCGACCGATGGAGCAGGTTACGCAGCAAAATGCGGCGCTGGTTTCTCAGGCCGCGAGCGACAGCCAGCGGCTGGACAATCTGTCGGTCACCATGAAGGGGCTGGTCAATCGTTTTGTTGTCTGACATGACGCCGCTGTACCGATCCGGTAAACGCGCCGGATCGGTCAGTTGTCGTCATCTTAGTGTGATGGTATGAAGCAAATATTGGGCGGGTTAAGCAAAGATTCCTGACATAGCAATCTTGTCGCTGGTAAAGTGAACAACCGATACCGAGATGTGGCCAGAAGGGAATTCCGTGTGACTGAACGTATTGATTATGAGACTGAAAAATACAGCTTTACTGAGGCGACTGAGAGCTCCCGCCTTACCGGCCAGTGGGCTGATGTTATTACTGAATGTCGCGAATTGAAGGCGGGACCGCAAGAGCGTCTGCGTATTGCTTTATTGAATGTGGACTACGTGACCAGTTTTGAGTTGCCTTTCCGCCTGTTATTACTCCGTACCCCGCAACTGATTGCCAGCGTGCGTGAAGAGCTGCAGCTTAGTCAGAAAAACGTCATCTTTAACGGCAAACGCTTTGGTTGTGTTTACAGCCTGAAAGCGAGTCTCGGTGGGATACCGGATGAATTTCAGTACCGCCTGTCGCATCGAATCCGGCGCATTAGTCCTGCAGGTTCAAGCGAAGCGCCGTATCAGCAGATTGCTAAAACAGTAAAAGCACCACGCGAACGTCTGAAGCTGGCACTTGAATCAGGCCTTGATGTCACTGCGCTGGACGGGCTTTTCTGGTTTGGCAGCCAGCGTATTGCCGCTGATGTGTTGAGGCTGAGAAAAGCAGGGATGCGGATAGCTACCAAGCAGACAATGGTGTCCGACAATCTTACTGCAACAGTGAGGAATGTGCCGTTTTATCGCCTGGCTAATTAATGGATGAACATGAGAAGTATATATGGTGTCCCCTGCAGGAATCGAACCTGCAACTAGCCCTTAGGAGGGGCTCGTTATATCCATTTAACTAAGGGGACGAAGCGGCACGAGTATAGCGTTTTTTACTCACAACGGTAAGTCTCAGGCCGCCCGACTGCTCAAACAGTCACCATTCAGGCCTGTTTTTTCTGGTTTTTCTGCGTTTGCTCATCACGCTTTGCTTGTAACCGGGCTTCTTCCTTGCGTTTGTTGCTCATATCATTGCGGATCTGCGCATGGCTCATCAGCGCGAAAATAAACGTTCCGCCACAGATATTCCCGGCGAGCGTTGGTAGCGCAAAGGGCCAGAAAAAATCACTCCAGTGCAGCGTGCCATTAAAGACCAGATAGAGAATTTCCACCGAGCCAACGACGATATGCGTGGTATCGCCTAACGCAATCAGCCAGGTCATCAGAATAATGACCACAATTTTTGCCGCTCCGGCGGCGGGGAACATCCACACCATCGTGGCAATTAACCAGCCAGAAATGATGGCGTTGGAAAACATCTCCACAGGAGAGTTTTTCATCACATCCATGCCAATTTTGACGAAAGCATCGCGGGTCTCTTCATCAAAAATCGGCATATGTTCAAACGCCCATGCTGCAACCCCGGTGCCAATAATATTACCCAGCAGTACCACGCTCCACAGGCGCATCAACAGGCCAAAATTGCCGAGGGTAGGGTTTTGCATCACCGGCAGTACGGCGGTGACGGTATTTTCGGTAAAGAGTTGTTGGCGGGCCATAATGACAATAATAAAGCCGAAGGTATAACCGAGGTTCTCGAGTAAAAATCCCCCTGGCACACCTTCCAGCTGTACGTGAAAAATCCCTTTAGCCAGTAGCGAGGCGCCCATCGACAGTCCGGCTGCGATGGCTGACCACAGCAGGGCCATTGCGTCGCGCTCCATCTCTTTCTCCCCATCCTGGCGAATATGTTCATGGATCGCCATGGCGCGGGAGGGGAGTCTGTCCTCATCAAGCTCTATCTTTTTCCCTGTTAGTTTTTCATCGCTTTCCACTTCGAGTTCGTCGCTGTGTCGATCAATCTTATCTTTCTTGATGTCATTCATGGCCGAATCCTGAATAAGCACGTATTGCTAAAGCGTAGCGGCTTTTCTCTGAAAATCAGCGGGAGAAAGTCTGAGATAGCAAAAATGGTAACGTTTGTTTTTATCGGGTTAGTTAGAATAGAACCGCCGCGGAGTGCGTATTACCAGGCTATGATCAAATCAGTAAGACAGGGTATATAGACATCATTTGACGTGCTGTTACAATCGCTCACATCTAAACAGGCGGATACGTCATCGTTCCGTCATGGATGGCAATCAGCGATAGCCATAAAACACAGGGAGATACTTATGAAGCTTCGCCTGTCGGCGCTTGCGCTGGGAACCACACTTTTGGTGGGGTGTGCGAGCTCCGGTACTGAACAGCAGGGGCGTTCGGACCCATTTGAAGGGTTCAACCGTACCATGTACAACTTCAACTTTAACGTGTTGGATCCCTATGTTGTTCGACCGGTAGCAGTGGCCTGGCGTGATTATGTTCCGCAGCCGGCGCGTAATGGTTTAAGCAACTTTACGGGGAACCTTGAAGAACCGGCCGTCATGGTCAACTATTTCCTGCAAGGCGATCCTTATCAGGGGATGGTGCACTTTACCCGTTTCTTCCTGAATACCCTGTTAGGTATGGGCGGCTTTATCGATGTGGCAGGTATGGCTAATCCGAAGTTGCAGCGCGTTGAACCACACCGCTTTGGCAGTACGTTAGGCCACTATGACGTGGGTTACGGGCCGTATATGCAGCTTCCGTTCTACGGTAGTTTCACACTGCGTGATGACGGCGGCGATATGGTCGATACCCTGTATCCGGTACTGTCCTGGCTGACCTGGCCGTTGTCGATAGGCAAATGGACGGTTGAAGGGATTGAAACTCGCGCGCAATTGCTCGATTCTGACGGTCTGCTGCGTCAGTCTTCCGATCCTTACATTATGGTGCGTGAAGCTTACTTCCAGCGTCATGACTTTATTGCGAATGGTGGGAAACTCAAACCAGAAGAAAACCCGAACGCGAAAGACATTCAGGACGATTTAAAAGAGATCGATTCTGAGTAAGGAATTGGGCAAATAAAAAGGTGAGCTAAAAAGCTCACCTTTTTTACGTCTGAAGAAAATCAGAATGCGTAGTTCAAGTTCATACCGTACAACCAGGCTTTCCCTTCAGATTCAAAGGAGTATGGGCCTTCTTCGAACTTTACTTTCTGACCGTGCATATAAGAGATGCCAACATCCAACGATGCATCCTTATTAAAGGCGTAGGTTGTGCCCGCGCTCAGCCAGAAGCGGTCCTGATCCGGAATAGAGATGGAACGACGGTTTGCCGGAACCGGGCTATCATCAAAGGCGATACCGGTACGGAACGTCCAGGTATCATCATAGTAATAAGTAGTACCGAGCGCGATGCGATAGGAGTCTTTGAAGCCTTCTTCTTTATAGAACAAGGTTTGGCCGTTGTTGCCTTTTGCTTTCAGCTCCTGGAACTGACTCCAGCTGGTATAAGCCATGCTGTAGTGAACCGCCCACTGTGGTGCAACGCGGTTATAACCTGAAAACTCCCACATTTCCGGCAGGTTCAGATCAAGTGAACCATCGATCGTACTGCCGTTGGTTCCTGCTGGCAGGCTGGCGAACACTGGACGCAACTGCGCAGGAATACGATCCATTGATGGCAGATTGCTGCGGTAATCACCGTTGAAGTCAATTTTTACTTCAGAACGGTAGGTGAAACCGTAGCGGTTATCTTTGTCTACTTCATAAAGAAGACCAGCATTCCAACCGAAGCCCCATTCGTCACCTTTCAAGCGCGCAATCTGTGTATCTGCCGGATATTGCGCAGCCAGTGATGGAGGAATTCTACCCCCGGAGCCTGCAACGATCTGCTGTGGTAAATCGCCTGCATAGCGTTCAAGCTTCGCTTTGGCATAGATGGCGTTTAAACCGAGACCGAAGCTAAAATGATTGTTCAGGCGATAAGCACCGCTCAGGTTTAGATTGAGCGTTTCCAAATCGGTTTTTCCGCCCATCGAGCCTGCTGTGTAATTATTGTTAAACTCCGTAGCCAGGCCGTAGTTAGAGGTGACTGAGGCCCCCCAACCAAACTGATCGTTAATCGGAGCAACAAAATGCACGTTCGGTATCCAGGCTGTTGGGGCGATATTATCCTGGCTGGCGTCATTGCCAATACGCGAGCGACCGGAAATATCTACATCCGGGTCAACGAAAATTGCACCCGCAGAAAAAGTAGGGCGATCGAACATCATAATCAGTGCCGGGTTACGACTGGCGTTTCCTGCATCATCCGCAATTGCGCCTTCACCCGAATATGCCCGGCCAAGGCCAGAGGAAGAAAATTCGTTTAACTGAAAGCCTGCAGACCAGGCCTGTGTGGAGATAATTGCCACTGCGACTGCGAGAGCAGACTTTGTAAACAGGGTTTTCTGGCTCATGACCATAACCTCATAGATTTATTTTTATACAAACAATGTTACATACCGTAACAGGAGCGCGAAGTGTAGGGTCTGAGGTACGACTTAGAAATCAGACCAGTGGCGTGAGTATAGGTCGGACCAGCTGGAATGTTGCAAGTATGTTTATAAATATTTTCAAATTTGATCAGAGAAACGCGATCCAGCTGGCAAAATTGCGGAGGTGCGCACTCACCTGTTTGGGCGATTTTTGTTTTAGATCATTTTTAAGTGTGATTTCGGTCACTTATCGCATTTCGTACAATTAACGACTGGAGAGGCGAATAATGGGAGCGTAAAATATCCCCATCGTTTATCTGGCACCTCAGGTGCGAATACAGAGGAAATCTACAATGAGTAAATGCAGTGCTGATGAAACCCCGGTTTGCTGCTGTATGGATGTTGGCACCATCATGGACAACTCCGATTGCACCGCGTCCTACAGCCGTGTGTTCGCGAATCGCGCAGAGGCAGAAGAAACACTGGCCGCTCTTACTGAAAAGGCACGTGGCGTGGAATCTGAGCCTTGCCAAATCACTTCGACCTTTACTGAAGAGTCAGAAGGTGTGCGTCTGGATATCGACTTTGTTTTTGCCTGTGAAGCTGAAACGCTGATTTTCCAGCTGGGCCTGCGTTAATCCCCCTCTGCAAAAGCCCTTGCTATCTGATAGCAAGGGCTTTTTCGTAACTGTCAGTGATTATTCACTGTGTCTTAGCTCCCACTTTCTTTTCTCCCCGCTTGGCTAAATGTAAAAAATTGGTTAAGACTATGATCAGGTCAGACCACTTATTTTATTTTTTTACAGGGGAGTGTTATGAGTCAGGCTTTACCGCTGGTTACCCGCCAGGGCGACCGTATTGCCATTGTAAGTGGATTGCGTACGCCATTTGCTCGTCAGGCTACCGCGTTTCATGGCATTCCCGCCGTTGATTTAGGAAAGATGGTCGTCGGTGAGCTGCTGGCGCGCAGCGAAATTCCTGCCGATGTGATCGAGCAACTGGTTTTTGGCCAGGTGGTGCAAATGCCTGAAGCACCAAATATTGCTCGTGAAATTGTGCTGGGAACCGGTATGAATGTACATACCGATGCATACAGCGTGAGCAGGGCCTGCGCGACCAGTTTCCAGGCGGTGGCGAATGTCGCGGAAAGCCTGATGGCGGGGTCTATTCGTGCTGGAATTGCGGGTGGTGCGGACTCCTCGTCAGTCTTGCCTATTGGCGTTAGTAAAAAGCTGGCGCGGGTGCTGGTGGATGTCAATAAGGCCCGGACAACCGGTCAACGCCTTAAACTCTTTTCCCGATTGCGCTTACGTGACCTGATGCCTGTGCCGCCGGCCGTCGCAGAGTATTCCACCGGTTTGCGTATGGGGGATACGGCTGAGCAAATGGCCAAAACCTATGGTATTACCCGAGAGCAGCAGGATGCTCTGGCGCACCGCTCTCATCAGCGTGCCGCTCAGGCATGGGCTGAAGGAAAGCTGGCTGATGAGGTAATGACTACCTACGCGCCACCGTTTAAAGATCCTTTTTCAGAAGATAACAACATTCGCGGTAACTCTACGCTGGCCGATTACGCCAAACTACGTCCGGCGTTTGACCGTAAGCACGGCACCGTCACCGCGGCAAACAGTACCCCGCTAACGGACGGCGCAGCCGCCGTGATCATGATGACGGAGTCGCGTGCGAAAGAGTTGGGGCTGGTGCCGCTGGGGTACTTGCGTAGTTTTGCTTTTACCGCCATCGATGTCTGGCAGGACATGCTGCTGGGACCGGCGTGGTCAACACCGCTTGCCCTGGAGAGAGCCGGTCTGACGATGGCAGATTTAACCCTGATCGATATGCATGAAGCCTTTGCCGCGCAAACGCTGGCGAATCTTCAGCTGTTGGGTAGCGAACGTTTTGCCCGCGACGTGCTGGGCAGGGGGCATGCCACTGGCGAGGTTGATGACAGTAAATTTAACGTGCTGGGTGGATCGATTGCCTATGGACACCCCTTTGCTGCCACCGGTGCGCGCATGATCACTCAAACCCTCCATGAGCTGCGTCGTCGTGGCGGCGGTTTTGGTTTAGTGACAGCCTGTGCAGCTGGTGGTCTGGGTGCGGCAATGGTTCTGGAGGCGGAATAATGGAAATGACATCGGCTTTTACACTAAACTTACGTCTGGATAACGTTGCTGTTGTCACCATTGATGTGCCCGGAGAGAAAATGAACACCCTGAAAGCAGAGTTTGCTTCTCAGGTGCGGGCCATTCTGAAACAAATCCGCGACAACAAAGCATTGCGTGGTGTGG